>NZ_JBQQCB010000013.1:0-185426 GCF_052246675.1 Nonomuraea sp. KM90 | reverse complement strand
CCATGGGGGGTGGGGGAGGGGGGGGGGGGGGGGGTGGGTCAGCCGGCCTTGCGGTCGAGGGGGGAGGTCAGGCCGGCGACGGCGGCCACCACTTCCGAGGCGTTGGAGAGGTCGGGCAGCACCACGTCGGCCCCCGCCTCGCGTAGCTCGCCCGCCATCGAGCGGCCCGACGCGACCCCGATCATCGCGGCCCCGCCGATCTTGGCCGCCTGCACGTCCCGCGTGGAGTCCCCGATCACCACGGTGTTGGCCGCCGTGAACGGCGTGCCGAGCCGCTGCTTGGCCCGCGACTGCGCCACCTGCAGCAGCGTCGCCTTCGGGTAGACCTCCTCGCCGTAACCCCCGAGGTCGAAGTCGATGTGCTTGTCGAGCCCGAACGCCTTCAGCTTGTGCACGGCGTTGCTCTTGATCGTCCCGGTCAGCACCGTCTGGACCACGCCGTCGAGCCGGGACACCGACTTCAGCGCGTCCTTGGCCCCGGGCATCATCCGCCCCTCCTTCGCCAGCCGCCCGCGCCGGTCGGCGAAGGCCGTGGCGAGCGCGGCCAGGAACCGGGGCAGGTGGCCGTCCTCGGCCACGATGCCGTTGACGGCGAGCGTCTCGAAGACGATCTCTGAGTCGGGGCGGCCGAGCGGGGGCACGAGTTTGACCAGCGGGCGCCCGGTCACCAGGCGGAACGCCTCGGCGTAGGCGTCTCTGGTCACGATGGCGACGTCGACCAGTGTCAGGTCGACGTTCCACAGCACAAGGCGATTGATGGCGGCCTCCTGAGGGATCCCTGCAAGGGTACGGCCGTCGCCGCGCTCAGGGCTCCTGCCTGACCGATTTAAGCATGATCAGGCATAGTCGAACGCTTCGGCCAGCGTGTCCACCACCGGCAGCCCGGTGCCCTCCAGCTCCGCCCTGGTGGTCATCCCGCCGGTGTAGAGCACCGCCCTGGCGCCCACGTGCTTGGCGGCGAGCCCGTCGTCGATGCTGTCGCCGATCACCAGGATCTCGTCGGCGTCGACCCCGATGGCCTCGATGTGCGCGGTCATGTGCGCGGCCTTCTCGCCACCGGTGGCCCCCGTGAGGCCGTCGATCCGGGTGAAGTGCGGGGTGATGCCGAACGACTCGACCTTGGGCACGAGGTGGGCGTGCGGCGCCATCGAGCAGAGCGACTGGGTGCCCGTCCAGTTGGACAGCAGCAGCTCGGCGTCCGGGGCCAGCCCGCACACGTCGCTCAGCCGGTAGTAGTGCTCGTGGAACCCGTCATCGAGCAGCTCCCACTCGCCCTCGCCGAGCGGGCGGCCGAGCAGGCGCTCGTAGGCGACCCAGATGGGCCGGGTGTAGACCGCGCGGAAGCCGTCGGCGGTCAGCTCGGGCAGCGCGTACGGCCTGAAGATTTCGTTGGTGGCCCCGACCACGGCGTCCACGTCGTGGAAGAGCGTGCCGTTCCAATCCCAGATTATGTGCTTCGTCATGTTGCATCCAGCCTAGATGGCCGGTGTGACATTCCGGTGAACCAGGGGCCGCGCCCGCGCGGCCACGACCCCCTCGATCGCGCTAGCGGCAGGCCTTGCCCGTGGTGCCGGAGCCGTTCTGGCCGCCGTTGCCGCCGCCCCACTGCACCGAGGCGCTGCCCCAGGCGCACATGTTGTTGGCCCAGAGCATGTCGCCCCAGTGCCGGCCGCCGTTGCCGGCCTTGAAGCGGAAGGTGTCGTGGCGGCCGTCGGCGGTGTACACGCTGATGCTGCCGCGCATGGACGTGCCGGTCCTGATCTCGATCCAGTTGGTCTTGCACCTGCCGGACCACATGAGCTTGATCGTCCCCACCTGGCCGTGGGCCCGGCTCTTGATCGTGGCGGACTTCACCGCGCGGGCGGAGTTGCCGCAGCCCGACCTGTAGGGGTCCTGATGGTCGTACGGCTTGAGCGCAGCCTGGGCGTGCGCGGGAGAGCCCGCCAGGAGGGTCATCGCACCTATGGCGATCGCCGCGACTCGACGCTTCACGTGGTACCGACTCCTTCGATCAGACGAATGTGCTGCGTCGGGACCTTAGCGAGGCGCTGCTCCCTTCGGCCGAGGAAGCGCACCCCATGTGATCTCACCGTTATGAACCGAGGAGGTCGGGAATCTCCTGGGTCGCGTACCACATGAGCTCGTGCGCCTCCGCCCCGTCCACGGTGAACCGCGCGTCGTCGTCGCCCTGGTCGGAGGCGGGCAGCGCGGCGATGGCGGCCTCGACGTCGGGGACCGCGAACTCGTCGTCGATGTGCACCGAAGCCACCTTGGCCACCGGGATCGGCTCGGCGAGGCGTACTCTGGCGCGCTCCTCCAGATCGACCCCGGCGGCCACCGAGCGGTCCGGCACCTCGGCAGCGATCACCACGCGCCGGGGCGGCGCCTCGACGCCGTCGGCGCGGTCGGCGGCCAGCATGCGCAGCGAGGCGCGGGCCGCCTCGGTGAGCGCGACGTATTCGAGCTCCTCGGTGTCCCCCGAGGCGTACCACTCGGTCAGCGCGGGGGTCACCGCATAACCGGTCAGCGGGGCCGGGCCCAGCTCTCCGGCCTCGACCGCCGAGGCCAGGGCCGGAAGAGTGCACGGCAGATAGACGCGCATGACGAACCTTTCCAAGCTTGCGAGGGCACTGCTATGGGGAAACCAGCGTCACCAGACCGCCACCCTACTCATAGTGCCTGGTCAAGACCGAAGTGATGGCCTACTTCAGCCTGAGGCGCAGGAGGGTCTCCAGCTCCGCGATCGTGGTGTCCGCGTCGCGGTGGTGGATCCCCGCGATGCCGAGTGCCTGCGCGGCGACGATGTTGGCCTCGATGTCGTCGACGAACACGCACTCCTCGCCGGCCAGGCCGATCTGGCCGAGGGCGTGGTGGAAGATGCGCGGTTCGGGCTTGCGCATGCCGACCTCGCCGGAGATCACGACCGCGTCGAAGAGCTCCTCCCAGTCGTCCCGGGGGTAGGTGTTGGACCAGGAGTTGGACAGCAGGCAGGTCTTGAGACCGCTCTGTCGTACGTCGCGCAGCATGTCGTACATCGCGTCGACCCGCTCGAAGCCCGCGAACATGCGCTCCAGCAGCCCTTCGGCCACCGGCGGCACCCCGTCCAGGGTGAGCAGCCGGGAGGCCAGGTCGCGCTCGAAGGAGGACCCGTCGATCTCGCCCCGTTCGAGGGCGTGGATGAGGCTCTCGCCGTCGCCCCCGCTGTAGGCGTGGTCGATGAGTTCGCGCATCACGGTGTAGTAGCGGTCCCTGTCGATCCGGTCCGCCACGATCCAGCGCGCGATGGAGTCGGAGAGGCTGGTCGTCAGCACCCCGCCCCAGTCGATGAGCACACCCGTAACCATCGTTCTAGGGTAGAGCGTCCCGCAAATGACTTTAACGCGACTCGGCCATTTATCTATGGATTAAACCCATCTAAAAGGATGTCCGTAATATCCAGTTAAGGTGTTCCCCCAGCGTTAGATCGCTACCCAGAAGGGACCGCCGTGCGGACGACGATCCTGATCATCTCCCCGGAAGAGTGGACCGCTCCGGGACTCGAACTCTTCCAATTCGCCCCTATCATCCCAGGTGGACCTGAATGGTTCACCAAACCGGTCCTGATTGTCCTGCTGAGCTCGGTCATCGCCATCGCCCTGTGCTGGGCCGCGTTCGCCAAGCCGAAGATCGTGCCACGGGGCTGGCAGAGCATCGGCGAGTACACCTACGACTTCGTACGCGACCACATCGCCAGACCCAGCCTGGGCAAGGACTCCGACCGCTGGATGGGCCTGCTCCTGACGATCTTCCTCACCGTGCTCATCTGGAACCTGATGGGCGTCGTCCCGTTCATCCAGTACCCTGTCGCCGCCAGCGTCAACTTCCCGGCGGTGCTGGCGCTCAGCGTGTACGGCGTCAAGATCTACCTCGGCGTCAAGCACCACGGCGTACGCGGCTACCTGCGCGGCATCGTGCACCTGCCCGGCCTGCCCGGCTGGGCGTACGGGCTCTACGCCCCGCTGATCCTCGCCGAGGTGTTCATCACCTCGCTGTTCACCCACTTCATCCGGCTGTTCGCGAACATGTTCGCCGGCCACGTCATCGTGGCCTTCTTCAGCTCGGTGGGCTTCTGGTTCCTGTTCGAGCAGCTCACCCCGCTGGGCGCGGGCCTCGGCGTCCTCGGCGTGCTGATGACGATCCTGATGACCGCGTTCGAGATGTTCATCCAGTACGTGCAGGCGTTCCTGTTCGCCATGCTGGCCGCGATGTTCATCGCCAGCGGGCTGCGCGGCGCGCACTAATTCCCGGCTCGGGCGGCCAGCCTGCGGTGCTCGGCCGAGCGCAGCACGCCGGCCGCCTCCTCCGCCGAGGCCACGGGCGCCTCGGTCAGCAGTCCCTTGTTCTGCTTGAGCGTCAGCAACCTGGTGACCGACTGGTCGAGGCGCTGCTCGGAGATCCGGCCCGACTTCACCGCCGCCAGCACCGCCTCGTAGGCCCTGGGCAGGTCGTTGGGCATGAGCAGCAGGTCGGCCCCGGCCAGCACGGCCCGCACCGCGATCTCCCCGTCGTTGTACTTCTTGCGCACCCCGGCCATGTTGAGCGCGTCGGTGGAGATCACGCCCTTGAATCCGAGCTGCTCCCGGAGCAGGCCGGTCAGGATGGGCTTGGACAGCGTCGCCGGGTCGCCGGACGAGTCGAGCTTGGGGAAGACGATGTGGGCGCTCATCACGGCGTCGACGCCCGCGCCGATGGCGGCCTTGAACGGCGGCGCGTCGATCCGCTCCCACTCCGACTTCGTGTGCTTGATCACCGGCAGCCCGGTGTGGCTGTCCACGGAGGTGTCGCCGTGCCCCGGGAAGTGCTTGGCGGTGGCGGCGATCTTCGCCTCGCCGAAGCCCTTGACCGCCGCGGCGACCATCTTGGCCACCCGCTGCGGATCGTCGCCGAAGGCCCGCCTGCCGATGACCGGGTTGCGCGGGTTGACGTTCACGTCGGCGACGGGGGCGAAGTCGAGGTTGACGCCGAGCGCGCGCAGCTCGTCGCCGGTCGCCTTGGCCACCTCTCTCGACAGGCCGGTGTCCCGGGACGCGCCGATCTGGGAGGCGCCGGGGAAGTCCGTCATGAGGGCGGACATCCGGGACACCAGGCCGTTCTCCTGGTCGGTGCCGATCAGCAGCGGCACCTCGTCCGAGGCGCGCTGCAGGCCGTTGGTGAGGCCGACGACCTGGCCGATGCTCTTGACGTTCTGCGGGAAGAGGATCACGCCGCCCAGGTGGTATTTCGCGATCACCTTGGCCGGGGTCCGGGCGGCGTATCGGGCCTGGTTCTCGCCCGAGACCGTGTCGGCGGCGGTGCCGTACAGGACGGGCATGAAGAGCTGGCCGACCTTCTCCTCCACGCTCATTTTCGCCAGGACCCGCTGGACCGGGCTCTGCTGCGGCGCCGCCGTCGTCTGAGCGGGCGTCTGAGTGGGCGTCTGCGCGGGCGGGGCGGCCTTGCCCCCGGTCGGCGCCGAACCAGCCGTGCCGGCCGTGCCGGCCGTGCCCGGGGAGGCCCCGCCACCGCCGCACGCAGTGAGCGCGATCACCAGGAGCCCTGTCGTGCCGATCCGTCGAAGCATGCCTTCAAAGGTATCCATGTGACGACCCGGCCGGGCCCGGCGCTTACCGAAACCGGCCGGAACTACAACCCCAGCCTGCCGAGCCCGGGCAGGTGAACGCGGGCCGCCGCACGCGCGTCGGCCGCCGAAGGTTGCGCCCGCGCCGCCCCGGCCGCCGTCCGGCACTGCTCCAGCGTGTGCGCGGCCAGCCCGGCGCGTACGGCCGCCAGCGCGGACGGCGCCATCGACAGCGAGGTCACCCCGAGGCCGGCCAGCACGCAGGCCAGGGCCGGATCCGCGGCCGCCTCCCCGCAGACCCCGCACGGCTTGCCCGCCCGCCCCGCGGCCTGCGCGGCCATGGCCACCAGGTCGAGCAGCGCCGGCTGCCACGGATCGTGCAACGTGCTCACGGCGCCGAGCTGGCGGTCGGCGCCGAAGGCGTACTGGCTCAGGTCGTTCGTGCCGATCGAGACGAAGTTCACCCTGGCGAGCAGGTCGCGGGCCCGGAGCGCGGCCGCCGGGACCTCGATCATCACGCCGACGTCCGCCAGGCCCTTCTCCCGGCACTCCCGGGCGAACCACGCGGCCTCCTCGGCCGTGGCCACCATCGGCGCCATCACCTGCAGCCCCGCGCCGGCGACCTCCGCCAGCGCGCCCAGCTGCGCGTCCATCACCTCGGGGAACTTCCGGAACGTGCGCAGGCCGCGCTCCCCCAGCGCCGGGTTCGGCTCGGTGGGCGACGGCAGGAACGCCAGCGGCTTGTCCGCGCCGGCGTCCAGCGTCCGCACCACCACCTTGCCGCCCGGGAACGCCGCCAGCGCCGCCCCGTACGCCTGCCGCTGCTCCTCGGCGGAGGGCGGCTCGGCGCGGTCGAGGAAGAGGAACTCGGTCCGGTAGAGCCCGACGCCCTCCGCGCCCGCGGCCACGGCGGCGTCGAGGTCGGCCGGGCCGCCGACGTTGGCCAGCAGCGGCACCCGGTGCCCGTCGGCGGTCGCGCCGGGACCGGTCCACGACGCGAGCGCGGCCTGCCGGGCCGTGGCGGCGCCGACCGCGTCGGCCACGTCGGCCTCGGCGGGCTGCACGCGTACGTCGCCGGAGGTCCCGTCCACCATCACCTGGACGCCCGGCGGGATGCCGGTCGCGCCCGGGCAGGCCACGACGGCGGGCACGCCCATCGCCCTGGCCATGATCGCGGTATGGCTGGTCGGGCCGCCCTCCTCGGTGACGAACGCGACCACGTGCTCCCTGGACAGCAGCGCGGTGTCGGCGGGGGCGAGATCCCTGGCGACCAGCACGTACGGCTCCGCGGGCCGCGACGGCAGCGCCGGAATGGCCTGCCCGTAGAGCAAGGCGATCACGCGATCCCTGATGTCGCCCAGATCGGCGGCCCGCTCGCCCAGATATCCGCCGGACCCGGCCAGCACGTCCCGATATTTCGTGAAAGCTTCGAAGACGGCCCTGGGAGCGGCCAGGCCGCGGTCGATCAGCGACCTCACCTTCACGACCAGCCCCGGGTCCTCGGCCATCAGCGCCTGGGCCTTGAGGATCTCCTCGGCCTCGCCGCCCGCCTGGTTGCCGCGGGCCTCCAGCTCGCCCGCGACCCGCGTGAGCGCGGTCATCGCGCGCTCTTTCTCCTGCTCCGCCTCACCGGTGTAGGTGGCGCCCTCGGGGGGTTCGGGCACGGAGACGGTCAGAACGTAAGAGGGCCCGTGCCCGATCCCCGGGCTGACCCCCACCCCCCGCAGGTTCATGGCGTACTGGCTATCGTGGCCAGCTCGTCGAGCACTTCCTCGGCGCCCTCGCCCTCCGCGGAGATCACCACGGTCTCGCCCTGGCGGACGTCGAGGGCCATGATCGCGAGGATGCTCTTGCCGTTGACCGGGCCACCGCCGTGGGACTTCGCCACCGTGATGTCCATCGGGGCCAGCTTGGCCCGCGAGACGAACGTCGCCGCGGGACGGGCGTGCAGCCCTACCTCCGCCGCCACGGTGACCTTGCGCTCACCCATCGTGCCGCTCCTCCTTCTGTGCCGGTCCAGACCACCCGGACCTGTGGACGTCAGCGCCGGCCGCTCGGGGCAAATCTGGCGCTTCTCTATTGTGCCGGGCCTATTGTGACGGGTCCGGCCCAATACGGAGGCAGCGACCGGCGTCACATCCAAGCCGGCCGGAGCGGCCACTATTCCCATCTGAAGAGCTCGTCTCCCGCGTGCACCGCGCCCTCCCGGACCCCGCTCAGGGCCTCGGAAAACGCGTCCAGCGCGACGACGGGGCAGACCGGCGAGCGGCCGCCCGCCTCGATGACCGCCGGGTCCCACGCGACGACCGGCTGCCCGGCGCTCACCCTGTCGCCCTCGGCCGCCAGCAACTGGAACCCCTTCCCCTTGAGCTGGACAGTGTCGATGCCCAGGTGCACCAGCACGCCCTTGCCGTCGTCCCCCACGATGACGTACGCGTGCGGGTGCAGTTTCATTATTTTTCCCGCTATGGGGGCCAGGGCATTCCCGGGCCCCCGCAGCGGATCGATCGCCGTTCCCGGCCCGACCAGGCCCGCCGCGAACACCGGATCGGGCACGGCGGCCAACCCCACAGCTGCCCCCTCAACCGGGGCGAGAACAGTCGTCATGGTCTCGCCCTTAGCCGATGATGTCCTCGATGTCGCTGGCGATCGTGTCCGCCTCCGGTCCGACGACGACCTGGACCACGTTCCCCGCGGCCATCACGCCATGCGCGCCGGCCGCCTTGAGCGCCGTCTGATCCACCTTGGCCGCGTCGCGCACCTCGGTGCGCAAGCGGGTGATGCAGGGCTCGATGTCGATGATGTTGTCGGCGCCGCCCAGCCCGGCGATGATCGCATTCACATCCGCCGCCATCCGGTCCTCCCTAGGACTAGCACTCTGACCAGGCTAGATCAGTCGGTCTGGGTGACCTTGTTCAGGCCGCGCGGCGCGTCGGGGTCGATGCCGAGCCGGCGGGCCAGCGCCTCGGTGAGCAGCTGCCCCGGCACGATGAGGCCCATGGGGGCCAGCCATTCGGGCAGGTCGGGGCCGTTCAGCGCGGCCGTGCCGGCCCGGGCGAGCGCGGTGCCGCCCCCGATCGTGTACGCCGCCGCCCCCGCCGCCACGACCCGCTCGGCCAGCGCGACCGTCCCCTGCAGCGTCGGGCTGTTCTCGGAGGCCACCAGCAGCGCCGGCGTGTCGGCGTCCACCACGGCGATGGGGCCGTGCAGCAGGTCGGCGTACGACAGGCCCATGGCGTGCAGGTAGCAGGCCTCCTTCAGCTTCAGCGCGGTCTCCAGCGCCGTCGAGAACGCCAGCCCCCGCCCGGACACGACCACGCCCGGCTTGTCGAGCAGCCCCTCGACCACGGCGTCCAGGTCCCCCGGCTCCGCGACCAGCTTCTCCACCGCCTCGGGCACCCGCTGCAGCTCGTCCGCGTCGACGTCCGCGCCCAGCCCGATGGCGAGCACCGCCAGCGCCGCGAGCTGCGTCGTGTACGTCTTCGTGGCCGGGACGGCCTTCTCCTCGCCCGCCACCGTGCACAGGGCGACGTCGGCCGCCTGCGCCAGCGGGCTGTCCGGGCCCCCATTCGTGATGCCGACGGCCTTGGCCCCGCAGTCCTTGGCCCAGGTCAGCGTCTCGACGATCTCCTCGGTCCGCCCCGACTGCGAGATGGCGACCGCCAGCACGCCGTCCAGGTCGAGGCGGCGCTTGTACGTGGTCGCGATCGACGGCGCCGCCAGCGCGGACAGCCGCCCGGCGTGCGATTCGACCAGGTAGCGCCCGTACACTGCTGCGTTGTCGGAGGTGCCACGTGCGATGAACAGCAACTGGCGAGTCTGCTCGCCCATGGCCTTGATCTCATCGACTTTGGGGAGCAGGGAGTCCAGCGTGGCCCGCAGCGCGGTCGGCTGCTCGGCGATCTCGCTGCGCATCTTGGTGGTCATCTCGGGCTCATCCCTCAACTCATTGCGGTTCAGACTTGACCGTCTTTCGCGACATGTGGTCTAGTCCGGACTAGACCAGTACGAACCATAGCCCATTGCCCAGGTAGTGACGAGGGGAGGATCCGTGGCGCACATCGATCCGGACAGCCCGGTGCCCAAGTATTTCCAGCTTCGCGAGATCCTGCTGGACCTCATCGACAGCGACGAGCTCAGCATCGGGGCGGCCATCCCGTCCGAGCGCGAGCTCTGCCAGCGCTTCGGCCTGTCCAGGATGACCGTACGGCAGGCCGTCGACCACCTCGTGTCCGAGGGCCGCCTGCACCGCGTGCCCGGCAAGGGGACGTTCGTCGCCCGGCCGAAGATCGAGCTGGCCCTGCAGCTCACGTCGTTCACCGACGACATGCGGGCGCGGGGCATGATCCCGGGCTCGCGCGACCTCGACCGCCGGATCGTGCGCGCCAGCGCCCATCTGGCCAAGGAGCTGGGCATCCAGCCGGGCGAGGAGGTGCATTTCATCGAGCGCCTGCGTACGGCCGACGGCGAGCCGCTGTCGATCGAACGGGCCCACATCCCGGTCAAGCTCGCCCCGGACCTGGCCGACTACGACTTGTCGGATAAATCACTGTATGAGCTGCTGGAGAGCCGCTACGGGCTCGTCATGGACGCCGGGGAGCTCACCATCGACGGCGGCATCGCCGACCCGAGCGACGCCGACCTGCTGAAACTGCCGCGCGGCGGGGCCGTACTGCTGCTGCAGCGCCGGTCGTTCTCGGGCGGCGCCTGCGCGGAGCTGGGCGTGTCCACGTACCGCGCGGACCGCTACCAGCTGCGCACCCTCCTCGAGATGCCCTCCAGGCGGAGCTGACACCCGGCCGGTCCTTCACCGCCGACACCCCTACCCCCTCGGAGAGTCCCGGAGAAACCCGTTCCCCGCGATACCCGGCTCCCGGAGGATCGAACCCAGAGTCCAGTCCTGGCCCCCACAGGCCCCGGAGGAACGACCGGTGAACGAGACCACCGCCGCCCGGCCTTCGCCGTTCGCTCGCGTGATGACCGTGCTCCAGCGGCTGGGCCGCTCCCTGATGCTGCCCATCGCCGCCCTGCCGGCGGCCGCCCTGCTGCTGCGCTTCGGCCAGCCCGACATGCTCGGCTCCAACGGCGCCGAGCCGGGCGGGCTGGCCGACGTGGCGGGCCTGGCCTGGATGAACCAGGTGGCCGACGTGCTGGCGGCAGCCGGGGCCGCGCTGTTCGAGAACCTGCCGCTGCTGTTCGCCGTGGGCGTGGCCATCGGCTTCGCCCGCAAGTCCGACGGCTCCACGGCCCTCGCCGCCGTGGTCGGCTACCTGGTCTTCGACCGGGTGACGAAGGTGATGTTCTTCGGCTCGGACATCCGGGACACCGTAAGCATCACGGAGGTGCAGGACCAGGGCATCAAGGAGATCATCAACTACGGCATGCAGAACCCCACCAAGGTCCTCGGCGGCATCGTCATGGGCCTGGTCGCGGCGTTGCTCTGGCAGCGCTTCCACCGCATCAAGCTGCCGTCGTGGCTGGCGTTCTTCGGGGGGCGGCGCTTCGTACCGATCATCACCTCGATCGTGGCCCTGCTCATCGGCGTGGTCTTCGGCTGGCTCTGGCCGGTGATCGGCGAGTGGATCCGGCACGGCGGCGAGGCCCTGACCGCCATCGGCCCGATCGGCACCGGCATCTACGGCCTGATCAACCGCCTGCTGATCCCCCTGGGCCTGCACCACTTCGTCAACTCGGTGGTCTGGTACGTGGTGCCGCAGTGCGACGTCGGCGGCCGGGTGCTGGGCGGCGACTGGAACTGCTACTTCGGCGGCGCCCCGCACTCGGGCCAGTTCATGGCCGGCTTCTTCCCCGTCATGATGTTCGCCCTGCCGGCCGCCGCCCTGGCGATGTGGCGCGCGGCGCCCAAGCACCGGCGGGCCACGGTGGGCGGGATCATGTTGTCGGCGGGGCTGGCGTCGTTCGTCACGGGGATCACGGAGCCGATCGAGTTCGCCTTCATCTTCGTGGCCCCCCTGCTGCTGGTGGTCCACGCGGTCCTGACGGGCGTGGCGATGGCCCTGACCACGCTGATCGGCGGCCAGCTCGGCTTCGGCTTCTCCGCCGGGCTGCTGGACATGCTGCTGAACGCCAGCAAGTCGAACACCGAGAACCTGCCCGGCATCCTGCTCCTGGGCGTGATCTACGGCGTGCTCTACTACGTCGTGTTCACGTTCCTGATCCGCAGGCTCAACATCCTGACCCCCGGCCGCGAACCCGAGCCCGACCTCGACTCCGGCGAGACCTAGCGGCGTTTCCCGCGGAACCGCCAGGGGGTAGTAACCCTCCAACCCCCGCGTCACGAACGGACACACCTGCCGCGGGGGGTGACCAGGACCATGCGCGCAGCCTGGTGGTCATCGACCTTCGCCGTGCTGCAACGCATTGGCCGCTCGCTCATGATGCCCATCGCGGTGCTCCCGGCCGCGGGCCTGCTCTACCGCTTCGGCCAGGACGACATGCTCGGCAAGGACGGCCTGGGCGGCACCCTGCCCTGGCTCCTCCCGGTGGCCAGGGTCATGGCCGCGGCCGGCGGGGCCCTCTTCGACAACCTCCCGCTGCTGTTCGCCGTGGGGGTGGCGATCGGCTTCGCCCGCAGGTCCGACGGCTCGACGGCGCTGGCGGCCCTGGTCGGCTACCTGGTCTTCGACCACGTGACCAAGACCCTGTTCTTCGAGGCGGGGCACGGCGCGGTCTACACCAAGGTCGCCGTGACCCTCCAGAACGGCGCCCCCACCCTCAACGTGGGCGCCCCGAACCCCACGGGCGTGCTGGGCGGCATCCTCATCGGCATCACGGCCGCCCTCCTCTGGCAGCGCTTCCACCGCCTGAAGCCGCCCGCCTGGCTGGCCTTCTTCGGCGGCCGCCGCGCCGTGCCCATCATCACCGCCGTCGCCGCCCTGGTCCTCGGCGTCGCCTTCGGCCTCCTCTGGCGCCCGGTGGGCGACTGGCTGGCGGAGGTCGGCGACTGGCTCTCGGCCCACGGCACGGCCGGGACCGGCATCTACGGCGTGGCCAACCGCCTGCTCATCCCCATCGGCCTGCACCACTTCCTCAACACCATCGTGTGGTTCACGCTGCCGGAGTGCCACGCGGGCGTGGACGGCGCGACTCGGAACGCGGCGGGCGACCTGAACTGCTATTTCGCCGGCGAGCAGGGGGCGGGCATCTTCATGACCGGCTTCTTCCCGGTCATGATGTTCGGTCTCCTGGGCGCCGCCCTCGCGATGTGGCGCGCCGCCCCACCGGCCCGCCGCCCCGCTGTGGGGGGCATCCTGCTCTCGGCCGCCCTGACGGCCTTCGTCACGGGCATCACCGAGCCCCTGGAGTTCGCCTTCATCTTCGTCGCCCCCGCGCTCTTCGTCCTCCACGCCCTCCTGACGGGCCTGTCCATGGCCCTGATGGCCGAACTCGGCGCCCGCCTGGGCTTCACGTTCTCGGGAGGCGCCATCGACCTGCTGCTGAACGCCGGCAAGTCCAACACGCACGGCCTGGGGCTGATCATCCTGTTCGGCCTGGCGTACCTGCTTCTCTACTACGCCCTCTTCACCCTCCTGATCCGCGCCCTCGACCTGCCCACCCCCGGCCGCGAGCCCCCTCAGGAAAGGGACGTTACCCAAACCCGGGAACCGACCGACCCAAACGGTTTGGGATAGCCCCAGACCCCACTGATCAGGCCCGCAACACCCTGGCACCTCCCGAAGAGGGAATCCAACTTCCCACAACCTTCCCCCACAAAAACGCGCGAAGTCGGTCACCGACCGCGGAAGTTGGCGTGATTTGTATTCCTGAGCCGGGCCGAAAACTCCTTATATCGATTCTTTCTCCACCCAAGGAATTGGAGGATCGCGTGTCCCCGGCATCCCGCATCGGCCTCACCCCCGCCCCCGAGCCGTCCCGCGACGAGGAACGACCACCGCGGACCCCGGCCACCCAGGGCGCGCTGGCCCTGGACACCCGCCCCCTGGTATGGGGCCCGCCGGGCGCCATGCCCGACGAGCGCAAGCTCCGCCACCTCGGCCAGGCCCTGGCCGAGGTGCTCGCCGGTCGCCGCCCGCCCGAGACCATGGCCGACCGGCTCACCGACCGCGCCTACCGGGAGCTGGTGAGAGCGGGCCGGATGATCCACGCCAGCCGGCCCCCGTTCGCCAGGAGCGTGCACATGAAAGAGCCCCGCGACGGCGCCATAGAAATGTGCGTTCTCGTGCACTGCGGCGACCGCGACCACGTCCTCGCCGTACGCCTGGAAAGACAGGGGCTGCAATGGCTGTGCACCGACTTCGAAACGGCGTAGCGGACGTGCGACCCCAATAAAAAGACCCCCACCTGGAAAGTGGGGGTCTTCGAAGGAATTAGGATCAGGCCGCGTGCTTCGGGTCTCCGTGGCAGCGCTTGTACTTCTTGCCCGACCCACACGGGCAAGGCGCGTTGCGCTCCACGTTCCCGTACGCCGCCCGCTCCTCCTGCGTGGTGCGGACCTTCACGTGCTCGACCTCACCCTGCTCGCCGGGCGCGGAGTATTCGAGCTCGGCGGGCCGCTCCGGCCCCCGCAGCCCGCGCGCGATGATCGAGCGGGTCTCCGCCAGCACCGCGTCCTCTTCCTCGACGATCGGGTTTTCCTGCACCTCCACCTCGAGGTTGAACAGGAAGCCGACG
Organism: Nonomuraea sp. KM90; assembly: GCF_052246675.1. Classification (NCBI taxonomy): domain Bacteria; kingdom Bacillati; phylum Actinomycetota; class Actinomycetes; order Streptosporangiales; family Streptosporangiaceae; genus Nonomuraea; species Nonomuraea sp. KM90. The sequence continues at coordinate 171,178 of NZ_JBQQCB010000013.1, read as the reverse complement.
GAGTCCTCCTTGATGCCCTCGAGCATCGCGGCGAACATCTCGTAACCCTCGCGGGCATATTCGATCTTCGGGTCCTTCTGCGCGTAGGCCCGCATGCCGATGCCCTCGCGCAGGTAGTCCATCTCGTAGAGGTGCTCGCGCCACTTGCGGTCGAGGACCGAGAGGATCACGCGGCGCTCGAGGTCACGCATGGTCTCGGCGCCGAACTCCTCCTCGCGCCGGTCGTAGGCGGCCAGCGCGTCGGCCTTGACCTTCTCGCTGATGAGCTCGGCGGTCAGCTCCTCGCGGCCGCCGGCCTCCTCGATGAGGTCCTCGGCCCGGACGGAGACCGGGTAGAGCTCCCCGAACGCCTTCCACAGCTTGTCGAGGTCCCACTCCTCGGCGAAGCCCTCGGCCGTGGCGCCCTGGACGTAGCCCTGGATCACCTCGCCGACGAAGCCGCGCACCTGCTCGTGCAGGTCGGCGCCCTCCAGCACGCGGTGGCGCTCGGCGTAGATGACCTTGCGCTGGCGGTCCATCACCTCGTCGTACTTCAGAACGTCCTTGCGGATCTCGAAGTTCTGCTGCTCGACCTGGTGCTGGGCGGAGGCGATGGCCTTGGAGACGATGCCGGACTCGATCGGCTGGTCGTCGGGGATCTGCAGTCTGGTCATGATCATCTCGACGCGGGCCGAGTTGAACAGGCGCATCAGGTCGTCGCCGAGCGACAGGTAGAAGCGCGACTCGCCGGGGTCGCCCTGACGGCCGGAGCGGCCGCGGAGCTGGTTGTCGATGCGGCGCGACTCGTGCCGCTCGGTGCCCAGGACGTAGAGGCCGCCGAGCGCGGTGACCTCGTCGTGCTCGGCCTGGACCGCCGCCCGCGCCTTCTCCAGCGCCTCGGGGTAGGCCTTCTCGTATTCCTCCGGCGTCTCGACCGGGTCGAGGCCGCGCTGGCGCAGCTCGAGGTCGGCGCGGAACTCGGAGTTGCCGCCGAGCATGATGTCGGTGCCTCGACCGGCCATGTTGGTGGCGACGGTGACGGCGCCCTTGCGGCCCGCCTCGGCGATGATCGACGCCTCACGCGCGTGGTTCTTCGCGTTGAGCACCTCGTGCGGCACGCCGCGCCGCTTGAGCGCCTTCGACAGCCGCTCCGACTTCGCCACCGAGGTCGTGCCGACGAGCACCGGCTGGCCGGCCTCGTAGCGCTCCTTGATGTCCTCGACCACCGCGTCGAACTTGGCGTCCTCCGTCTTGTACACCACGTCGGCCTGGTCCTTGCGGATCATCGGCCGGTTGGTGGGGATGGGGACGACGCCCAGCTTGTACGTCTGGTGGAACTCGTTGGCCTCCGTGGCCGCCGTGCCGGTCATCCCGGCCAGCTTGTCGTAGAGGCGGAAGTAGTTCTGCAGGGTGACCGTGGCGAGAGTCTGGTTCTCGTCCTTGATCTTCACGCTCTCTTTGGCCTCGATGGCCTGGTGCATGCCCTCGTTGTAGCGGCGGCCGTGCAGGATGCGGCCGGTGAACTCGTCGACGATCAGGACCTCGCCGTCGGAGACGATGTAGTCCTTGTCCTTCTTGAACAGCTCTTTGGCCTTGAGCGCGTTGTTCAGGAAGCCGACGAGGTGGGTGTGCTCCGGCTTGTAGAGGTTGTCGATGCCGAGCCAGTCCTCGACCTTCTCGACACCGGCCTCCAGGATGCCGACCGTGCGCTTCTTCTCGTCGACGATGTAGTCGCCGGTGCTCTCCTCGCCCGGGTTCTTCGCCTCGACACCCCTGCGCAGGCGGGGGACGATCTTGGCGAACTCCTGGTACCACTTGCCCGACTGCTCGCCGGGGCCGGAGATGATCAGCGGCGTGCGGGCCTCGTCGATCAGGATCGAGTCGACCTCGTCGACGATCGCGTAGTTGTGGCCCCGCTGCACGCACTCCTCGAGCGACCACGCCATGTTGTCGCGCAGGTAGTCGAAGCCGAACTCGTTGTTGGTGCCGTAGGTGATGTCGGCTTGGTATTGCTTGCGCCGCTCCTCGGGCTGCTGGCCGGAGATGATGCATCCGACCTCGAGGCCGAGGAAGCGGTGAATGCGACCCATGGTCTCCGCGTCACGCTTGGCCAGGTAGTCGTTGACCGTGATGACGTGCACGCCCTTGCCGGAGATGGCGTTGAGATAGGACGGGAGCGTACAGGTCAGGGTCTTGCCCTCACCGGTCTTCATCTCCGAGATGTTGCCCAGATGAAGGTTGGCGCCACCCATGATCTGCACGTCGTACGGTCGCTGGCCGAGCACGCGGCGGGACGCCTCGCGCACGGTCGCGAACGCCTCGGGAAGCAGATCGTCGAGGGTTTCGCCGTCCGCATAGCGCTGCTTGAATTCGTCCGTCAGCGCACGCAACTCCGCGTCGGACAGGCTCGTGAAGTCGTCCTCGATGGAGTTGACCTGGTCTGCGATCCGCTTGAGCTTGCGCAGGATCTTGCCTTCGCCGGCACGTAGGATCTTGTCGAGAATGGCTGCCACTTTATGTAAAGCTCCTCGCAGGTCTACCCCGGCGGCGCCGCCAGGAGGAGAGGCCGAGACAAACTTCCCCGTTGCCATCGTAGGCGGTTCCGCAACCAGACACAGCCACCGTGACGACGAGGGCGCAGAACCTGTCTGGGAGAATGGGTCAAGGCAGAGGGTATGCCGGTTGAGCGCCGGCTCGCACCAATAAGCGGGATATCCGGCAAAGGAAGGATTAGTCATGGTTGAGGGGAAGAAGTCGGAGCAAACGGAGAATCTCGGCAGCCACGGGGGGCGCGCGTCTTCGTGGCTCGCGGTGACCGTGATGCTGGTGGGAACCGTCGTGGCCGGCTTCGGGCTGACTGCCGCCAACTGGACGCTCGTCTGGATCGGCGCCGGCGTGTTCGTCGTCGGCGGTGTCCTCGCCCTCGTCTTCGACATCTTCACCGATGTCGTGATCGACGCGCCCCGCGTGGGCATGCGCGCTGAAGATCACCGCTGAGCAGGCTCCACCGGCGGGCGCCCGATCCAGGGCCGCCCGCCGTTTCCATGCCCGGCCCCGGATCGACACGTGCGGCCCCACCCCCGGCCCCGGATCGACACGTGCGGCCCCACCTCGGCCCCGTCGGCACCTGCCCCGGCGCTGTAGGCGCCGTCCCGCTCCCGTCAGCGCCCGCCCCGCTACTGGAGGCGCGGGTCCGTTCCTGACGGCGCCAGCTGGGCCCTGGCGGCGTTCGTCCCGGTCCTGACGGCACCCGTCGCCGTCCTGGCGGACTCCGGGCGCAGTCCTGACGGCGCCCGTCGCCGTTCTGGCGGATTCCGGGCGCCGCCCTGGTGGCTTTTGGGCGCCGCCCTGGTGGCACCAGCCCGATTTTCTGTCGGTGCCCGCCGCTAGATTGCTCGCATGCATCGCCGTACGTACACGCAGACATGACCGGTGCGATCGACCTGACCCCCGAGGAGGCGCGCCGGGTCGTCCTGCGCTCGCAGGGCTTCGTCGGCGCCGGGGCGCGCAAGGGCGGGGTGCGGGCCATGCTGCGCAGGCTGGGCGCCGTGCAACTCGACACGATCTCGGTCCTGGCCCGCTCCCACGAGCTGGTCGCGTACGCCCGCCTGGGCGCGGTGGGCCGCTCCGACGTCGAGCGCGCCTACTGGCACAATCCCGCCCAGAGCTTCGAATACTGGTGTCACGCCGCCTGCATCCTGCCGATCGAGCACTGGCCGCTCTATTCGTTCCGCCGCCGGGCGTTTCGCGAGCGGCGTTATCGCTGGCACGAGGTCCCCGACGGGGTGGAGAAGCTCCTCGACCAGGTCCGCGAGTCGGGCCCGCTGACCACCTCCGACGTGGGCGGCGCCAAGAACGGCGGCCCGTGGTGGGACTGGTCCGAGTCGAAGATCGGCCTGGAGTGGCTGCTCGACATCGGTGAGCTGGTCTGCACCCGCCGCGTGGGCTGGCGCCGCGTCTACGACCTGGCCGAGCGTGTCGTCCCCGCCGAGCTCCTGGCCGAAGACCTGTCCGACGAGGAGTGCGTCGTACGCCTGGCCGGCATCGCGGGCCGATCGCTGGGCGTGGCCAACCGCACCGACCTCATCGACTTCCTGCGCCTCAAGGGCCGCCACGCGGCGATCCTCGACGAGGTCCTGCTCAGCGGCGCGGCGGGCCTGGTGCCCGTGACGGTGAGCGGCTGGCCGGGCAGGAAGGGCCTGGCCAACGCGTGGGCGGATCCGGTGGCCCTGGAGTCGGAGCCGCGTGGCCGGCACCGCACGACGCTGGTGTCGCCGTTCGACTCGCTCATCTGGCACCGGGGGCGCACCGAGCGAGTGTTCGGCTTCACGTACACGCTGGAGCTCTACGTCCCCAAGCACAAGCGGGTGCACGGCTATTTCACGATGCCGGTGCTGTCCGGGGGCCGCCTGATCGGGCGTGTCGACCCCGCGCGCGAGGGCTCCACGCTGGTGGCCAGGCAACTCAGCCTGGAGCCGGGCCTCTCGGCCGCCAAGTGGGCCGACGCCTTACGGGAGGCCCTGTGGTCGGCGGCCGAGTGGGTGGGCTGCGACGCCGTACGCGTCGAACGCGCCGACCCTCCTGAGCTGCTCCCGATCCTGAACGCCCCTCGCCCGACCTGAGCCGCCCCCGCCCCCGCCGCCCAGCCGATCCCCATCCGGACCACGGTTCATCGGAGCTGGGCCGGGGCTGCCGAGCTGAGCCTCCGGGCGTGGCGGGCCGAATCTTTGGGCGTGGCGGGCCGAATCTTGGGGTTGGCGGTAAGTCTCCGGGCGTGGCGGACCGAGAGCGACCGAGTGCTGAGCCGACCGGGCACCGAGCGAACCGCGGGCGCCGAGCAAGCCGGGCGCTGAGCCGAACCGGCGCTGAGCCGACCGGGCGCTGAGCGAACCGGCGGGGGCCGAGCAAGCCGGGCGCTGAGCCGGACCGGGCAGCCGAGTGGACGCGGACCGCCCGCCCTGCGCGGCCGATCAGGCCCCAACCGTCCCGCCCGAGCCGAGCCGAGGCGGGGGTCAGGTGATCTCGAGCATCCGCTCCCGTACCGCGTAGACCACGGCCTCCATGCGCGAGTGAAGCTGAAGTTTGTCGAGGATGTTGCGCACGTGGTTCTTCACGGTGTTCTCGGAGATGAACAGCTGCTTGGCGATCTCGCGGTTGTTCATGCCCTTGGCCACCAGCCGGAGGACCTCCATCTCCCGGTCGGTCAGCCGGGGGACGGGGAGCTGGGGAGGCCGCTCGGCCTCCTTGCGGCTCATGTTGGCGAACTCGCTGATCAGCTTGGCCGCCATCGCCGGGTTGATTAACGACTGGCCTTCGTGCACGCCGCGCACCGCGGCGGGGACGTCGTTGATCTGGACGTCCTTGAGCAGGTAGCCGGTGGCTCCCGCCTTGATGGCCTCGAAGAGGTCTTCTTCTTCGTCGCTGACCGTCAGCATGATGATGCGGGTGCTCGGGACAGAGGCCTTGATGCCCTTCGTCGCCTCGATCCCGTCCTGCCGGGGCATGCGTACGTCCATGAGAGCGACGTCGGGCATGAGGCGATCGGCCAGTTCGACCGCCTCCTGCCCGTCGCTCGCCTCACCGACCACCTCGATATCGGGCTCAGCGGCCAGCGCCAGCGCCAGGCTCCGCCTGATCAGCTCGTGATCGTCAACGATCATCACGCGGATCGGCTCGCTCGCCGGCGCGCGGACCTCGCCAGACTCGGTCACGAGGCCTCCTCGATCCGCCTCGCGACGGTCCACCTCGCGACGGTCCGCCTCGCGCCTGCCTTTCCCTCGCTTCGCTCGCTCATCTGTACCTGACTGAGCTCGCTCACGTCTCCTCCTCGTCGGGGGGCCAGAGCCGTTGAACCGCCATGATGGCATGTACCGGCGGTTCTCGGGTGGTCGAGAAGATCTTTTAGCGCGCGATCAGGGCTCTACGAGCCGCAACACGCCGTAGTTGTAGCCGCGTCTGTTGTAGACGACGCACGGCTGGCCGCTCTCCTTGTCACGGAACAGGTAGAAATCGTGTCCGACCAGCTCCATCTCCAGCAGGGCCTGGTCGATGGTCATGGGTTCCGCTCGGTGGAACTTCTCCCGCACGATGAGCGGCCCGTCGCCGTCCATCTCGATCGGGACGATGTCGTCGTAGAGCTGGTCACTCTTCTGCTGCAGCTCGTCCTCGTCGGGCTCGACCTGCTTGGGGACGGTGGGCTGCGTGGTGGGCGCGAGGTCGGCGACGTCAGGGAGCGTCGCGGTGATCTGCGCCACCGAGGGCGGGCAATGGTTGCCGTGATGGACCTTGCGCCGGTCGGCCAGCCGCCGGAGGCGGCCTTCCAGCTTGTCGAGGGCCATGTCGAGGGCTGCGAATCGGTCGTCGGCCGAGGCCTCGGCACGAATGGCCGGTCCTCGCGAGTGAATGGTCAGCTCGACGCGCTCCCGCTGACCGGCGAGGCGCGGATTGCGTTCCTTCGACACCTCCACATCGACTCGGATGAGTTTGTTGTCCAGACGTTCGATCCTGGCCAGCTTGGTCGTCACTTGGTCTCGGAACCGATCACTGACTCCTGTGTGCCGGCCCTTGACGATGATGTCCATGCAACAGCCCCCCTTCGTCTAACGACTGAGCAAGAGCGCCCGACGATGTGCGTGTCGGACGGGGTCTTCTGTCTGCCTTTCTGTCACCGTTACCCTCTTCCGACTCGGCGTCACCGGGAACTCGGGCGGCACCCGCCCGGCCGACCTGGTCTTCGACCCCACATCCGCCTGCTGAGGGTTTCGCAGCTCTGATGCCACTACTGCCCTTCTCTTCTGACGGGGGACATCTGGACCCCCGGGAAGGCAGGACTTACCCCTAAGCCGCACCGTGATCGGTCGACAAAGAGTCGCCTTACGTGGACCGTTTTGCCTGCGGCTGGCATCGGCTAGCAGAGCCGGGAACCCCGACCCTGCGCAACCACGGACCCGAACGGGTGCCATGTCAGAACGCTATCCGCATCCAGCACGAATGTCAGCCGGAGCATCGGCCAAAGGATCACTTTCCGTGATTTTCGCGGGGTCGGTAAGCGCCTTCCGATGCCCTATTTAACCGATCGGCATCCCTTATGAGTGCGGGTCTCCCGTCCGCTGAGCAGCCCCACCGCCGCCCCAAGGGAAGACACATGTGACCTCCGGGCTAGTATCACGATTTGGATCTTTCTTTACACACCGTCACCGTAATGAGTTTCAAGATCTTCGGCGTGTCGCGCCCGCCGTCACCGCCAGCGGCACCACGACCCCGTGTGCCCGCAGGGCCCTGGCGGCCTCGGCGAGGGTCGCGCCGGTCGTGACGATGTCGTCCACGAGCAGCGCACGAGCCGCTGGAGGGCCTTTCGCGGCCGGTCGCACCTGAAGTGACCCGGCGAGGTTGGAGCCTCTCTCGGCGGAGCTCAGGCCCGCCTGGTCCGCCACCCGCCTGGTCTGCCCCAGCCCCGCCCACACCACGGCCCCCAGCCCGAGCCCCCGCAGCCGTGCGGCGACCAGCGTCGCGAGCCTGCCCACGGGATCGTGCCCCCGGCCCCGGACGCTCCGCCGCGTGCTGGGCACCGGCACCACGGCGAACCGCCCGCCCGTCCACTCGGCGGCGTGCCCCATGGCCGCCACCACCGTCCGGGTCACCGCCTCCGCCAGCACCCCCGCCAGGGACACGACGCCCCGCTCCTTGTAGGCCACGATCGTCCTGCGCACGACCCCCTCGTAGGGGGCCGCCGCCCAGCAGTCGGGCAGCCCGGGCGGCGCGGGACTCGGGAGCCGCCTGGCCGGGGCGCCGGTCAGGGCGGTGAAGCAGCGCGCGCAGCACGACGCCCCCTTGGCGCCGCACCCCGCGCAGGAGGGCGGAAGGACCAGATCGAGTACGGCGTTCAGCACGCGGCCCAGCATGCCCCCCGCCACCGACGGTTTCCGCCGGCACCTCGACGGATCAGCCCAGGGGGAACAGCGGGGCGCCGGCGCCGGAGTCGATCTTGGGCGTCCAGGTCTGCCGGTCCTGGCCCAGTTCGATGAGCTTGGTGCTGTTGTCCGCCTTCGCCTCCGCCAGCACCCGGTCGCCCAGGGCGGCCAGGGACACGAGCCGGTCCTTCAGCGGCACCCCGGTGGTCTCCCCGTCGCCGACGTTGATCTCGCTGAGGATCTGCCCGGCCTTGCTCTCCACCAGCACCAGCACATGCTCGTCATCCCCCCAGACGACGTCGAGGATCTCGTCGCCCTCCTCGGTCGTGGTCAGCGACTGGAGGTTCCCCAGCGTCACCCCCGTGCCCTCACCGATCAGCGCGCCGATCTGGACGGTGTTCTTCCCGATGGTCACCACCACCCGGACGCCGTCCCTGGCGATCCTCAGCCGGGTGACGTCCAGCCCGTCCAACTGCTCGGGCACGCCGACCTGCCCGGTCCGCCCGCTGCCGGGGTCGTAGCGCAGCAGGGCGGCGTTCTTGCGGTCGTACGTCCACAGGGACCCGTCGCGGTGCCAGGTGGGCGGCGTGAGGTCCGTACCCTGGATGACCTCCTGCCAGCGTCCCTCCTGCGTCAGGGCCGCCACGGAGATGCCGGTCGAGGTCCTGGCGGCGACCAGGCCGTTGCGCTCCTTGGAGAGGGCGAAGCCGGAATAGCCCTCGCGCGGCTCGCCCGCCGCGCCCGCCACTGCGCCCCCCGGACCGTCCTTGCCCAGGTACTGGATCGCGCCCTTGCCGACGAAGTAGGCGGTGTCGCTGCTGTCGTCGAGCCAGCTCTCCTCGGAGTTGGGCCGGTCGATGAAGTACTGCTCGCCGTCCACCTGGACCTCGATGATGCGGCCCTTGGCGATCTCGTTCATGTTGAGGCTGTACCGGATCTGGGCCCTCAGCGCGGCCTCGGCGCTCAGGTCGCTCAGGTCGAGCGGGCCGGACAGGCTGATCACCACGCGCTCCTCGCCCGACCTGATCGACTCGATCTCGGTCCCGGACGGGAAGCTGCTGGTCACCGCGCCCTGCAGGGCCCCGGTCGGCGGCTTGAGCAGGCGTTCGAGCACGGTCTGCGCGAAGGTCTCGGTGGTCTTCAGCCGCAGGCGTACGCGATCGGCGACCAGCCGGTCCTGCAGGCCCCGGTTGAGGTAGTAGAGGTTCGTCGGCCGGTACGCCCGCGCCACGTCGGCGGCGGTGAGCAGGAGCCCGGGGGGCAGGTCGTTGACGCGGTAGCCGCCCTTCGGGTCCTTGACCAGCTCGTACGGCTTCACCCACGGGCCGGCCGTCGGCGCGTACGAGTCGTCCTGGTTGATGATGGCCGCATAGCGACCCTTGAGCGTGACCTTCTGCGTCGTCTCCGTGCCGTCGCGCGGAGGGGGCGGCACGACCTCGTAACCGTCCTCGATCACCGTCACGGGGCCCGAGGCCGAGTCCTTCCACTTGGACAGGGCCGTGGGGGTCAGGTACTGCTCCAGGATCGACGGGTCGTCCGGATAGGCGGCCATCGCGGCCTGCAGACCCCTGATGGTCTCCTCGGTGCCCCAGTCGCGCTGGGGCGGGATGGCGATCATGCGCTGGAACGACTTGCTGAGGGGGTCGCCGCCCCCGGCGTCGTTCACGGTGTACGGGCCGCTCACGGGGATCACGGTGCAGCCCGAGCCCGCGCAGACCACGGCGGCCACGATCGCCACCGCCATGCCGAGCCGCCTAGTCCTCGTCATGCCCGGCCCCGTCTCCCGTCGCCGGCAGCAGCACGGGCGTCATGGCGGTGCGCCACGTACGGCGCATCTCGATCTCGGGCGGCACCAGCGACAGGGGCGAGCCCTTCAGGTCGATCCCGGCCGACCTGGGCAGCGTCAGCCGGAACTGCGAGCCCTCGCCGGGCTGCCCCCACGCCTGCAGCCAGCCGCCGTGCAGCGTGGCGTCCTCGCGGGAGATTGCCAGCCCGAGGCCGGTGCCGCCGATGGTCCTGGCCCGCGACGGGTCGGCCCGCCAGAACCGGTCGAACACCATCGTGTCCTCCCCGCCCTTCAGTCCGATCCCGTGGTCGCGTACGGCGACGGCCACCGCGTCCCTGTCGGCGCCCACGGTGACCACGATGTCCCGGCCCTCGCCGTGCTCGATGGCGTTGAACAGCAGGTTGCGCAGGATCCGCTCGACCCGCCGGTTGTCGACCTCGGCCATGCACGGCTCGTTGGGCAGCCTGAGCTCGAAGCGGGTGGCGTGCCGCTCGGCCAGCGCCTCGGAGTCGCCGATCGCGCGCAGCACCACGTCGCGGATGTCCACGGAGTCGAGGTCGAGCGTGGCCGCGCCCGCGTCGTAGCGGCTGATCTCCAGCAGGTCGGCCAGCATCGACTCGAACCGCTCCAGCTGCGCCTGCATGAGCTCCGCCGAGCGGGCGGCCATCGGGTCGAAGTCCTCGCGGGCGTCGTACAGCAGGTCGGCGGCCATGCGCACGGTCGTCAGCGGCGTGCGCAGCTCGTGGGAGACGTCGGAGACGAACTGCCGCTGGACCTGGGAGAGCTCCTCCAGCTGATGGATCTTCAGCGCCAGGTTGGCGGCCATCTCGTTGAACGAGTTCGCCAGGCGGGCCAGGTCGTCCTCGCCGCGCACCTTGAGCCGCTCGTCCAGCTTGCCGGAGGCCAGCCGCTCGGCGGCCTGGCGCGCCAGGCGTACGGGGGTGACGACCTGCCGGGCGACCAGGTACGCGATGGCGGCCAGCAGCAGCACGAGCCCGAGGCCCACCACGACGATGGCGAGCCTGACGTTGGACAGCAGCTCCTCTTCCTCGTCGAACGGGAAGAAGTGGTAGACCTCGTAGTCCTCGCCGCTGATGGGCAGGTGCACGACGCCGCCGACCACGTACGTCAGCCTGGGCTGGCTCTCACCGGCGAACTTGATCGACTCGGTGTACCCGACGGCCTTGTCGTACTTGTACTCGCGGATGTTGCGCTGCAGGTTCAGCCGGAGCCCCCACGGCACGTTGGCCGGCGCCACGCTGCCCGACGCCCGGGACTCGCCCGGGGTCGTCAGGTTGAGGATCAGCACTTCGTAGCGCTTCTCCGAGCCGCCCTCGCCCGAGCCGGTGATGGTGTCCATGACCTCGTCGAGCGGGATGCCCGAGCCCTGCTTGCCGCTGTCGGCGGCCTTGGCCGGGTCGTCGGCCTCGGGGGCCAGCGCGTCGGCGATCTGCAGCCGGTCGGCGAACGCCTCGCTGCTGGAGGAGCGCTGGCTGCTGTCCACGACCGACTTGTTGATCTGGCCGAACAGGAACGTCCCCAGCACCACCACCACGATGACCGAGATCACCAGCGTGCTGGTGACCACCTGGAGCTGCAGCGAGCGCCGCCACGCGCGGCGCGTCCTGCCTGCCGCGCGACGTACCCGCCGGCGAACTCCCCCGAGGATCTGGCGGAGCGTGCGTCGGCGGGATCTCTTCTTCTTCGTCGGGGGCATGGCAGGGGAGGGCGAGGGTTAGGCGGGGCCGGCTTTGTAGCCGACGCCGCGAACCGTCACGACGATCTCGGGGTGCTCGGGGTCCTTCTCGATCTTGGCCCGGAGCCGCTGCACGTGGACGTTGACCAGCCGCGTGTCGGCGGCGTGCCGGTAGCCCCACACCTGCTCGAGCAGGACCTCGCGGGTGAAGACCTGGCGCGGCTTGCGGGCCAGCGCCACCAGCAGGTCGAACTCCAGCGGCGTGAGGTTGATCGTCTCCTCGCCGCGCTTGACCGAGTGGCCGGCCACGTCGATGGTGATGTCGCCGATCTGGAGGATCTCAGGGGTCGGCTCGTCGGTACGGCGCAGCCGCGCCCGCACCCTGGCCACCAGCTCCTTCGGCTTGAACGGCTTGACGATGTAGTCGTCGGCGCCCGACTCGAGCCCGAGCACGACGTCGATCGTGTCGCTCTTGGCCGTGAGCATGACGATGGGCACCCCCGACTCAGCCCTGATCCTGCGCGCGACGTCGATGCCGTCGGCCCCCGGCAGCATCAGGTCGAGCAGAACCAGATCCGGGCGTGTATCCCGGAACGCGTCGAGGGCCTTGTCGCCGTCGGAGACAAATGACGGCTCGAAGCCTTCCCCCCGCAACACGATCCCCAGCATCTCGGCGAGAGCGGCGTCGTCATCGACGACCAGCACGCGACCTTTCATGGCCCCTCATTCGTTCTACGCATTGTGGGACATACCCGCACGATCGCTGAAGGTTACCCTTGGTCGGCCCATGAGTGTGACCTGAGCCCTACATAAGGCGAATTTTAGGTCCGCCCCCGCGACCGCAATCTCAGTCTGCGGTAACAGAGCGACTTTCGGCCATCCCTGGACGCGAACCTTGCCCGGATTCGCCCGCGAATGTGGGCAAGATGATGCGGCGAATCCTCTCTGTGACACCAAGGCCCCGTCCAGCGTGCCAGGATTGGGATATGTCAGACGGTCACGGTCCCACGCCCGAGACGCCATCAGGCTGGTCGGCCGAACAGCCCCCGCCCTACAGCGCCCCGCCGGCCTCCCCGTGGACCGCGCCCGGCTCGCCGCAGCAGCAGGCGCCCGCCGCGCCGCCGTACGTTCAGCCTCCGCAGCAGCAGGCTCCCTACGGGCCCGGGCCGCAGACACCTTATCCGCCCTACCCGCCCCACGTCCCCGGGCCGCAACCCGGATACGGCTACATGCCGCACGCGCCGGCGCTCCGGCCCGGCATCATCCCGCTGCGCCCGCTCGGCCTCGGCGACATCCTCGACGGCACGATCAAGCTGATCCGGTCCAACCCCAAGGCCGTGCTCGGGCTGTCGGCCGTGGCCGCGCTGCTCGCCGCCGTGCCGCTGGCGGTGGGGCAGGCGTTCCTGCTCAACGCCATGGGCCCCGCGCTCACCGACCCTTCCAGCGCGGCCACCGCCGAGGCCGAGCTCGGCTCCCTCTACGGCGTCCTCGGCCAATACGGCGGCACGCTGGTCTCCTACGCGATCCAGTTCGTCGTGGTCACGCTGCTGACCGGGGTGCTGACCCGCATACTCGGCCGGGCCGTCTTCGGCGGCAACATCAGCGCCGGTGAGGCCTGGCAGCTGGTCAGGAGCCGGGTCCCGGCGCTGTTCGGCGTGGTGGGGCTGATGGCCGTCATCATGCTCGTGCCGGTGCTCGTGTTCGTGCTGGTCATGGTGGCGATCACGCTGAACGCCTCAGCGGACGACCTCGGCTGGATCGTCGGGCTGTCGATCGTGTTCGCCATCGCGTACATCGCCTACTACCTGTTCTTCAGGACCCGCTTCGCGTTCGCCTCGCCGGCCGTGGTGCTGGAGGGCCGGGGCCCGATCGACGCCATGCGGCGCTCGTGGCACCTGGTGAGCGGCGACTTCTGGCGCGTGTTCGGCATCCTGCTGCTCACGTCCCTGCTCGTCGGCCTCGTCGCTGGCATCCTGACGGTGCCGTTCACGTTCGCGGGCACGTTGCTCGGCATGTTCGGCTCCAGCTCGGTGGCCGCGACCGTCATCTCCGCCGTGCTGATCGCGATCGGCGCCACGCTCGGGGCGATGTTCACCTACCCGTTCGAGGCCGGCGTCGCCGGCCTGCTGTACGCCGACCGTCGCATGCGCAGCGAGGCGTTCGACCTCGTGCTCCAGACGGCGGCCATCGAGCAGCAGCGCCAGGGCTGGGTGCACTCCTCGGCCGACGAGCTCTGGCACCCGTCCAACTCCGCCAGGTCGTGAGCCCGATCGACCGGGGGGAGGCCGCGCGCAAGGCCGCGGAGGAGCTCCTCAAGCCCGGCTACGAGCAGGAATCCCTGCTCGACGAGATCTACCGGCGGGTCATGCAGTTCCTCGGCGACCTGGCGGACGCGGCCATCGGCGGCGGCTCGACGGGCGGGATCATCGCGGCCGTGCTGATCACGCTGATCATCCTCGGGGTGATCGCGCTGGTCGCCTGGCAGCTGCGCAGGACCGCCCGCAGGAGGGCGCAGGCGGTGGGCGGGCTGTTCGGGGAGCGGGCGATGACCGCGGCCGAGCACCGGCAGGCGGCCGAGCGGCTGGCCACGGAGGGGCGCTGGACGGAGGCCGTCCAGGAGCGGCTCCGGGCCATCGCCCGCGACCTGGAGGAACGAGCGCTCGTGGACGGCATGCCGGGGCGGACGGCCGACGAGCTGGCGGCCGAGGCGGCGGTCTCGCTGCCCGGGTTCGCCGCTGAGCTGGGGGCGGCCGCGCGGTCGTTCGACGACGTCACCTACGGCGGGGTGCCGGGGACGCGGGAGGCGTACGACGCGATGGCGTCCCTCGACGAGCGCCTGCGCCAGGCCCGCCCGGTCCCGCTCGCCACCGCCCCTGTCGGAGCCGGCGGCCCGGTGCAGTGGACCGGCGGGCGGGGAGCCGGGGCATGAGCGTCGTGACGCGCCCGGCCGCGCCCGGGGAGTCGTACTCCACCTCCCCCACCGCCCGGTCCACCTGGCGCTCCAGCCGCATGATCGTCCTGCTGGGCGCCATCGTGGTGCTCGTCGCCGTCCTGGGCGTCCTGCTCGGCCCCGAGCGCGGTCCGGCCCGCCACCTCGACCCCGACGACACCTCCCTGGTGGGCTCCAAGGCCCTGGCCGAGCTGCTGCGCGACCGGGGTGTCACCGTCGACCGGGTCGACTCCGCCGAGGCCGCCGCCCAGAAGGCCGCCGCAGGCGACCGGGTGCTGCTGATCACCGACACCACCTACCACGACGAATACAGCCTGGCCCGGATCCCGGGCGACCGGCTGATCGTCGGCAACGTCTCCGGCCTGGACGTCCTCGCCCCGGGGGTACGCACCGAGCCGGGCCAGGCCCGCGCCCGCTCCCGCGAGCCGGAGTGCGGGCTTCCCGCCGCGACCGCCGCCGGCAGCGCGTACATGGGCGGTGCCACGCTCCGCGGCCCGTCGGGCGCGACCGGCTGCTACCCGGCGGGCGACGGTCACACGCTGGTCAGCTTCCCGTACGGGGGCGGCGTCACCACGGTGGTCGGCGACGGCGGGTTCATGAGCAACCAGCGCCTGGCCGAGGACGGCAACGCGGCCCTCGCGCTCAACCTGATCGGCACCGGCAGGCCCGTCACCTGGCTCGTCCGCCCCGACAACCCGCCCGTCCTGGACCTCCCCGGCGAGCGCGGCAAGTCGATGTACGAGCTGATGCCCGACAACGTCCGCTGGACCGTCTACATGGCGCTCATCGCCCTGGCCGTCACCGCGCTCTGGCGGGGCCGGCGCCTGGGGCCGGTGGTGACGGAGAAGCTGCCCGTCATCGTCCGGGCCGCCGAGACGGTCGAGGGGCGCGGCCGGCTCTACCGGGCCAGGCGGGCCAGGGAACGCGCGGCCGACTCGCTGCGCGCGGGCACGATCGACCGGCTCACGCCGAGGCTGGGGCTCGGCTCGGGCGCCGGGCAGCACGAGGTCGTGGCGGCGATCGCCGCCCGTACGGGACAGGATCCGCAGCAGGTCGGCGCCGCACTGTACGGCCCGCCGCCCGCGGACGACGCCGGTCTCGTCGGGTTGGCCGGATACTTGGACTCCGTCGAAAGGCAGTTGAGTGAACTCTGACGAGACTTTCCGCGTGACGAACTCGGGCGACTCGGCCCGTGAGGCGCTGGCCGCGCTGCGCGCCGAGGTGTCCAAGGCCGTGGTCGGCCAGGACGCGGTGGTGACGGGGCTGGTCATCGCGCTGCTGTGCAAGGGGCACGTGCTGCTCGAAGGCGTGCCGGGCGTGGCCAAGACGCTGATGGTCCGTACGCTGTCCGCCGCGCTTTCCCTGGACTTCAAGCGGGTGCAGTTCACGCCGGACCTGATGCCGGGCGACGTGACCGGCTCGCTGATCTATGACGCGAAGACGGCGGAGTTCGAGTTCCGCGAAGGGCCGGTGTTCACGAACCTGCTGCTCGCCGACGAGATCAACCGTACGCCGCCGAAGACGCAGGCGGCGCTGCTGGAGGCGATGGAGGAGCGGCAGGTCAGCGTGGAGGGCTCGGCCCGGCAGCTGCCCGACCCGTTCGTGGTGTGCGCGACGCAGAACCCCGTCGAGTACGAGGGCACCTACCAGCTGCCCGAGGCCCAGCTCGACCGGTTCCTGCTCAAGCTGACCGTGCCGCTGCCGCCGCGCGAGCAGGAGATCTCGGTGCTCGACCGGCACGCCCGCGGCTTCGACCCGCGCGACCTGTCGGAGATCAAGCCCGTGGCCTCGGCCGAGGATCTGGCGGCGGGGCGCGAGGAGGCCGCGAAGGTGCACGTGGCGCCCGAGGTGCTCGGCTACATCGTGGACGTGGCCCGCGCCACCAGGAGCTCGCCGTCGCTGCAGCTGGGCGTCTCCCCGCGTGGCGCCACGGCGCTGCTGGCCGCCGCGCGGGCCTGGGCCTGGTTGTCCGGCCGGCCCTACGTCACCCCCGACGACGTCAAGGCGCTGGCCAGGCCCGCGCTGCGGCACCGGGTGCAGCTCAGGCCGGAGGCCGAACTGGAGGGCGCGACCGCAGACGGCCTGCTCGACGGCATTCTCGCCTCGGTCCCGGTCCCGCGCTGATGGCGCTGACGGGACGGGCCGGACTCGTCGCGGCGGTCGGGATCGTGGTGGTGATGTTCGCGCCGCGGCCCGGGGCCGCGCTGGCCGGGGTCTGCCTGCTGCTGGCCGCCGGGATCTGCGTGGACCTGGCCTTCGCCGGGGCGGTGCGGCCCCTGCGGTTCCACCGCTCGGGCGACACCCTGATCCGGCTCGGCCAGAGCGCCACGGTGGAGCTGGTGGTGGAGAACCCGGGCGGCAGGCGCGTACGCGGCCTGCTGAGGGACGCCTGGCCGCCCTCCGCGGGCGCCGCCCCGCGGGTGGCCCGGCTCGACGTGCCCGCCGGCGAGCGCCGCAAGGTGGTCGTGACGCTCACGCCGTCCAGGCGCGGCGACCGGTCCTCCGTGGCGGTCACCGTGCGCTCGCTCGGGCCGCTGGGCCTGGCCGGGCGCCAGGGCAGCCACCAGGCCCCGTGGACGGTACGCGTGCTGCCGCCGTTCCTGTCCCGCAAGCACCTGCCCTCCAGGCTGGCCCGGCTCCGCGAGCTCGACGGCCAGCATCCGGCGCTCGTCCGCGGGCAGGGCACCGAGTTCGACTCGCTGCGCGAGTACGTGGTGGGCGACGACGTGCGCTCCATCGACTGGCGGGCCACCGCGCGCCGCCACGACGTCGTCGTACGCACCTGGCGGCCGGAGCGCGACCGCCGCGTGCTGATCGTGCTCGACACCGGCCGCACGTCGGCAGGACGGGTGGGCGCCGCGCCGATCCCCATGGCGGGGGCCACGTCGGGCGGCGGCGGGCTGCTCGTCCAGCCGGATCCCCGGCCCGCGCCGGGCTGGCCGCGGCTGGACTGGTCGATGGACGCGGCGCTGCTGCTGGCCGCGCTGGCCGCCAGGGCCGGTGACCAGGTGGACTTCCTGGCCTACGACCGGGCCGTGCGCGCCTGGGTGAGCGGAGCCTCGCGGACCGAGCTGCTGTCGTCGCTGGTCAACGTGATGGCGCCGATCGAGGCGGAGCTGGTCGAGGCCGACTCGCAGGGCATGGTGGCCGCCATCCTGTCCCGAGCCAAGCGGCGCTGCCTGGTCGTGCTGCTCACCGACCTGAACTCGGCGGCCCTGGACGAGGGGCTCATGCCGGTGCTGCCGCAGCTGTCCGCGCGGCACCTGGTGCTGGTGGCCGGGGTGTCCGACCCGAGCGTGGCGGGCATGGCGGGCCGCCGGGGGTCGGTCGAGGAGGTGTACGACGCGGCGGCGGCCGAGCAGGCGCAGCTCGGCCGCAGGCGCATCACGGCTCGCCTGCGGCGGCACGGGGTCGAGGTCGTGGACGCGCCCCCGGAGGACATCGCGCCGGCGCTGGCGGACGCGTACCTCGCGCTGAAGGCCGCCGGCCGGCTCTAGCTCTGGCTCAGCGGGGCCTCAGGCGGTCGGGGCGACGTCGGGGGCGCGTTCGATGTCGCCGGTCTCGTTCCGGCGCAGCGCGCGGCGGCCGAAGACGATCACGTACGCCAGGAAGGCCACCTCGGCGAGCACCCCGATGCTCACGCGCGCCCACGTGGGCAGCCCCGACGGGGTCACGAACGCCTCGATCAGCCCCGACACGAACAGCACCACGACCAGCCCCAGCGCCACGCTCATGACCGCGCGCCCCTGCTCGGCCAGCGCCTCCACCCGCCGCCGCGGCCCCGGGTCGATGACCGTCCAGCCCAGGCGCATGCCCACGGCCGCCGCCAGGAAGACGGCGGTCAGCTCCAGCAGCCCGTGCGGCAGGATCAGGCCGAAGAAGATGTCCAGCTTGTCCCGGGAGGCCATCAGGCCGCCGGAGACGGCGACGTTCTCGGCGTTGGCGTAGAGCGCGTACGGGATCGGCAGCCCCAGCAGCACCGCGTACATGATCATCTGTGCCGAGACCCACGCGTTGTTGATCCACACCTGGCTGGCGAAGGAGGCGGCCGGGTGTTCGGAGTAGTAGTCGGCGAATTCCTCGTTGACGAGCCGGCTGATCACCTCGGGGCTGGCGATCGACGCCTGCACCTCGGGATTGGCCGCCACCCACGCGCCCATGATCCACGCGACCACCAGGAACGCCACCGAGCTGGCCAGCCACCACCACCGCGCCCGGTAGGCCACCACGGGGAACGACACGGTGAAGAAGCGCACCAGCTCCCGCCAGGCCGGGGTGTGCGCCCCCGTCACCGCCGACCTGGCCCGGGCCACGATCGCCGACAGCCGCCCGACCAGCATCGGGTCCTTGGAGGAGGAGCGGACGATGGACAGATGCGTGGCCACCCGCTGGTAGAGCTCCACCAGCTCGTCCACCTCGGTGCCCGTCAGCGACGAGCGGTTCTTGACCAGGTGGTCGAGCCGGTCCCACACGGGGCGGTGTGCTGTGACGAACGCATCGATGTCCACCCGAACATTCTGGCCGCTCAATCACTGGGACATAGCCGTTAGGCTCCACATATGTCAGAGGTTGTGACCGGGGACGCCGTCGTCGTCGAGGTGCGGGTGGCGCAGATGCCCTCCCGGGCCTTGGCGATCATCATCGACATGGTCGTGCAGCTCACCGTCCTGATCGCGGCCTACACGATCTTAGGCGCGTTCGCGGCGGTCACGGACTCGGCCATGTTCGGGGCCGTCATGATCGTGATGGTCGTGCTGGCGCTCGTCGGCTACCCGGTGATCTTCGAAACCCTCTCCAGGGGACGCACCCTCGGCAAGCTGGCGCTCGGGCTCCGGGTGGTCGGCGACGACGGGAGCCCGGAGCGCTTCAGGCAGGCACTGTTCCGGGGGCTGGCCGGGGTGGTGGAGTTCTGGATGTTCTCGGGGGCTCCGGCGCTGATCTCGTCGCTGGTCTCGCAGCGCGGCAAGCGGCTCGGCGACATATTCGCGGGCACCATCGTCATCTCCGAGCGGGCGCCGCGCGACTCGGCCCAGGTCATCATGATGCCGCCGCAGCTCGCGAGCTGGGCGGCCACGCTGGAGCTGTCCCAGCTTCCCGACGAGGTGGCGCAGGCGGCCCGGCAGTACCTGTCGCGGTGGCACGACCTGTCGCCGCAGGTCCAGCACGAGATGGGGGTCCGCATCGCGACCCAGACGGCGGCCTTCGTCTCACCCGCGGCTCCGGCTGGGGTGCCGCCGCACGCGTACCTGAGCGCCGTCCTGGCCGAGCGTCGCCGCCGCGAGGAGGTGCGGTTCGCCCAGCGGCTGGGGCAGAGCCTGCCGCAGCAGGTCCCGTCGTACCCGCCGTCGTCGCCGTACGCACCGCAGGCGCCTCAAGCGCCGTACGGACCTGCCGCGTCTCAGCCTCAGCAGTCCTCGTACGCGCCTCCCGCCCCCCGGCCGTATCCGCAGGGTCCCGGTGCACCCGCGCCGGAGCCGCCGAAGGCGACTCCGGGCGGGTTCGCACCGCCTCAGTGAGCGTGGTCAGAGGGCAGGCGAGCCGTCACCTCAGTGGTGACCCCAGCTTCGGTACGACTCCTGCGTCTGCACGTTCAACCGGTCGGTACGAACGCGCGAGGCGCCGTTGGTCAGCGGGTCGTTGATCTTGATGACGTCGAGGCCCTCGTGGAAGTCGGCCGCGTAGATGTAGCCGTTGTAGTAGTAGGCGGACCAGATGCCGCCGCCACCGCCGGCCGAGCGGGGACCGCGCTCGAAGTAGCCGATCTCCCTCGGGTTCGCGGCGTCGGTGAAGTCCCAGATCGACAGCCCGCCCATGTACCAGGCCTGGACCATGATGTCGCGGCCCTTGACCGGGATCAGCGAGCCGTTGTGCGCGACGCAGTTCTCACTGTCGGCCTGGTGCCGCGAGATCTTGAAGTAGCTCTTGAACACGAGCTGCCCGTTGACGATCTCGTAGATCGCGTCCGCACCGCGGTTCGGCCCGGTGGCCTCGTTGCAGGTGGCCGCCCCGCCGCCGCCGAGCTCGTCGGTGAAGACGACCTTCCTGGCGTCGTTCGTGAACGTGGCCGAGTGCCAGAACGCGAAGTTCGGGTCCGTGGTCCTCGCGGTGACCTTCGGGTTCAGCCGGTCCGAGATGTCGAACAGCACGCCGTCACCCATGCACGCGCCGGCCGCGATGTCCTTCTCGGCGAAGGTGGTGATGTCGTGGCAGCCGCTGGTCGGCACGAGGAGCCCGGGCTGGGTCTCGTTCCCGCCGTCGGGGAAGACGACCGGGGTGGAGGCGACCGCGGCGGCGGTCGGGTTCCGCAGCGGAACCTTGATGATCGAGATCTTGTCGTGCGGCGGCTGGCAGTCGGGGAAGTTCGCGGCCGGCAGATACGACGACACGTAGACGTAGACGTTCTTGTACCGGTCGCGGCCCTTGCCCGGCACCAGGGTCAGGGTGTGGGAGCCGCAGTTCGTCTCGACCGACTTGATGTACTTCGGGTTGGCCTTGTCGGAGACGTCGAAGATGCGGACGCCTTCCCATGCCTCCTTGTGGTCCGCGGTCAGACCCGTGCTGTTGCAGGAGTCGTCGCTGCGGGAGGAGTCCACGGCGGCGAACAGCAGGTCGCCGTAGACGCTGACGTCCATCTGGGCGCCGGGGCAGACGACCGAGCTGACCGGCTTGGCCCTCTTGGGATTCCTGATGTCGTAGATCGAGAAGCCGCCGTAGTTGCCGACGTAGGCGTAGTCGCCCTGGAAGGCGATGTCGGTGTTGATGGTGGCGGCGATCGGGGCCGGCTTGGGGATGTTCAGGACGTGGGTCACGTTGGGGCTGGTGACCACGGTGTCGGGCGGCGGGATGTCGGCGGCCAGCGCGGGCATTCCGGCCAGGGCCAGAACGGTGGCCGCCGCAGCCACGACGAGGGAGCGGCGCGAGAGGGACACTCGAGAGCCTCCTTGATCACGTTTGTCCTGTGGGAACACACGGGAAGCAGGACGGCGGGGCCCGAACGGCCCCGCCACCTGCTGGATCAGTGGCCGGGCCCGTGTTCGGGATACGACGCCTGCGTCTGCGCGTTGAGCGAGCGCATCTTGACGCCGTTGGCCTTGTTCGTACGCCAGTCGTTGATCTTCAGCACATCGAGGCCCAGGTTGAAGTCGGAGCCGTAGATGTAGCCGTTGTAGTAGTAGGCGGACCAGAAACCGCCGCTGAGCGCCGGAGCGGTGTTGTCGGGGCCGCGCTCGAAGAACGCGATCTCCTGCGGGTTCGCGGAGTCGGTGAAGTCGACCACCGAGATCCCGCCCTGGTACCACGCCTGCACCATGATGTCGCGGCCCTTGACCGGGATCAGCGAGCCGTTGTGGGCCACGCAGTTCTCCGTGTCGGCCTGGTGCCGCGAGATCTTGAAGTAGCTCTTGAACGCGAGCTGCCCGTTGACGATGTCGTAGTACGCGTTGGCGCCCTTGTCCGGCCCGATGGCCTCGTTGCAGGTCGCCCTGGTGCCGCCACCGAGCTCGTCGGTGAAGATGACCTTCGTGCCTTCGTTGTTGAACGTGGCCGAGTGCCAGAAGGCGAAGTTCACCTCGTCGCGCACGGTCGCGGTGACCTTGGGCTGCTCGGGGTTGCGGATGTCGAGCAGGATGCCCTCACCCATGCAGGCGCCCGCGGCGATGCCCTTCTCCGGGTAGGCAGTGATGTCGTGGCAGCCGGTCGTGGCCGACTTGCCGTTCGGGTACGACCCCGGCACGCCCGGGAACCCGCCATCGGGGAACAGGTTGGGCGTGGCGATGACCGTGGCCGCGCCCGGGTCCCGCAGCGGCACCTTGATGATCGAGATCAGGTCGTGCGGGGTCTTGCAGTCCGGGAACGTGTCACTCGGGCTGTAGGAGGAGACGTAGATGTAGACGTTCTCCCGCCTGCGGTCCGGGACGAGCGTGTGCGTGTGAGAGCCGCAGTTCGTCTCGACCGACTTGATGTAGGTCGGGTTGGCCTTGTTCGAGACATCGAAGATGCGGACGCCCTCCCACGACTCCTTGATCGTGGCGCTCTGACCGGTGCTGCTGCACGAGTCGTTGTTGCGGGAGGAGTCGACGGACCCGAACAGCAGGTTGCCGTAGACCGACACATCCATCTGGCCGCCGGGGCAGACCACGGAGCTGACCAGCGACGTGCGCTTCGGGTTCTTGATGTCGTAGATGGAGAAGCCGTAGTAGTTGCCGACGTACGCGTAGTCACCCTGGAAGGCCATGTCCGTGTGGATGTCGGCCAGGGCCTCGGGCTTGGGCACGTTGGTGACGTGCTTGATGTTGGGGCTCATGACGATCTCGCCGGGAGCCGGGATGTCCGCAGCCTGGGCCGGCACGGTAGTACCGGCTAATGCGACCAGGGCCGCGACCAGGACTAGAGCTCTGCGGGGGGTGAACACTCGGGAACCTCCGATAAAGGGGGCATAAATCTACGTAATCCTCGCCTTTCACCAACCCCGCAGGCCAGCGTCCAACATGTCAATTTTTGTTCCGGTTCGGCCTCTTTCATTCAGGGCCCACATGACCTAGAGTGCGCATTCTGTACCGAGTCAGTCAGGAGGCTGAGTGCGCGCTGCGCTCATCGTCATCGTGGGCCTTGTCGTCGCCCTCGCCGGCTGCAGCTCCAGCACGACGCCACAGGCCCCGCGGGCCGACTCGACGGCGCCCGTGATCGCACCCGGGCGGCCGGGTGAGCAGGCCAAGACGCTGTCACCGTCCGAGGCCGCCACCGCCGTGCCCGCGGACGCCGCCAACGCGGCCGACATCAAATACGTCCAGGACATGGTCGTGCACCACCGGCAGGCCATGGACATGGCGCTGCTCGCCCCGAACCGGGCCGACTCGGCCAAGCTCAAGAGCCTGGCTGACCGGATCCAGGCCGCTCAGGGCCCCGAGATCCAGTACATGTCGACGTGGCTGCGGGAGCAGGAGCAGAAGGTGCCCGACCACCATGCCGCGCACGAGGGCATGCCGGGGATGGCCACGCCGGAGCAGATGGAGGCGCTGAAGGCGGCCAAGGGCAAGGACTTCGACCGGATGTTCCTGCAGCTCATGATCAATCACCACCTGGGCGCACTCAAGATGTCCGAGCAGGTGCTGGCCGGCGGCTCACACATCAAGATCGAGGAGCTGGCCACCGACGTCAACGTGACGCAGTCGGCCGAGATCCGGCGCATGCAGGAAATGCAGGCAGCACTCTAGGAGCCGAGCGCCTTCGGCCGGCTCAGGCCCCCAGCGAGCCGGCCGCCATCGTCCTGTTCAGGACCCCACTCGCCAGGAGTGCAGGTAGTCCTCCTGCTCGGCACTGAGCACGTCGATGCCGATGCCGGTCGCCGCCAGCTTGAGCCTGGCCACCTCGTGGTCGATCTCCTCCGGCACGTCGTAGACGCCAGGCGCGAGGTTCGCGCGCTCCCCGGCGAGCCAGGCCACGGCGAGGGCCTGGGCGGAGAACGACATGTCCATGACGGCCGCGGGGTGCCCCTCGGCGGCCGTGAGGTTGACCAGGCGGCCCTCGGCGAGCAGCAGGAGCCGCCGGCCGTCGGGCATGACGTACTCGTCGGTGTTGGGCCGCACGCCCCGGTGCACCTCGTGGGACAGCTCGTCCAGCGCCCGCACGTCGATCTCCACGTCGAAGTGCCCCGCGTTGGCCAGGATCGCGCCGTCCCGCATCACCGCCAGGTGCTCGGCCCTGATCACGTCGCGGTTGCCGGTCACGGTGATGAACAGGTCGCCGAGCAGCGCGGCCTGCGCCATCGGCCGCACCTCGTAGCCCTGCAGGGTCGCGTCCAGCGCCTTCACCGCGTCGATCTCGGTCACGATCACCCGGGCGCCGAACCCCTTGGCCCGCTCGGCCACGCCGCGCCCGCAGAACCCGAACCCGGCCACGACCACGGTCCGCCCGGCCAGCATGGTGTTGGTGGCCCGCATGATGCCGTCCAGGGTGGACTGGCCGGTGCCGTACCGGTTGTCGAACATGCGCTTGGTCCGGGTGTCGTTCACGGCCACGACCGGGAACCGCAGCGCGTCCTCGGCCGCCATCTGCCGCAGCCTGATGATGCCGGTCGTGGTCTCCTCGCACCCGCCGCTCACCCGCTCCAGCAGGTCGGTCCGCTCGGTGTGCAGGATGTTCACGAGATCGCAGCCGTCGTCGAGCACGAGGTCGGGCCCGAGGTCGAGCGCCTGGTGGATGTGCCGGTAGTAGGCGGCCCGGTCGACGCCGGCCCGGGCGTGCACCCCGATCCCGTACGCCCGCAGCGCCTCGGCCACGTCGTCCTGCGTGGACAGCGGGTTGGAGGCGGCCAGCGCGATCTCGGCGCCCCCGGCCTTCAAGGCGCCCATGAGCACGGCCGTCTCGGCGGTGACGTGCAGGCAGGCCGCGATCTTCAACCCGTCCAGCGGCCGTTCGAGCGCGAACCGCTCACCGATCGCGGTCAGGACCGGCATCGAACGAGCGGCCCAGGAGATCTGCCGCTCACCGCTTTCACTGAGATCCATGGTCGCCTTCAACCGAAGAACGCGGCCAAGAACCCCGCTTCGTCACGGCGCCCCGCCCGTGAGCCTTCACGACCGGCCATGACGGACGGGAGGGGCTACGGCGCGTGCGGGCAACTTGGCCTGCCGTAAAGGATGGTTGTGCGCTCTGGAAGAGCGCACCGATAACAGAAAGCTCT
This sequence comes from Nonomuraea sp. KM90, assembly GCF_052246675.1. Classification (NCBI taxonomy): domain Bacteria; kingdom Bacillati; phylum Actinomycetota; class Actinomycetes; order Streptosporangiales; family Streptosporangiaceae; genus Nonomuraea; species Nonomuraea sp. KM90. The sequence continues at coordinate 146,176 of NZ_JBQQCB010000013.1, read as the reverse complement.
GAGAGGCGGTTGCAACCACCTCTCAGAGCTGCTTCTGATCTAGTAGCGGTAGTGGTCGGACTTGTAGGGGCCCTCGACGTGCACGCCGATGTAGGAGGCCTGCTCCTTCGTCAGCTCGGTGAGCTTGACGCCCAGGGCGTCGAGGTGCAGGCGGGCGACCTTCTCGTCCAGGTGCTTGGGCAGCGTGTAGACCCCGATCTGGTATTCGGAGGTCTTGGTGAACAGCTCGATCTGGGCGATCACCTGGTTGGTGAACGAGTTGGACATGACGAAGCTGGGGTGGCCGGTCGCGCAGCCCAGGTTCATCAGGCGGCCCTCGGCCAGGACGATGATCGAGTGCCCGTCGGCGAACACCCACTCGTCGACCTGCGGCTTGATGTTGTTCCTGACGATGCCCTCGGTGCGGGCCAGCCCGGCCATGTCGATCTCGTTGTCGAAGTGGCCGATGTTGGAGACGATCGCCTGGTGCTTCATCCGCGCCATGTGGTCGGCGGTGATGATGTTGAAGTTGCCGGTGCAGGTGACGAAGATGTCGGCGATGCCGACGACCTCGTCCAGCGTGGTGACCTGGAAGCCGTCCATGGCCGCCTGCAGCGCGCAGATCGGGTCGATCTCGGTGACGATCACGCGGGCGCCCTGGCCGCGCAGCGCGTCGGCGCAGCCCTTGCCGACGTCGCCGTAGCCGCAGACCACGGCCACCTTGCCGCCGATCAGCACGTCGGTGGCGCGGTTGAGGCCGTCGATGACGGAGTGGCGGCAGCCGTACTTGTTGTCGAACTTCGACTTGGTGACCGAGTCGTTGACGTTGATCGCCGGGAAGAGGAGCTGGCCGTTCTTGTGCATCTCGTAGAGACGGTGCACGCCGGTCGTGGTCTCCTCGGTGACGCCCTTGATGCTCTCGGCGATCCGGGTCCACCTCTTGTCGGCGCCGACCGTGCGGGTGAGCAGGTCGATGATGACGTGCCACTCCTCCGGGTCCTCGGCGGTGGCCGCGGGCACCGCGCCGGCCTTCTCGTACTCGGCGCCCTTGTGCACGAGGAGCGTGGCGTCGCCGCCGTCGTCGAGGATCATGTTGGGGGCGTCACCGCCGGGCCAGGTGAGGGCCTGCTCGGTGCACCACCAGTATTCCTCCAGCGTCTCGCCCTTCCAGGCGAACACCGGCACGCCCTGCGGGTCGTCCACGGTGCCGTTCGGGCCGACGACCACGGCGGCGGCGGCGTGGTCCTGCGTGGAGAAGATGTTGCAGCTGACCCAGCGGACCTCGGCACCGAGCGCCACCAGCGTCTCGATGAGGACGGCCGTCTGGATCGTCATGTGCAGGGAGCCCATGATCTTCGCGCCGCGGAGGGGCTGGGAGGCCGCGTATTCCTTGCGGACCGCCATGAGGCCGGGCATCTCGTGCTCGGCGAGCCGGATCTCCTTGCGGCCGAAGTCGGCAAGTGAAAGGTCTGCGACCTTGAAGTCCATCGGGTTTCCCCTCGCGTCACTGATGGTTGTCGCCGACGAGTTTAGGCGCCGTCCGTACGCGGGCGCACGCCGGGAGCGGTGAAACTGACGTAAGAATGTAAGAATGCGCATCACGGAAGCCGCCAAGCGGCTCGGCATGTCCCCGCGAATGCTCCGGTACCGGGAGGCGCTCGGCCTGCTCCCGCCGGTGCGCGAGCAGGGGGCGCACCGGCGGTTCGGGCCCGAGGAGCTGGCCGCCGTGGCTCAGGGGGTGGAGCTGGAGAAGCGGTTCGACGTGTCGCCGGCGGAGCTGGCGTTCGCGCTGCGGGTGCTGAGCGAGCCGTCGGTGGCGGCGGCCGTACGCGACCTGGGGGTACGGATCGGGCGCATCCAGGTGCCCCGCCGGGCCCTCGACTTCGAGAAGGAGAAGGCCCTGCGCCTCCTCCGCCCCCGGTGACCCCAGAGGCGGTGCGCCCCCTCAGACCCGGAGACCGTTCCGGGCCTTCTGCTGCCACCCCGTCACCCGCCGGACCGGCGGGTGCGGGTCAGCCGGAGGCGGGGGCGGAGGTGGAGGCGCTGCGGAGGCGGTCGAGGTCGGGCTCCAGGTAGATCACCCGGGCGATCGGCACCGCCGCCCGGATGCGCCGCTCCGCCTCGTCGATCCCGCGGGCGACCTCGGCCGCCGTCTCGTTGTGCTCCACCGCGATCTTCGCGGCCACCAGCAGCTCCTCCGGCCCCAGGTGCAGCGTGCGCATGTGGATGACGCGGGTCACCTCCGGCGCCTGCTCAAGGGCGGCCCGGATCTGCACCTCCATCTCCGGCGAGGCGCCCTCGCCGACGAGCAGCGACTTGGTCTCGATGGCCAGCACGATCGCGATCACGGCCAGCAGCACACCGATCATCAGGGTGCCGATGCCGTCCCAGACCCCGTCGCCGGTGACGACCGCCATCGTCACGCCGAACAGCGCGAAGATCAGGCCGAGCAGCGCGCCCAGGTCCTCCAGGACGATGACGGGCAGCTCGGGCGACTTGGACCGGCGGATGAAGGAGACCCAGGACTGCTTGCCGCGTACGGCGTTCGATTCCTTGATCGCCGTGCGGAACGAGAACGACTCGGCGATGATCGCGAAGATCAGCACGCCGAACGCCCAGATCGGCGCCTCCACCCCGTGCGGGTCGGAGATCTTGTGCACGCCCTCGTAAATCGAGAACGCCGCGCCGATCGTGAACAGCACCACGGCCACGACGAAGGCGTAGAAGTAGCGCTCACGGCCGTAGCCGAACGGATGCTCCTTCGTGCTGGCCCTGGCCGCCCTCTTACCGCCGACCAGCAGCAACACCTGGTTGCCCGAGTCGGCGACCGAGTGAATTCCCTCTGCCAGCATCGAGGACGACCCGGTGAAAACGGCGGCCACGAACTTGGCTACAGCGATCGCCAGGTTCGCGGTCAATGCCGCGATGATTGCTTTCGTTCCGCCGCTCGCGCTCACCGGTCTTCTCCACTCATAAAGATCACGTACTAAGGCCTGAAAGGGGATCCTATTGCGAAATTCTGGCCTTTACCTCAGTGATCGCTGACACTGGGGTCGGATCGATGGCATACCCCAGGGCAAGGTAGGTGCTGGCGTAGTCGCCGAGCCCGATGAGGGCGGCCATCCGCTCCAGCGGATGCACTCCCTCGGCCGTCAGCTCGGTGACCGGCACGTCGCGCTCGCGCGCCGCCCGCAGCGACGCCTCGCGCCGCCGCGTCACCTGGGGGTGCTCCTCGACGTCGCGCAGGACGACGAGCCGGATCGTCCGCCCGGCGGTGTCGGCGAAGATGTCGCGCTCAGCCATCGGCCCGTCGAAGAGGGCCACCTGATGGTGGCCCACCTCGGGCAGCTCACCGTGGATGGCGGGATATTTCGCGTTCGCGCCGAGCTGGCAGGCCAGCCGGTACGCCGCCACGGCCGCGGCCGGCGACGAGCCCCAGATGATCGGCACGCCCTCGGCCAGGTGCATCGCGAGCGACTTGCCCGGATTGACGAACGACTCGCTGGACGGCCGGCACCGGTGCGCCATGTCCTCCAGCGACCTGGCCACCCGCTCGAACAGATCCGCGTCCGCCTGCACCAGCCGCAGCGCGGCGGCCGCCACGACGAGGGGGACGGCCAGCAGCCACAGGTTCGCCCTGGACTGGCCGCTGACGGGCACCGGCACGTAGACGGCCGACGCCTGGGTGGCGATGGCCTCCAGCGGGGAGTCGGGGGCGCCGACGGCGAGCAGCGTGCAGCCGCGCCGCACGGCTTGGGTGGCGACGGCCAACGTCTCCTCGGTGTCGCCCGAGCCGGAGACGGCGATGACCAGGTCGGTGGCCCCCACCCAGCCGGGGAGCTGGTAGGAGCGCAGGGTCACGATCGGCAGCGGCGCGCCGTTGCCCACGACGGCCGCCAGGATGTCGCCGGCGATGCCCGAGCCGCCCATGCCCGCGACCACGATGGCGCGCGGGCGCCCCTGGCCGGCCAGGCGATCGACGCGGGCCTCGACGGCGTTGCGGTAGCCGGTGCGTACGTGGGCCGCGGAGGCGGCGACCGCCGGGAGCATGCCTCCGGGGTCGCCCTCGCTGAGGTGACGCTGGTCGTCGAGCCGCTCCGGCTCCCAGGTCACGGCTTCCTGGCCTCGTCGACGAGCAGGACGGGAATGTCATCCCTGACCGGGTAGATCAGGCCGCATCCGGTGCAGACCAGCTCTTCTGCCTCGTCCTCCGCCCGCAGGGGGGCCTTGCACGCCGGGCAGGCCAGGATCTCCAGCAGCCAGTCGTCGATCTTCACTCTGACACCTTTCCCACAATGGCGAGGACCTCGTCCCTGATCGCCGTCATCTTGCTCTCGTCGGCCGCCTCGGCGTTCAGCCTGAGCAGCGGCTCGGTGTTGGAGGCCCGCAGGTTGAACCACCAGTCGGGCCCGCTCACGGTCAGCCCGTCGAGCTCGTCGAACTCCCCGCGCCCCGCGAACGCCTCCCGCACCCGCCGCAGTGCCTCCGCCTGGTCGGACACGGCGCTGTTGACCTCTCCGGAGGCGTGGTAGCGCGAGTAGACGGCCACCACCTCCGACAGCGCCCGCTCCTGCTCACCCAGCGCGGCCAGCACGTGCATCGCCGCCAGCATCCCGGAGTCGGCGAACCAGAAGTCCCTGAAGTAGTAGTGGGCCGAGTGCTCGCCGCCGAAGACGGCGCCCGTCCTGGCCATTTCGGCCTTGATGAACGAGTGCCCGACCCGTGTCCGCACCGGCTCGCCGCCGTGCTCCCGCACGATCTCCGGCACGCCGAGCGACGTGATCAGATTGTGAATGATCGTCGCGCCAGGGTATTTGGCCAGCTCGCGCACCGCGACCAGCGCCGTGACCACCGACGGCGAGACCGACTCGCCCCGCTCGTCGATCACCCAGCACCGGTCGGCGTCCCCGTCGAACGCCAGCCCCAGGTCAGCGCCGCTCTCGACGACCGCGCGCTGCAGATCCACCAGGTTCTGCGGCTCCAGCGGGTTGGCGTCGTGGTTGGGGAAATTCCCGTCCAGCTCGAAGTAGAGGGGCACCAGATCGATCGGCAGGCCCTCGAACACCGCCGGGACCGTGTAGCCGCCCATCCCGTTGCCCGCGTCGACGACCACCTTCAGCGGCCTGATCTCCCGCAGGTCGACCAGCGTGCGCAGGTAGTGCGCGTAACCACTCAGCAGGTCCTTCTCGATCAGCGACCCGCTGGGGGTGGCGGTCACCCCGACCAGCTCGACCGCCCGGTCACGGATCTCCGTCAGCCCCGTGTCGCCGCCGATCGGCACCGCGCCGGACCGGCACATCTTCATGCCGTTGTATCGGGCGGGGTTGTGGCTGGCGGTGAACATCACACCGGGCAGCCCCAGGCTGCCGCTGGCGTAGTAGAGCAGGTCGGTCGAGCCCAGCCCGGCGTGCACGACGTCGGCGCGACGCGAACGCGCCCCGCGGATGAACGCCTCGGCCAGCGGCGGCGACGACTCGCGCATGTCATGCGCGACCACCACCGACTGGGCCCCGGTCACCTCGACGAACGCCGCACCCACGGCCTCGGCGGTCGGCTCGTCAAGCTCGTCGGGCACAACCCCGCGAACGTCATACGCTTTGAAGATCTTGGCGAGGTCGCCCACTCTCCAGCTCCGCCCCTAGGTCGTCTCCTCCGTCAGAACGAGCCTACCGGTCGCGCTGTTGCTGGGCCGATCTCAGAACGCGCAGATGCCCGCGACGGCCGACCTCGACACCCTGCCCGACCGGCTCACCGCCACCGGACGACGTGGGGCGCGCGGCCTCCCGGACCGCGTTGGCCAGCGCTTCGAGATCGTCGGAGCTGGGGGAGCCGCCGTCCGTCGGCAGGCGCACCACCTCCCAGCCGCGGGGAGCGGTCAGCCGCTCGGCATGTTCGGCGCACAGGTCATAACAGTGTGGCTCCGCGTACGTCGCCAGGGGGCCGAGAACAGCGGTCGAGTCGGCGTATACGTACGTGAGCGTGAAGACGGCAGGCTGGCTGCAGGCGGTGCGGGAACAGCGGCGGACGGGGCTCACGGAGGGACCGTATCTGGTAAGAGTGCGAGGCGCCACTACCTGAGCGCTCTTAACGAGCGTGTCGCCACAATTCGGACACCTGTCGCAGCCTTTCCACCCACATGCCCCAAAGCCTCCACCCCTCCTCTCACACTTCCCTCCCCGGCTTCCCCACCTCCCCACCTGCCCAATCATCCTCCCGCCTCCCTTTCCCACACACGACCTCCTCTCCCCGGCCACCACCCTTGGGCCGCCTCGTTACGGCCCCACCCTTTCCCGAAACCTCCCCTCACTTCCCGACACCGCCCCTTCACCCCCCGACACCACCCCCCGGCCTCCCGGCACCACCCCTGCCTCCCGGCACCACGGGGCCGCCGCTCCACACGTCGAGCCACCGCCGCTCCAGAAGATCGAAGGGACGGGCCCGTACACTTGCTCACGTGACTCACAAGCGCGGTCCCAGACGGCGCGATCGCCACGGTCGCGGCCTCCGCGGCCCGCTCGCCCCCTCCCACGTCCCCATGGCCAAATCCCGCAGCGAACGCTTCGACGACCTCGTGCTCGACGCGGTCGACCGGCTCAGGCCGCGCTGGGAGAGACAGCTGTCGGCGGTGGAGTTCGCGGTGGAGGAGGTACCCCCGCTGAGCGAGCTGGGGGACGGCCCGGGCCTCGACTCGGACCCGATCCCGTTCGGCCGCGCGGACGCCGCAACCGGAAAGTCACCGGCGGCCGTGGTGGTCTACCGGCGACCGCTGGAGGCCAGAGCCCGGGACAGGGACACGCTGGGCGCGATGGTCCACGACACGGTGGTGGAACAGGTCGCCACCCTGCTGGGCCTGACCCCGGAAACAGTCGACCCGGGCTACGACGACCGCCGCTGACTCGCGAGGATCCAGGCAGGCGCACCGGGGTTCCCGGGCCACCTGCATGGTCCTCCCACCGAGGCGCGCTACGCGCGATGGGGACTCGGGCCGCGCCCAGTGGGGGCAAGCCCCCACACCCCCAGCGAGAGGCCTGCCGGCCCCTCGCGCTCCCCGGCCGCAGCACTGGCTAGCGCATGGACCGTCCGCCCGTCTACTTTGTTACGGAAAGTAACATATCAAACACAACCAGCGTTCGAACACTCTAGCCTGTGGGCGTCGATCATCCCCCACAGGAAGGTCCATATGTGGATCTCGCTGGCCGCTGCCTCCGCGATGGTTGTCAGCCTGGCCGCCGCTCCCGCTGGATGTGCCGCCCCGGGCGGTAGCTCCACCCACCCTGAAGGCGAGCGCGGATGCCGCAACTCCTGGGGTCCGCTCGTGGCCGTGCGATTCGGCTCCGCGGAACCGAGGGTTCGCGCCAGTCTCCGCGTCCGCTGCGATCAGGTGGTCATCACTACCTTCGTGGCGAGAATCGCCATCGACCACAAGGACGGTCTCTTCTCCGACTGGTATGAGATCGACTACGACTACTACGAGAACCTGCCAGGCCTCAAGCAGTCATACACGCTGCTGAGCCGCCCCTGCCGACCAGGTCGCTACCGCGCGAGGGCGTCCATCACCGGCACCTTCGTCAACGGAGAGGCCTTCAAGGTGACAGAGGAGACGCGCAGCGCGTCCTTGGACTGCAACCAGCCGGAGCCGGTCACATGAACGGGGCCATCGGATCCCCGCCATGTGAGCACTTGATGTGGTTCCGCGGATGTGGTGGCACGACTCCGAGCGCCCAGCCCCCAGCGGCGTCCGAGTTCGCTCGGGTGATGTTCCTGGTGGCGTAGGAGGGTGGCGTCGTGGTCGGGTCGGCGTCCCCCGGCCACACACCCCACCCGTCCCCCCACCACGCGACCCGCCACAACTGCTCCTCGACCTCCGAAGACGGGTCGTCTTCAAGGCCCTCGAAGGGTTCGGGCTTCTGCCACCACCATCTACGACCGCTCGGCTTGTAGTAGAAGCTCGGCTCCCCGTTCTTCTGACGCCTACGCCCGTGACGCAACATGCCTTCAGGATCGCAGACGGTAGCCCTTCCGGCTCGTGCTTCTCCCTACCACTCGCCCGGGGCGGAACTGCCACCGTAGTGATCCGTATCCAGGCGCCGGGGGGCCGGACGTCTTCTTCCCGGTGATCGGGGTTGTTCTGCGCGGTAATCAGGGTCGCGTCCGAGGGGTGCGGGGACCGGCAGGTCCCCGCCTGGGGGTGTGGGGGCTTGCCCCCACAGGACGCGGCCCGAGTCCCCGTCGCGCGAAGCGCGCCTCGGTGGGAGGACCATGGTTGGCCAGGGGAACCCCGGGCTTCAGGGCAGGACTACGTGGGAGGTGTCCGTCAACGGTGGGAGCAGGGTCCACATCCGGGCCGGGGCCAGCGGCTGGGCCGTGAGGAGTACGCCCGTCCTCAGCCGTTCCTCCACCACCCGGCCCCCGTACACCTCCCCAGACACCGGCGTGACCACCACCGCGAAGTCGCCCTTCGCCTTCAGCTTCACGTTCCTCGTCCGCCCCGCCGCCACCTCCACGTCGAACGGCTGCTCCGGTGTCCCCTTGCCCGGCACCACCTGCACCCGGACCTTGCCCGGCTGACCTCCGAGGGCTGTGAGCAGGAGTTGGGAGCCCGTGCCGTTGCGGGCCACCGCGCTGCCCAGGGCCAGTGAGGGGGTTCCGGCGGTGAAGGCGACGTCCGAGCGGCCGCCGGTGCCGGTGATCACCACGCCGGCCACGATGGGGGCGGAGGAGGTGAGCACCAGGGCGGCGGGGGAGCCGGCCAGGCCGGTGGTGACGTCCAGGGCGACCACGCTGCCCGCGGGTACGTCCAGGGACTCCCGGCCCTTCATCGCGTACTCGGCGTCCTGGCTCACCGCCTTGACCTGCACCGTGGCGTCCGTCTCGCCCGGGGCCGCCACCAGGAGCCGGCGCAGGCCGCCGCCTCCGGGGATGCCCGGTACGACCACGCGCGTGGCCGGTGGCGCGGCCGACGGGAGCCAGTCCACCCCGCCGGTCTCCAGCGTGGTCCTGGCGGCGACGGCCACGCGGCCGAAGATCGTGGTGACGCTCACGGCCATCACGTCGGCCGACGGCGCCAGGGTCTTGAGGTCGATCTCCTTGTGCTCCCCCGGCGCGATCTCCAGGCCGACGCCCGCGTCGCCCGAGACGGGGCCCTCCGCCGCGTACACCTGTACGTCCGCCAGCGCCGGCGCCTTGTCGGCGTTCATGAGGTGCAGGCGTACGTCGGCGTTCGCCGGGCCCGGGCCCACCAGCCAGGTCGCGGGAGCGGGCTCCGTGCAGCGGACCCCGGCCAGGCCGCGACCGGCGCCCCCGGTGGTGCGGGTGAGGTAGCCGGCCTCCAGCCCGCCGGGGCCGTTGGTCACGTACGGCTTGGTGTCCTCCATGGTCTCGCCGTTCAGCGTGCCGGGCAGGTACACGTTGACCCGCTCGCCCTTCGCCCCCGGGCAGACGGCGGTGACCGACTCCACGGGCACCTTCCTGGGGCCGGCGGGCGGGGGTGGGACGGGGGCGGGTCTGGTGACGTACGCGATGCCGTACATGGCGGCCAGCGACACGATGACCAGCGCCAGCAGCCCGAACCTGTTCTCCACGAACGCCCTCATCACGCACCCGCCAGAGCCACGGCGGGCGCCTCCGCGCCTTCCGGCGCCTGTCTGCTGCCCGGGGCCGCCAGGAGGGCCACCAGCAGCACCAACGCGCCCTGCGTCCACAGCCACGGGGTGTGCAGGACGCTCACCGGCTGGGCGGGTACGCGGACGACCGGTTCGGCCAGCCGCCACAGGCCGCCCGCCTCCGACAGGCTCAGGCGCTGGAGCGACGGCTGCGAGTCCAGCGTCCTGGCCAGCTGGGGCGGGACCGGCGGCGCCACGGCCACCATCGCGATGCCCTGCTGCGCCAGCGTGGCCGCGTCCCCGCCGCGACCGCCGACGAGGCCCTGCACCGCCCCGCTCACCCGGGTACGGGCCTCGGAGGCGACGGGCAGCTCCGCCTCGCCGATCAGCGGCGTACGCCCGTGCAGCACCGTGAACTCGGAACCCTTGATCACCACGGTCCGCTCCCCCTGCGTGGTCCGGGCCGCCGCGAGCGCCGGCAGCACGTCGGGGGCGTCGCCGACGAGCGGCCCGCGTACCCCGCCGGCCATCCAGTGACCGGCGGCCAGCAGCGGCGTGCTGAACGCCACCGCCACCACCGCCGTCGCCCCCAGCCGCCGCAGCCCGCCCCCGGCGCGCAGCTCGGTCAGCCGGTGCGCGGTCAGGCCCACCAGGACCACCAGCCCGGCACCCGCGAACGCCAGCGGGACACCCGGCCAGACGCGTGCCCCCTCGACGGTGATGCGGCTGACCAGGATGCCCGCCAGCACCCCGTAGAGCGCCACGCCCCAGCCGATGGCGACGGTCATCCGCTGGCGACGCATGAGCAGGGCCGCCAGCGCCGCCGCCACCAGGCCCGCACTCACCCAGAACGGCGGCAGGCCGGGCCCTCCCGGGCTGAGCGCCAGCAGCGATTCCGGGGCGAGGGCCGGGTCCACCAGGGCGGGGTCGTGCAGCCCGGCCTCCAGGAGGAGCCTGCCGGGGTCGGTCACCAGCTCGGCCAGCCAGGGGGCCAGGAGCACGAGTGGTACGGCGAGCGCGATGGCCATGGACAGGATCACGCCCTCCTGACCCCCGCGACCCCCGCCAGCCGCGCCGCGCAGGCCACCCCGAGCCCCATCGCCGCGCCGAGCGCCGCGTCCGCCCGGCGTCCCGTCTCCTCCCCGAACCCCGTCGCCGCGCCGGCCACCGCCCCGGCCCGGCCCGCCCCCAGCCGACGCATGCCCCCCAAGCGCGCGCCCACCCGCACGAGCACCGCCACCCCTGTGCCGGGAGCCGCCCCTGCCCGCCCCTAAACCCCCGCCAGAGCCGAGATCCGCACCGCTGCCGGATCCTGCCGCGCTACCGGGGTCTGCGCCAAGGCCTGCGTCGCCGGCGCCGAAATACGCGCCAGGGCCGGGACCAGCGCCGACACCGGAGCTCTCGCCGCTGGAAGCGGGGCTGCCACTGGAGCCGAGGCCGAAACGCGCGCCGGGGCGGCGGCCGAAGATCACGCCGAGGCCGGCGCGGCGGGCGCCGAAGGCGACGGCGCCCAGCACGCCCAGCACCGCGAAGAGCGGATACACCAGGGGGACGAACGCCGTCCCCACGGCCAGCAGCAGCCCCAGCCCCCAGGCCGCACGGCGGGCGCGGCGGGGTTCGGCGGACAGCAGGGTGGTGACGAGCGAGGCGTACACGGGGACCAGCACGAACACCACGGCGGTGCCCAGCCGCCCCGCCGCGATGGCGCCGGTCGCGACGGGCAGCAGCGCGTACGTCCCCGCCGCCCACGCCCGGACCGGCACCGCCGGGACGATGTGCCGCGTGGCCAGGTACGCCGTGGCGCCGGCCAGCGGCACCGAGCCCAGCAGCAGCACCGAGACGGCCACCCACGTCTTGCCGAGCGCGAGCGTGGACAGGGCGGCGAGCACGGCCACGTACGGCGGCGCCCAGGCGGTCGAGCCGAGCCCGACGTCGTGGAACCCCTCGGTGTAGAAGGCCCACAGGTCGCTCGCGCCGCCCGTCACCGGGACGAGCGCGCCGCCGCCGAGCCGTTCGCCGCCCAGGAGGGACCGCTCGGCCACCAGCGAGACCACCGTCAGCGCGAACATGAGGATGACCCCGGGACGGCCGATGAAGCGCTGGAACGCGCCGGTGTCCGGCGGCGGGACGGCGGCCTCCTGGTCCTCCTCCGCCGTGGCGTGGTGGTGCCGCCCGGCCGAGTCGACGGGGGCCTCGCCGGCCAGGAAGCTCTGCACCATGTCGGTGACGCGCCGGTAGGCGGCGCCGCGAGGGGTCATCAACCGCTTTATGCGGATATATCCCTTCTTGCGGCCATGGCGGCGGTCACGCCGCGCCCGCAGCAGCCGGAACGGGTGCGCCAGGATCGAGCCCATGGCCACCAGTTCGTCCAGCGCGTTCGCCGGCTGCTTGCTCACGATGAACAGCACCGTGCGGAAGAGGGAGCCCACCACGTTCCGCAGCAGGGCCCACACCATCGCGCCGAACGGCAGGTTCGCCATGACCACGAAGATCGCGTTGCGCCGGTCGAGGCGGCGCGGATGGTCGCCGCTGACCGTGATGCGCCGCCGCCTGCGGGCCGCCGCCTCGGCGTGCCAGGCCACGGCGGAGGTCACGTTCAGCACCTTGTGGCCGGCGTTGCGCACCCGCCAGCACAGGTCCAGGTCGTCACGGAACAGCGGGAAGAACGGATCGAGGCCGCCGACCTGCTCCCACACGTCGCGCCGGACCAGCATCCCGGCCGTGGACACCGACAGCACGTCCCGTACCCCGTCGTGCTGCCCCTGGTCGAACTCGCGCGGCTCCAGCCCCGTGTCCCTGCGCCCGGTACGGCCCACGGTCACGCCGATCTCCAGCAGCCTCCTGCGGTCGATCCAGTCGCGCAGCTTGGGACCGAGCACGGCCGCCTTGGGATCCTGCTCGGCCGCCGTGAGCAGGTGCTCCAGCGCGCGCCGGTCAGGGGCGCAGTCGTCGTGGAGCAGCCAGATCCACTCGTCGCCCCCGGCGGGCGGCAGCTTGGCGAGCGCCTCGGCGACCGACTCGCCGAAGCCGGTGGAGCGCGGCAGGGAGATCAGGTTGCCGGGGCCGAGCGCCTGGGCGAGCAGGTCGGCCGAGCCGTCCCTGCTGCCGTTGTCGACGCCGGCCACCCGGTCCGGCCTGCGGCTCTGGTTGATCAGCGCGCGCAGCGTCTCCCCCAGCCAGCGCGCGCCGTCATGGGAGACGACGATCGCGGTGACGTAGGGACGTGGCATGGGTGGGTGACTCCTGGGGGGATGATCAGGCGGGCCCACCATACAGCTGGAAGCCGATCAGGAGATGCGAAAAGGGTCACACGGCTGTCCGCGTGACCCCTTCCCCCCATATACCTCTAAACGGCCTGGCGCTTGATCCGTCTGCGCTCCCGTTCGGACAACCCGCCCCAGATGCCGAAGCGCTCATCGTGCTCGAGTGCATATTCCAGACACTCGGCACGGACCTCGCACGATCGGCAGACCTTCTTGGCCTCCCTGGTGGAGCCGCCCTTCTCCGGGAAGAACGCCTCCGGATCCGTCTGCGCGCACAACGCGCGCTCCTGCCAGCCGAGTTCTTCAGCGTCAAGCTGATCCTGTGCGATGACCGGATCGGTCACTGCACACCTCCCTGCCGCCCGCCCGCAATGGAGCCCCCCATGGACGCCTTCCTTATTACCCACCCACTGGAAGGCGTAACAACATGGTTGTAATTACACGCGCGTGCCGTACGTGGCGTCAAGCGGCATGCGGGTATCCGGGGAAAGACCAGATCTCGCCCCGGTGTGCTTGGCATGTGATGTTCGCACCAGCCGGACGCCCCACGAGACATGGCGTCGGCCTGGCTTGTTCAACCCTGTCAGCGGTCGGAACCGTACCAGGGCGGGATAGACGCCCGCCCGTGGCCCACCTTCTCTCTAGCCGTTCATTGCCGGTCCGTTACCTGCGTGGCTCGTTGGGGGTGTATATGGCTGTTGGGTCGATCGGGTCGTCTCCGGGACGGCGCTGGTCGCCGCCGAGAGCGTCTCCTCCACCGAACGATCCTCCGACCGATGCGGGATCGATCCGCATGGTCGACTCGCCCTGGCCCTCCGCCCACCCCGGCTGCGGCGCCGGGATCGACGGGGCCGAGTGGGTGGGCCGGTACTGGCCCTGCTGGGGCTCGTACCCGCCGCCGGGCTGCTGGGGGTGCTGGGGGTGGCCGAACGGGTCGTCGTACGACCGGCCCGCCTGGCTGGAGTAGTCGGGCACCCGGAGCTCCGGCTGCGTCCCGACGTTCGACTGGTACGTCTCCGCCTGCTGGTAGGCGTCCAGGAGCTGCTGCGAGCGCGGGTCCACGGGCGGGTCCGGCTCCTGGTACGCGTTCGGGGTGGCGTACTCGTGACCCGAGTAGCCGGTGAACGGCTGGCCGCCCTGCTGCTGGTCGAACGCGCTCTGCCCGAAGTACGGCTGCTGCTCGGCCGGCGGGTACGGCACGCTCGGGGCGGTGTCGCCCGCCGGGTACGGCTGCTGCTCCACCGGGGGCGCGTACGGGCTGCCGCTCTGGGGCTCGGCGGGCGGTGCGTACGGGTTGGGCTGGTCGTTCGCGGCCGGGGGCGCGTACGGGTTGGCGCTGGGCTGGCCGTAGACGTTCGGCTGGCTGTCCGCGGGGACGTACGGGGCCGGGGTGTACTCGCCGACGAGCGGCGTGTACTCGCCGGCCGGCGGGGTGGTGTACTCCTGGACCGGCGGGACCGAGGGGGCCGTCTCCGCGGGGGTGTAGGGCTGGCCGAAGCTCTGGGGGGTGTAGGGCTCCGGCTGCTCCGGCGGGCGCTGGTCCGAGGGGGCGGCCGGCAGCGCGCCCCTGATCTGCGGGTACGCGTCCGGCTGCGGCGGCGGGGCGTAGGCCGCCTGCGGGTCCGGCTGGCCGTAGGCGGCCTGGGGCTCGGGCTGCTCGGGGTGGCCGCCGAAGCTCGGCGGCTGCTGCCCGTAACCGGGCTGCTGGCCCGAGGGGGACTGCTGGCCGGACGGGGGCTGCTGGCCGTAGCCCGGCTGCTGGCCCGTGGGCGGCTGCTGCCCGTAACCAGGCTGTTGACCCGACGGCGGCTGCTGCCCGTAGCCGGACTGCTGACCGGACAGGGACTGCTGGCCCGGCTGGGGCTGCTGGCCCGACGGCGGCTGCTGGCCGTAACCAGGCTGGCCGGACATGGGCTGCTGCCCGTAACCGGGCTGCTGCCCCGACGGGGGCTGCTGGCCGTAGGCGGCCGGCTGCTGCTGGTCCTGCTGGCCGAAGTATCCGGGCTGGGGCTGGTCCTGGCCATAGCCGGGCTGGGGCTGGTCCTGCTGGCCGAACGGGGCGGGCTGCTGCTGGTCCTGCGGGCCGCCGAAGCCGGGCTGCTGGCCCGAGGGGGGCTGCTGGCCGTACGCGGCGGGCTGCTGGCCGAATCCGGGCTGGCCGTAGCCGGGCTGGGACTGGTCGTAGCCGGGTCCGCCCTGGGGCTGCTGGCCGAAGTACCCGGGCTGGGCGCCGAACTGGCCGTGGTAGACCTGCGCGGCCGGCCGCTCGGGCAGCACCTGCGGGAGCAGGTAGACCAGCGCGATGGCGGTCAGCGCGAGCGTGGGCACGCCGAGGAGCACGTACTCGATCGTGGCTCGGGCCCCGGCGCCGGCGAACAGGCCCGCCAGCAGCGCCAGCATGCCGAACACCGCGGCGAGGAGCAGTCCGGCCGCCGCACCGTACGTGACCGGCTTGGCCTTGGGCGACGGCTCGCCGATCTTGGTGACCAGCAGCACGGCGCCGAGCAGCAGCGCCGTCACGACCGGGCTCGTCACGTTCGAGAGGTTCGACGCCGCTCGTTCCGTGAAGGACGAGCCGGACGAGCCGATCAGGATGTGGCCGATCGCCAGCACCACGTTCATCAATCCGGCGACGAGCATGATCCATGCGCCCGGCTCCTTAAGCCGGGCGACGTCAAGTTTGCTCACAAGTACCCCCATCGGACCCTTTAGCCCGAAGGGAGTTTGCCACATCACCGACTCACCCCGCGGGAGTCCCAGGAACCTCTTCCATATCAAAACGCCCAATACCTGGACGTACACCACCGACAAATAGGGGAAAACCAGTCCCGAGACGGGCTTGTCAGAGCCCGGTGAAAGACTGGGCCGCATGCACATCGTGTCACTCGCCGGCGGCATCGGCGGCGCCCGTTTCCTCCGCGGCCTGCGCGCCACCGCGCCGGACGCCTCGATCACCGTCATCGGCAACACGGGTGACGACATCACCCTCTTCGGCCTGCGGGTCTGCCCCGACCTCGACACCGTGATGTACACCCTGGGCAACGGCATCGACGAGGAGCAGGGCTGGGGCCGGGCCAAGGAGTCCCACGTCGTCAAGGAGGAGCTGGCGGCCTACGGCGTGGAGCCGCAGTGGTTCGGGCTCGGCGACCGCGACTTCGCCACCCACATCGTCCGCTCGCAGATGCTGGAGGCCGGCTACCCGCTCTCCCAGATCACGCAGGCGCTCTGCACGCGCTGGCAGCCGGGCGTGCGGCTGCTGCCGATGACCGACGACCGCTGCGAGACCCACGTCGTGATCGAGGACGAGCGCGGCAAGCGCGCGATCCACTTCCAGGAGTGGTGGGTGCGCCTGCGCGCCTCCGTCCCCGCCCAGTCGTTCGCGCTGGTGGGGGTCGACACCGCCAAGCCGGCCCCGGGCGTGCTGGAGGCCATCGAGCAGGCCGACGTGGTGATCCTGCCGCCGTCCAACCCGGTGGTGAGCATCGGCACGATCCTTCAGGTCCCCGGCATCCGCGACGCCCTGCTGCCCAAGACCGTGGTGGGCGTCTCGCCGATCATCGGTGGCGCGCCGGTCAGGGGCATGGCCGACGCCTGCCTGACCGCGATCGGGGTGGAGACGACCGCGCAGGCCGTGCTGGAGCTCTACGGCTCGGAGCTGATCGACGGCTGGCTGGTGGCCGAGGAGGACGCCGGGGCCGCGCTCGACGGCGTCCGGGTGGTCGCCCGTCCGATCCTCATGCACGACGCCGACGCCGCGGCCGGCATCGCCCGCACCGCCCTCGACCTGGCCCAGGAGCTCGCACGATGACCGTCACCCCCGAGCGGATCGAAGTGATCGCCGTGACCGGCCTCGGCGAGGTGCGGCCCGGCGACGACCTGGCGGCGCTGCTGGCCGGCGCCGACCTGCGCGACGGCGACATCGTGGTGGTCACGTCCAAGATCGTGAGCAAGGCCGAGGGCCGGGTGCGACAGGCGCCCGACCGCACGAAGGCGATCAAGGAGGAGACCGAGCGCGTGGTCGCCAGGCGCGGCGACACCGTCATCTCCCAAACCCGGCACGGCTTCGTGATGGCCGCCGCCGGGGTCGACGCCTCCAACACCGAGCCCGGCACCGTGCTGCTCCTCCCCGAAGACTCCGACGCCTCCGCCAGGCGCATCAGGGCGGGCCTGGGCCGCCGGGTCGGGGTGATCGTGTCCGACACGTTCGGCCGCCCGTGGCGGCACGGCCTCACCGACGTGGCCATCGGCGCGGCCGGCGTGCGGCCCCTCGACGACTTCCGCGGCACCTCCGACTCCTACGGCAACCAGCTCAACGCCACCGTGACGGCGCTGGCCGACGAGATCGCGAGCGCGGCCGAGCTGGTCAAGGGCAAGCTCGACGGGGTTCCGGTGGCGGTCGTGCGCGGGCTGCCCCATCTGGTGACCGACGACGACGGGCCGGGCGTCAGGCCGCTGGTGCGGCCGGCCGACGAGGACCTGTTCCGCTACGGGTCCCGCGACGTGGTGTTCGCCCGCCGTACGATCAGGGAGTTCTCGGAGCGGCCCGTCGATCCCGAGGCCGTGCGCAGGGCGGTGGCGGCGGGCATCGCCGCGCCCGCGCCGCACCACACGACGCCGTGGCGGTTCGTGCTGCTGGAGTCGCCGGAGACCCGCACCAAGCTGCTCGACGCCATGCGCGAGGCGTGGATCGAGGACCTGCGCGGCGACGGGTTCACCGAGCAGTCGATCGCCAAGCGGGTCAGGCGCGGCGACGTGCTGCGCAACGCCCCCTACCTGGTGGTGCCGTGCCTGGTGATGGAGGGCTCGCACACCTACCGGGACGACCGGCGCAACGCCTCCGAGCGGGAGATGTTCGTCGTGGCGACCGGCGCCGGGGTGGAGAACTTCCTGATCCAGCTCGCCGTGGAGGGGCTCGGCTCGGCATGGGTGTCTTCCACGATGTTCTGCCGGCCGGTCGTCCGTGAGGTGCTGGACCTGCCCGATTCGTGGGATCCGATGGGCTGCGTGGCCGTCGGGCACGCCGCCGCGCCACCGCGCGACCGGGCGCCGCGCGATCCGGGGGATTTCATCGTCACGCGCTGACCGGGATTCCGACAGCAGTAAGCCGACCGTTTACCGTTAGGAAAGTTTCCTTTACATTTGGAGCATCCCCCCATGTAAAGGAGCCACTTCATGAGAAGGACTCTCACGTTGGTCGCCGTGGTGGTGATAGCGGTCGCCACCACGGTGTTCAACACCACGCCGGCGTTCGCCCACGGCTACGTGCTCACGCCACCCAGCCGCCAGGCCAACTGCGCCCAGGGCAGGGTCTCCGGCTGCGGCAACATCGTCTACGAGCCGCAGAGCGTGGAAGGGCCCAAGGGGCTGCGCAGCTGCCACGCCAACCTCGGGCAGTTCGCCCAGCTCAGTGACGAGAGCAAGCCCTGGCCGGTCGCGTCGGTGGGCAGCTCGGTGACCTTCACCTGGACGTTCACCGCCCGCCACGCCACCCAGAACTACGAGTACTACATCGGTAACACGCGGGTGGCCGTGTTCAACGGCAACGGCCAGCAGCCGCCGGCGACGATCTCGCACACGGTCAACTTCTCCGGCTTCTCCGGCCGGCAGAAGGTCCTGGCCATCTGGAACATCTCCGACACGACCAACGCCTTCTACTCCTGCATCGACCTGAACATCGGCGGCGGTGGCGGCAACCCGACCCCGACGCCCACCCCGACCGTCACGCCGACGCCGACCCCGACGCCGACCGTGACCCCGACGACGCCCTCGGGCACGTGGCGGGCCGGCACCGCGTACGCCGTCGGCAGCACCGTGACCTACAACGGCGCCTCCTACCGCTGCCTCCAGGCGCACACCGCCCTCGCCGGGTGGGAGCCGCCGAACGTACCGGCGCTCTGGCAGCGCGTGTAACGACCTTCCCGGTGTGAGGGGGCGCCCGGCGGGCGTCCCCTCACGTCGTCGGCTTGCAGGTGGGGTGGCACAGCCTGCGGGCCAGGGCGGCGAGGAAGACGTCGATGATCTCGCCCGGCTCCTGGGCCTCGTGCAGGGAGCCGTTCGTGGCGGCCGTGATCTGCGACAGGCCCTCCCGGTCCACCCCCTTGCCGAACGCGATGATGATGATCTGAACGGGCTTGTCCGGGTTCCACTCGCTGCGCAGCCGGTCGAGGAGCTGCGCGTGGTTCGTGCCCTTGCCGTCGTCCCGGCCTGCCGTGATCACCAGGAGCGTGTTGTTCATCTCCTCGCGGTAATCGCCGGAGACCTTGCGGAAGCCGCTGAGGATCGCGTCGTACAGCGAGCTGTCCAGCTTGGGATGGGCGGTGATCGTGCCGGTCAGCTCGTCCAGCCGGCTCCTGCGGAGCACCTGGCCGGTCTCCGGCTCGTTGATCGGCCCCAGGGCGACCCGCTCCTGGTAACCCTTGATGCGCCCCAGCGTGTTCGCGAACTCCCACATGCCCATGTGCGTGGAGTCGGGGAAGAGCTGCAGGCCGATCTTGGCGGCCTCCAGCGCCACGCTGACCCTGGTACGGCCGTTCAGCGGCTCTGCCATGTGCTTGGAGGTGTCGGCCAGCACCAGGATGTTCGTCGGCGGGGCCAGCCTGCTCCAGGCGCGCAGGGCCTCGTCGATGTCCTGCGGGGAGACCGACGCCCTGGTCCTCGGCGTCTCGGAGGGGATCTGCGGGAGCGGCGAGACCGGGCCCTGGGCGCCGTCGCCCGACCTGAACCCCGCCCGCCGCACGATCTCCTGGACCTGCGGGCCCTCCAGCCACTCGGCGAAGGCGGTGGACGCCTCGGCGACGGCCGGGTCGGCGGCGGTGACGACGTACGGGTAGTCGAGGTTGATCGTGCCCTCGCGCGGGTGCAGGGCCACGACCGGGTCGGAGGAGGGCCGCAGATTGTGCTCCCACACCGACTGCTCGGGGACGATGACGACCGGGCGCTGCCAGAACGAGCGGTCGTCCACGGCGTCCATCATGCTGCGGTAGTCGGGCGTCGAGCCGGCCTGCGCCCACCGTACGAACGCGGTCAGCGCCTTGTCCGCCTCCGGCCCCGTGCCCACGACGTCCCGGGCGGCGGCCACGGTCGCGATGCCCGCTCCGGCCAGCGACGGGTCGGGCACGCGTACGACGTCGGGCTCGTCGGCGTTGGGCGTCAGCCGCCCGCGCACGGTCGAGGGGAAGACCATCCGCCAGTTCATCTCGGTCTTGCCCACGGAGAAGCGCCGGGCCAGCGACGACCGGGTGGCGAACACCAGCGGCGAGGTGGCCACCACGGTCTCCCCCGCCGGCAGCGCGGTCGCGCCCTGCTGGCGGGCCAGCCTGATCCAGGCCGAGGAGTCCGCGACCCACCCGTCGGGCCGCTCGCGCAGCACCCCGGCCAGGTCGCCGATCAGCGTGCGCAGGACCGTGGCGGGCGGCTGCTCGGTCACCTGGACCAGCACGCACCGCCCGCCCACGGACGCCTTCGTCTCGTTGAACCGGCCCGCCGCCTCCATGACCGCCGGAGCCACGTCGACCGCGGCGGCCACATTGACCAGAACAGGCTCTCGTGTGGTGCACAGCACGCCACCGCCGCCGAAGATCGCGACGAGCCCGGCCACGACGATGGCCACGGCGGTCAACCCCGCCAGCATGCCGCGCTGGAATGCCTTCCTGCGCCGCTGCTCGGGGGACATCGCGGCGCGGTGTCGACCAAACCGCACGGTGAACCTCTCTCCAGGGGAGTGATGATTCTCCCAGCGCCACCCATGGCGGGTGCAAGCCTTGTTAGAACATGTTACAACTACGCCATCGGCAGCACCCGTCGCACGCTCTGGCAGACACCGTCGCTGGCCGCCGAGGCGGCCAGCCGCTCGTCGTCGGGGACGCCGTACTCGGTGGTGCGCTGCCGGACCGGCCGGCCGCTGACCTCGACCATCTCGCGCAGCTCGCTGATGGTCTTGTACGAGCCGTTCTCGGACCCGGCCATCCGGCTGATCGTCTCCTCCATCAGCGTGCCGCCGAGGTCGTTCACCCCGCCCTGGAGCACCTGGCGGCACAGGTCGTCCTGGAGCTTGACCCAGGAACACTGGATGTTCCTGATCGCGCCGTGCAGCAGGATCCTGGACAGCGCGTGCACGGCCCGGTTCTCCTGCGCGGTGGGGCCGGGCCGGGCCACGCCGGCCAGGTAGATGGGGGCGCTGGTGTGCACGAACGGCAGCAGCACGAACTCCGAGAAGCCGCCGGTCTCCTCCTGCAGGCGCCGGATGAGCTTGATGTGCCTGACCCAGTGCAGGTGGTTGTCGACGTGCCCGTACATCATGGTGGAGGTGGTGGGGATGCCGACCTTGTGGGCCGTGGTGATGACCTCGATCCACTCTTTGGCCGGCAGCTTGCCCTTGGTCAGCACCCAGCGCACGTCGTCGTCGAGGATCTCGGCCGCCGTCCCCGGCAGCGAGTCCACGCCGGCCTCCTTGGCCGCCTCCAGCCAGTCGCGGATGGACAGGTTCGTCCGGCTGGCGCCGTTGATGACCTCCATCGGGGAGAACGCGTGCACGTGCATGCCGGGGGTCCTGGCCTTCACGGCCTGCGCGATCTCGAAGTACGCGGTGCCGGGCAGGTCGGGGTGGATGCCGCCCTGCATGCACACCTCGGTCGCGCCGGCCGCCCACGCCTCCTCGGCCCGGTCGGCGACCTGGTCGAGGCTGAGGGTGTAGGCGTCGGCGTCGGTCCTGCGCTGGGCGAAGGCGCAGAAGCGGCAGCCGGTGTAGCAGACGTTGGTGAAGTTGATGTTCCGGTTGACGACGTAGGTGACCTCGTCGCCCACCGCCTCCTTCCGCAGCGCGTCGGCGATGGCGGCCAGCTCGTCCAGCGCCTCACCCTCGGCCCCGAGCAGCGCCACGGCCTCGGCGTCGGTCAGCCCGGCCGGGTCGGCCTCGGCGCGCCGCAGCGCCTGCCGCACGTCGCTCGGGGTGGCGGCGGCCACCGTGCCGAGGCGCTCGCGCAGGGCTTCCCAGTCGCCGTAGACGTGGTCGAAGTCGTCCCTGCGGTCGTTCGTGCGGCCCGTGGTGTCCACCTCGACGTGCAGGTCCACCCGTCCCGAGGCGGCGAACCCGCCGTCGGGCTCCTGCCAGGGACGGCCTTCGAGCACCGCGTCCGTACGGGCCAGGCCCGTGGCGGGGTCCGCCAGGGCGGCGACGTGGCCGGCCAGGCGGGGGTCCAGCCAGGGCTCGCCGGCCAGCACATATTCCGGATATATCGTCAAACGTTCCTGGAGCCGGAACCCGGCCTCCTCCGTACGGGCCGCGAGGTCGTCGATCTGCGGCCATGGCCGCTCGGGGTTGACGTGGTCGGGCGTGAGGGGCGACACGCCGCCCCAGTCGTCGATCCCGGCGCGGATCATCAGCTCGTACTCGGCGTCGACCAGGTTGGGCGGGGCCTGGAGGCGTACGCGGGGGCCGAGCACGAGGCGGGCCACCGCGATCGTGGCGGCCAGCTCCTGCAGGTCGGCGTCGGGCAGGCCGCGCATGGCGGTGTCCGGCTTGGCGCGGAAGTTCTGGACGATGACCTCCTGGATGCCGCCGTACTCCCTGGCCACCCGGCGGATCGCGAAGATCGACTCGGCCCGGTCCTCGACGGTCTCGCCGATGCCGATCAGGATCCCCGTGGTGAACGGCACGTTCGTGCGCCCGGCGTCCTCCAGCACGCGCAGCCGCACGGCCGGGTCCTTGTCCGGCGAGCCGTAGTGGGGCTGCCCCTTCTCCTCGAACAACCGCCGCGACGTCGTCTCCAGCATCATTCCCATCGACGGCGCGACCGGCTTGAGCCGCTGGAGGTCCCGCCAGCTCAGCACCCCCGGGTTGAGGTGCGGCAGCAACCCGGTCTCCTCCAGCACCCTGATCGCCATGGCCCGGACGTAGGACAAGGTGTCGTCGTAACCGTGCGCGTCGAGCCACTCCCTGGCCTGGTGCCAGCGGTCCTCCGGCCGGTCCCCCAGCGTGAACAGCGCCTCCTTGCACCCCATCGCCGCCCCCTGCCGGGCGATCTCCAGCACCTCGTCCGGGCTCAGGAACGGCGCGGGCAGCTTGTGCGGCGCGGTGGCAAAAGTGCAATAACCACAACGGTCCCGGCACAGCCGGGTCAACGGGATGAACACCTTCCTGCTGTAGGTGATGATTCCCTCGCGGCCGGCGGCCCGCAGCCCGGCGTCACGCACGCGGGCGGCGTGTCCGAGAAGCGTGTCGAGGTGCTCGTCGCGGGCGTGCAGGAGGACGGTCGCCTCGGTCACGTCCAGGGTCTTGCCGTCCCGGGCTCGGGCGAGGGCGCGGCGGAGCGCGGAGTCAGAACTCATAGAGGCACAGTACGTCGGGCTGAGTTCGTCGCACGCACCCAGGGCCGGGTCAGAACGACCGGTAGTCGCGCGCCGCCATCCGGGGCCCCCGCGCGGGCGGGCGCAGGCCGGTGAGCCAGACCAGGACCGTGGCGCGGTGCCGATGCCCCGCGTACGGCTCCAGCAGCCGCATCATCCCCGGATCGTCGGTCTTCTCCCCGGTCAGGGCATAGCCGACGAGCTTGGCCAGGTGGAAGTCGCCCACGCTGACGGCGTCGGGATCGCCGAAGGCGCGCTGGCGCACCTCGGCCGACGTCCACACCCCGATCCCGGGCAGCGCGCGCAGCAGCCGGTCGAGCTCCTCCGTGGTGGCGGCCGCCTCCAGCTTGTCGGCGTGCCAGGCGGCGTTGGCGATCGTTCTGGCGCGTACCGCCTCGGCGCCGGCCCGGTGCCAGTGCCAGCTCGGGATCTGCCGCCACACCGCGGGCTCGGGCACGACCCGCATCCCCTCGGGGGCCGGCCCCGGGGCGGGCTCGCCGTAGCGGGTGAGCAGCCACCGCCAGACCCGCCACGCCTCCCGCCCGACGACCTTCTGCTCCAGCACGGCAGGTACGAGGGCCTCCATGACGCGCCCCGTCCGCCCGAGCCGCAGGCCCGGATATTTCCTGACGACCTCCGCCAGCACCTCATGCTTGACGCTAAATCCGGAGATATCGTCTTCCGCCCCCACGAGCGCCGGCAGCGCCTCCAGCACCCACCCCGCCCCGGGCCCCCACGCCTGCCCGTGCACGCACCCGGCCCTGACGCTCACCCTGAGCGTGCAGGGCCCGTCGGGAGTCCTGGAGGTGCGCCACACGGAGCCGTCACCGCTCTGGCGCCAGGTGGGATCGCCGCTGCCGCGCTTGTGGGGCTGCAGCGCCAGCCCCACGTCCAGCGGCCCCTCGGGCACCCACCTGCGCTCCATCACCCGTCCAGTCTGCCGCGCTCCCTCCGCTGCTCGCACCGGCCGGCACCCGTCACCGAGGCGTGCCGTCCCTCGGGGCCACCTGCCAGGAAGCCCCGGGAGCACCTGAGCCTCAGCGCCCGGGAAGCCGCCGGCGGCGGGAGGTCGCCGGAGAGCCGAGTGCTGTCGCTCGCGGGTGTGCTGCCGGTCGGCGGAGCCAGGCCGGGGGTCAGACGTCGCTGGAGTAGCGCATCGCCCGTTCGGGCAGCTCGATGCCCGGCCAGATGCGTACGCCGTTCTGCAGCTCGTTGCCCGCCCCCACGACGGCGGCGTCGCCGATGACCGCGTCGCGCACGACGGTGCCCGCGCAGATCCGCGCTCCCCGCCCCACCACGGAGTCGGTCACGGAGGCCCCGGCCTCGACCACGCAGTCGTCGCTCAGCACGGACCCGGCCACCGAGGCCCCGGCCTCGACCACGGCCCGCGCGCCGACCACCGTGCCGCCCAGCACCTTCGCCTCGGGCGAGATGCGGGCCCCCTCGAGCATCAGGTATTCGCCCGTCGGCCCGGGCAACGCGGGCGAGGCCAGCCGGCCCAGCACCAGGTCGCGCGAGCCCTGCACGTATGCGCTGGGCGTGCCGACGTCGAGCCAGTAGGTGCGGTCGGCGTACCCCAGCACGAGCCGGCCCGACTCGATCAGCCCCGGGAACGTCTCGCGCTCGACCGACACGACCTCGTCGCGCGGGATCGAGTCGATCACCGACCGGGTGAAGACGTAGCAGCCGGCGTTGATCCGGTTGGTCACGGGATTGGGCGTCTTCTCCAGGAAGGCCGTCACGCGCCCCGCCTCGTCGGTCGGCACGCAACCGAACCGGGTGGGATCGTCCACCTCTGTCAGATGGAGCGTTACGGCGGCCTGGCGCGCACGATGGAGGCGCACCTGCTCGCCGATGTCGTGCCCGGACAGGATGTCCCCGTTCAGGATGAGCACGGGGTCGTCGGGGCCGGCCGCGAGCGCCTCGGCGGCGTTGCGGATCGCGCCGCCGGTGCCCAGCGGCGTCTCTTCCGTCATGTATTCGAGCGAGAGCCCGAGCGCCGCCCCGTCACCGAAGGCCGGCTCGAACATCGACGCCTTGTACGAGGTCGCGAACACGATGCGGCGCACGCCGAAGGATCGGGCGCGGGCCAGCTGATGTGCCAGGAACGGCACCCCGGCGGTCGGCAGCAGCGGCTTGGGCGTGCCCAGTGTCAGCGGACGCAGGCGCGTGCCCTGCCCCCCGACCAGGAGGATCGCCTCGAGGTCTGGCAAAGAGCTCTCCATCACTCCGTGAGGTTACCGAACTATTCGATTGCGCGTTGATAGGAGCTGAGATGCGCCTCCGCGGAGGCTTCCCACGTGAATTCGCGAGCTCGGGCCAGCCCGGCCTCCTGCAGCTGCTTCCTCCGCTCGGAGGAGGCCAGCAGCTGGCCGAGCGCCGTGGCGATGCTGTCGGCGTCCGGCTCGGTGTAGGCCACGGCATCGCCGCCGACCTCGGGCAACGAGGTGCGATGCGTCGTCAGGACCGGGGCGCCGCAGGCCATGGCCTCCAGCACCGGCAGCCCGAACCCCTCGCCGCGCGAGGGGAAGGCCACCACGAGCGCCCCGCCCAGGAACCCGGGCAGGTCGGGGGCGCGGAGATAGCCGGGCCTGATCACTCTGACCGTGGCCTCGACCTCCCGGCAGGCGGCGTCCACGTCGTCCTCGTGCACGCCACCGCCGATCACCAGCGCCGGCGGCCGCTCCAGCCGCTTCACGGCGGTGGCGAAGCCGCGGATGAGGTTGGGGACGTTCTTGCGCGGATCGAGCGCGCCCAGGAACGCCACATAAGGCTGTCCGTGCAGCCCGCATCTCATGGCGGACCGGCGGATCTCCTCCTCGCTCGGCGGGTAGAACTGGGCCAGGTCGACGCCGTGGTAGGCGACGTCGATGCGGGTGGGGTCGGCGGACAGCACGCGTACGAGCTCGTCCCTGGTCGCCTTGGACGGCACGATCACCCGGCGGGCGTGGCGTACGGCGGTGCGGGTGGCCGAGCGGATGAACGAGGCGCGCGGGCCGAGCTGGTCGGGCTCGGTGAACCAGGTCGCGTCGTGCACCGTCACGACGATCGGCAGGCCCGAGCTGAGCGGGATGGAGTAATAGGGCGCGTGGATCAGGTCCGCTCCCGCCTGGCGCGCGAGCAGGGGCAGTCCGGTCTGCTCCCAGGCCAGCCTGGTGGCTCTGTTGGTGATCGCGACGGGCCCGGCGATGACCTGGGCCGAGGGCGCGAGGCTCCGGTATCGTTCAGCTTCGGCTCGCTGGCAGACCACGGCCAGGTCCGCACCCGCCCGATCGAGCGCGGCCACGAGCCCGTCCACATACCTGATCAACGCGCCGCGGTCCGCGGGGACCGCCGCCGCATCGACGAGCACTCGAGGCATACGCAGATCTTCTCCCCTCAAGATCAACGTGGGACTGGGCGTCCCCCTCTAAAGTTCAGCTTATGACCAGCCTCCCCTAAATCGTGGGCCAAATCACACCGAGTCGCGACGCGCCGCAATTCCCGCCAAGCCTGCGCAGATCAGATCGCCCACGATGATGACAATGCGGGACGAAAGCGCCACCGCAATTGCGGAGCCCCGATCCAGATGAGGCGCCAGCACGGCAACCATGGCAATCTCCCGCACGCCCGCGCCCGCCGGGACGACGAACGTCAGGATCCCCAGGCACCACGACAGCGCGAAGGCTCCCACGGCGAACAGCGGGCCGCCCTGGGGGGCGATGAAGTAGAGGTGGACGCCGTAGGCGATCCAGCCGGTCAGCGCCCAGCCGAGGGCGGTCAGCATGCCGCGCCTGGTGAGGGGGCGTTCGAGGGGCTCGCGCTTGAGCCGGCGCAGGGCGTAGCCGATGACGCCGTTGACGACCTTGGGCTCCAGCAGGACGAGGAGCAGCGGGATGAGCAGCAGCAGCCAGCCGTAGCGGTCCCAGCCCAGCGTGACGAGCGTGACCAGCAGGCCGGTGGCGAGCTGGATGGGCATCATCAGGAAGAACGCCGCCGCGCTGCGCGTCCGCGGCACGCCGAGGTCGCGGCCCATCTCCATCTGGGCGAGCACGGGCCAGACCGTGCCGGGGATGTATTTCCCGAGCTGGCCGACGAAGAACACCTTGGCCGCGGGCCGCGCGGGCAGCGGCGAGCCGAGGTCGGCCAGCAGCGTACGCCAGGTGAGCATGGCGCCGAGCAGCGCGGCGACCACGGCCACCAGCGACCCGGCCAGCGCGGGCCAGGACAGCCTGGCGAACCCGGCCACCACGGCGTCCCACTCCCGGGCCACCGCGTACCCGCCGAAGCCGAGCGCGACGGCCAGGAACGCGTATCTGACCAACCGGCGCTTCGCGGGACGCCGCGGCACGGCCTCCACGGGTGCCTCCGCCGGGGCCTCCACGGGGGACTCATCGGCGCTCACAGCGGGCGGACCCGCTCCGGCGGCTGCGGCAGCGCCGCGCCGACCGGCCGCCGCGGCGTCTTGGTGGCCACCCACAGGTACGTCGGCACCACCGGCAGCAGCAGCCTGAGCACCTCGCGCGGCGCCCGCGACAGCACGGTCCTGACCACCTTCCCCAGCACGCCGGGGAACAGCTCGCCCCCGGCGAACCGGGTCGGCGTGGCGAGCACGGGGAAGGTGTAGTCCCACACGTGGAAGGCGCTGAGCATCCTGCGCAGCCCGCGCCGCGTCCTGAACCGCTCGTAGTAGTGGTCGGCCCGCCCGAACGCCCGCACGTAGCGGTCGGCCAGCGCGGGCGGCAGGTAGGACAGGAACGGCAGCTTGTAGTGCGGCTCGATGACGCCGAGCCGGTTGCCGAGCCCGAGATAGAGCACCCCGTCGTCGGACAGCACCCGCCGCATCTCCGCCACCACCGCGTCGGGGTCGACGACGTGCTCGTAGATGTGGTTGAACACCAGCACGTCGATCGAGCCGTCGGGGAACGGCAGCGCGGTGCCGTCGCCGCAGACGAAGGCCACCCGCTCGCCGAACCGGTCGGCGGCCTTGCGCAGCCCCGGCACGTCGATGTCGATGCCCAGCGTGTGCTTGGCCCCGGCGTGCGCCAGCTCGTCGGCGATGAACCCGGCCGAGCAGCCCACGTCGCCCACGGTCTTCCCGCCGAGCGGCCCGTGGAAGTGCTCGAGCACCGCGATGATCTTCGCCGCCTTCCGCCTGCGCTTCTCCTCGTCGAGCATGGCGGACTGGAACTCTGAGTATTCGAGCTGCGCGACCCGTTGCTTCACCACGGTTCCCCACCGTACCGACCTCTGTGCCCATCCGACGTCAAACCCCTTCGGTACGGCGGCCGACCCGGTGTCGTCTGGCTATACCAGGTGAACCGCGCGTAACCTGAGCCAATGCTCCGCCGCCTGCTGCGCATCTTCCTCGCCCTGGTCGCGCTCGGTTTCCTGGGCTACGGCCTGGCCGCGAACTGGCACGAGACCACGACCGCCGTGGCCGCGATGTCGCCGTGGGCGGTGCTCGGGGCGTTCGCCGCGGTGCTGCTCGGCCAGTTCTTCATGCTGCTGGCCTGGCGGGAGATCCTGGCCGGGCTCGGCACTCGGGTGCCCGTGCGGATCGCCGGGCGGATCATGTTCGTGGGGCAGCTCGGGAAATACATCCCGGGC
Organism: Nonomuraea sp. KM90; assembly: GCF_052246675.1. Taxonomy (NCBI): domain Bacteria; kingdom Bacillati; phylum Actinomycetota; class Actinomycetes; order Streptosporangiales; family Streptosporangiaceae; genus Nonomuraea; species Nonomuraea sp. KM90. The sequence continues at coordinate 117,399 of NZ_JBQQCB010000013.1, read as the reverse complement.
GCGGTGTGGGCGTACGCGGCGATGATGGATCTCGGCCGCGACCACGGGAGCCCGCCGCGGCGCACGTTCGCGACGATCTCGCTGGGGCTGGTGATCAACATCGGGGTGGCGATCTCGATCGCCGCGGTCACGCTGAGCGGGCTGGAGGCCGTGCGGGAGGCGTGGTACCTCGTGCTGCTGGTGCCGGTGATCATCGTGTGCCTGCATCCGAAGGTGCTCACCTGGGGGCTCAACCTGGCGCTGCGCATCGCGCGCAAGGAGCCGCTGGAGAGCGTGCTGCCGGGCCGTACGGTGGTCGTCGCGGTGGCGTGGACGGCGCTCGGCTGGTTCGTGTACGGCCTGCACATTTGGCTGGTCGCCGGCCGCGCCGACCTCTACGTCATCGCGACCGGGGCCTACGCGTTCGCCTGGGCGACCGGGATCCTCACCGTGGTGGTCCCGGCCGGGGTCGGGGTCAGGGAGGGCGCGCTGGTGCTGGTGCTCGGGCCGATCATCGGCACGCCCGCCGCGCTCGCGGTGGCGATCGTGTCGCGGCTGGCGTTCACGCTGGCCGACGCGGCGGCCGCGGGCATCTCGTTCCTGCTGGGCCGTCAGGCGCCGAGCAGCGCCCCCGCGTACGCCGACCAGAACGGCTCCGGATCGACCGCCTTGACGCCCGACCGCAACCTCTCGGGCTCGCCGGAGGCGTAGAACCGCTCGATCGCCCGGCGCAGCGCGCCGGCGTCGCCCGGCTCGACCAGCAGCCCGTCCACGCCGTCGGTGATGTGCTCGGCCAGCGCGCCCACCCGGGTCGCGATCACCGGCACTCCGTGCTCGTGCCCGAGCCAGACGTTCTGGCTGGCCGTCGCGTTGCGGTAGGGCAGCACGAGCGCGTCGGCCGCGGCGAACAGCTTCGGCACGTCCGCGGCGGCGACGTATCCCGGCCGCAGCTCCACCCGGTCACCGAGGCCCAGCTCGGCGATCAGCGCCTTCGTCTCGTCGAGCCCGCCCCAGAACTCGCCCGCGACCGTCAGCCCGATCCCCTCGGGCAACGCCCGCAGCAACAGGTCGAGCCCCTTGTACGGGCGCACGATGCCGAAGAACAGCAACCGGCGGTGCACCTCGGCCGACCGCTCGCCGGTGGTCGAGGGCAAATGGGGCGGCAGCCCGGCCACGCTGACCGGTTTGCCGGTGAGCCCCCTGGCCAGGTCAGCCTGCTGCTCGGAGTGGGCCAGCACGCCGTCGACCCGCTTGAGCAGCGCCTTCATCAGCGGCTCGTCGTAGGGCTTCCGCTCGTGCGGCAGCACGTTGTGGCAGAGGGCGATCGTCCTGACTTTACGCCCGATCCCGTACAGGATTCCGAGATAGGCGGGCACCTGCACCGGGCTCAGCACCGCCAGCACCACCAGGTCGGCCGACCGCAACCGCCGCCCGGCCGCCATCCACCCGTCGGGCCGCCGCCAGTCGAGCCGGCGCACGGTCTTGGGATAGGGCGTGCCCTCGGGCGCGGAGATCGTCTGCTGCCCCGGATAGAGGAACGACGGGTATTGCGCCCGCCACGACTCGATCACCACGTCGTGGCCGAGGGCCGCCAGGCGGTGCGCCAGCTCGGTGGTGTGCTGCGCCCCGCCCCCTTTGTACGGATAGGTCGGGCCGACGATCGCGATCCGCAACGTCACTCTCCCCGCGAGCGCACGATCAGGTCGGCGAGCAGCGCCACCGATCCGATCAGCATCCCGGACAGGAAGATCATGACGGTGTTGGCCGGGAAGTAGAACGGGTGCTGGATCATGTCCCAGACGCCCTTCACGAACCCGATGGCCACCAGCCAGAGCGCGGGCGGCATGAGCACCTTGAGCGGGTTGAAGTACATGATCATCCGCAGCACCTGGAGGATGTAGCGGTAGGCGTCGGAGACGAAGCTGAACTTCGACTTGCCGGCCCGCTTGGCGTAATCGGTCGGCAGGTAGTAGATGTCGTGCTGGTTCATGAGGAACGACAGCGTGATCGTCGTGACGCACGAGAACCCGGGGGGCAGCAGCCGCAGGTAGGGCCGGGCCACCGACTTGCGGAAGGCCCGCAGGCCCGAGTTGAGGTCGGGGATCTTCTGCCCGGCCAGCATCTCGGCCACCTTGCGGATCACCCACTTGGCGGGCACGCGCAGCAGCTTGTGCGAGCCCTCCTCGCTGGTGCGCGCCCCGACCACCTGGTCGATGGTGGCGTCCTTCTCCAGGATCTGCACCAGCTCGGGGATGCGCTCGTTGGCGTAGGACATGTCGGCGTCGGTCCAGACGACGATCTCGCCCTTGGCCTCCTGCGAGCCGATCCGCCGCACGGTGCCGGAGCCGCCGTTGCGGTGGAAGGCGCGGATGCGCAGGTGGGGATAGTGGGGCGCGGCCTCCTGCAGCTTGGCCAGGGTCGCGTCGGTCGAGCAGTCGTCGACGGCGACGAGCTCGTAGGTGTAGCCGCTCGAGTCCATCGCCTTGGTGATGCGCTCCACCTCGTCGATGACATGATCCTGCTCGTTGTAGCAGGGCAGGACGATCGTGACGTACGGCGCTTCTTCCACGGCAGTTCCACTCTTGGGGGTCTCAAGCGTGCTCACGGGGGTCGAGGTTACTCTGCCCAGCCGGAGGCCGGGTCCACATCCCACCAGTGGGAGCTCCCGATTCGAGCACTCCCACCCACCAGTCTGACCCATCCGGTCACGCTGATCGGCCGAACCGGTCAGGCGACCGCCATCCACACCTCCATCTCCAGGGTCCACGTGCCGTTGGGGGCGTCGAGGAGGGAACGCTCGTCCTGCCGGGTGACCAGTGCCAGGATCCGCGACGGCGGCCCGTAGAGCGCGACCTGCGCCTCCTCGGCGCCCAGCACGACGGGTACGCGGCCGGCCGCGCGCACGCGCTCGATCTGGCGGCGGATCTCGGCGTCGGGCGCCAGGTCCGAGTCCGTACGGGCCACCCGGGCCGCCGGCCGGCCGCACATGCCGCGTACGACCTGGGTGAACCGCTCGCCGATGACCCGCTCCACGAGCAGCACCGAGGCGTCGGCCGGGATCCTGGCGCACATCGCCTCGACCGCAGCCGCCTCGCCCCGCTCGACCGGCGTGAACGCCGTCCCGATCGAGGTCACGGCCGGCGGCACGAGCACCAGCACGACGGCCAGGGCCGTCCCCCACCGGTGCACGCGCGGCCCGTGCCGCTCGAAGAGGTTCCGCAGCCGGGACAGGGCGTACGCGGCGAGCAGGATCATCCCGGGGATCACGATGGGGACCAGGCGGCGGGCGGCCCACGGGTGGTCGGGGGTGATCTCGGGGCGCAGCAGCGTCGTGACGGTCGTCCAGCCCACGACCGCGAGGGGCAGCAGCCACACGAAGGGCGTGCCGTCGCGCAGCAGCCTGCGGACGAGCAGGGCGGCGGCGAGCGTGGCCAGCACGACGGTGGGGGCGCCGACGTACCAGACCACCCAGTGCAGGGAGTCCTCGAAGTAGAGCCGGTGGCCGTCGACGGGCATGCCGTTGGCGCGCTGGATCTGCACGATCATCTCGTATGTGCGCCGGTCGTCCGGGTTGGCGGGCACGCGGGTGACGGTCTGCAGCCACGGGCGGGCGTACAGGGCCGCCATCAGCAGCACGACCAGGCCCGCCCCCGCCGCCGGGGCCCATCCCGGCAGCCGGAACCGGGCCAGGGCGGGGGCGGCGGCCGTACCGGCGAGGATGAGCACGAGGACGGCGGCGCAGATGAGCAGCAGCGGCCGGACCGACCCGGACAGATAGGTCAGGTACGGCCGGGCCAGCAGGTACGCGGCCAGCATCCCGATCCCGCCCCCGGCCACCAGCCCGGCCAGCATCGGCAGCCCCAGCACCCCCTGCGGCCTGCCGAACCGCCGCATCGCGAGCAGCAGCCCCGCGAACGCCAGCACCGGCAGCACGTCACGCAGCCCGTCCACCCTGACCAGCACCGCCAGCCCGGCGACCAGCCCCGCCAGCAGCCCCCGCCCCCACGCCGGCCGGGCGAGCGCGTCGCATGCCAGCGCCAGCCCGCCGAACAGCAGGATCAGCGACGGGATCTCGCTGAACGTGGTGCGCGAGGTGTAGAGGACGGGCAGGCTCACGGCGAAGGCCACCGCCGCCACCACCGCCCACCGCGTCCCGGCCAGCCGTGCCACCACCCCGGCCAGCGTGAGCACGGCCAGCGCCCCCAGCACGGCGGGCATCACGAACGGCGCGCCCAGCCAGTTGCCGATCGCGAACAACATCGGCGGCCCCGGCATGAACTGCGGCACCACGGCCCCGTCCACGGCGTAGAACCCGACGCTCTCGAACATCAGCTTCGGATCGGCCCCGCCGAACGCCTCGGCCTGGGCGGGGATGGGCAGGGAGCCGTGGCCCGCGATCCAGGCGGCGTACTGGGCGTAGGTCGCCGGGTCGCGCCGGACGGCGACCTGCTCGCTGTGCATGACCGCGTTGAACACCCCAGACGCCACGGCCACCACCACGACCCCGGCCACCGGCCACGCCCAGGCCAGCACCCCCCAGAAGCTCCGCAGCTCGCCCCGGCCCATCACGGGGCTGACCACGGTCTCCGTGGCGTTCTCCACGCCCTTCTGCGTGGTGCCCCCGGCCGTCGCGGCGCCCAACCCTCTCGTCCCGGCCCAGCACAGCAGGGCGGCGGCGGGCACCCCCAGCAGCGCGGCGAGCACCGGCTCGAACCGGCCGAGCAGCAGCAGCGGCAGGCCCGCGAGCAACCAGCCCGCCACGGCCAGGGCGGGCAACACGGACAGCGCGGCGAGCACCCGGCCGGGTCGATCGAGTTCCATCGGTCAGCGAGCGTATCCAACGTCGCGCCCGCCCCGTCCCGGCCGGGGCCGGGCACGCGTGTCCCCAGCCGCGGGAAGCCGGGCGGCTCCGGCGGTGGAGGCACGGGGTGCGGGCGATCGCGGGTAGCGTACGCGAGGTGCCGGAGAAGCGGGAGGACGTGCGGGTGATGTCGGAGGCTCGCGCCGGGGAGTCCGGCAGGCCCGGCCGTGGCCGGCGCCGCCTGCCGCGCGACCCGAAGCGGTGGGCCCGGCGGATGGCGGGCGAGCTCAGGAGCCGCACCCTGCGAGCGGCGCAAGGGTCGAAGCCGTGGGCGCGGCGGCACAGGTGGTTCCTCGCCGTCCTGGCCCTGGGCACGGTCCTGCGGGCCCTGGCCATGCTGGGCTACCGGCCCGCCCTCTGGTTCCCCGACTCCTACACCTACATCGTCACCGTCTTCAGGCCCCGCCCCGACCTCGTGCGGCCGGCCGGCTACTCGATGTTCCTCAAGCTGCTGGAGCCCCTGCACGCGTTCGGCGCGGTCACGGCGGCGCAGCACCTGCTGGGGCTGGCCACCGGCGTGCTGGTCTACCGGGCCGCGCGGAGGGCTCCCCGGTGGGTGGCGACGCTGGCCACGGTGCCGGTGCTGCTGGACGCCTACCAGGTCGAGCTGGAGCACCTGCTCGTCTCCGACACGCTGTTCATGTTCCTGGTCGTGGCGGCCGTGGTGCTGTGCCAGGCGCGGCGGCCCGCCACGGTCGTGGCCATCGGACTGCTGCTGGCGGCGGCCACGCTCACCAGGACCGTCGGCCAGCCGCTGATCGTCGTGCTGGCGGGCTGGTTCGTGCTGCGCGGGCGGATCAGGCCGGCCGGCGTGCTGCTGGCCGCCGCGCTGGTGCCGATCGTCGCGTACGGCGCCTGGTTCTACGCCACCTACCAGCGCGTCGGCATCGTCGGCGCGAACGGCGTCTTCCTGTACGCGCGCACGATGTCCTTCGCCGACTGCGCCGAGATGGACCCACCGCCCGACCTGAAGATCCTGTGCGACCCGCGCCCGCCCGAGCGGCGCCCGCCCTCGCAGGAGTACATCTGGGCCAAGGACTCCCCCCTGGTGCTGCGGCCGGGCATCACGTTCTCGAAGGAGAACGACGACCTGGCGGCCCGGTTCGCGACGCTGGCGATCACCAGCCAGCCGCTCGACTACGCCGCCTCGGTGCTGACGGAGCTGGGGCGCACGTTCACCTGGGGCCGTCCCGTCTATCCCGATCCCGAGGTCTACGCCTACTACCAGTTCCCGGTGACGGAGCCCGGACCACCTGGGCGCTATCCCGCGCAGGTCGGCGCCGAATATGCCAAGCTCTACGAGCAGGGTGCGATCGGCACGGAGATCGTCGAGCCTCAGGCCGGATGGCTGCGGGCCTACCAGGGCATGGCGCGGCTGCCCGGCCCGGTGCTCCTGGGGATCTTGCTCGTGCCACCGGTGGCGGCGTTCGCCCGCCGGCGCGGCGGAAGGCGCCTCGCGGCGGGTCCGGAGTGGCTGGTGCCCTGGTCAGCGGCCGTTGTGCTGCTGATCACACCGGCCGCGGCGGCCGAGTTCGACTACCGGTACGTGTTGCCGGCCGTACCCCTGGCCTGTTTGGCGGCGGCCCTGAGCATCAGGCCTGACGTGCGGGAACAGTCCGGAGGCAGGAAAGAGTTTGGCGATGATATTCCACCCAATGTCCGGCTCTGAGTATGCTGTGCCGCGGAAACATCACGCCCAAGTCACGGCCGTTCCCCACGATCGTGGCTCGAGGCACGCCGTACGTGACCTAGTCTCGTGGCGCGGAGCGACCAAGCCGGCGGCGCAAGGAGTGAGGCTAGGGGGCGTATGAGTGACTACAGGAGCGTGCCGGTAGTCGATTCTTTGCAGGACCGCCGAGCGGCCCCCACGCAGCCGGGCAGCAGGATGGCGCGCAGAGCGGCCGCCGCGGCCGCGCCGCCACCGCCGCCCGACGACCGGCCCCCGCGCGGTCACCGCTCGGGCGGCCAGGGCGGCGGCCAGGCCAAGATGCGCGTGCTGGCCTGGGTCAGCATCGGCGTCACCACGGTGATGGTGGCGGGCGCGCTGACCGGTTACACGATCTACCGCGACACCTTCGGCAACATCAACGAGAAGAGTGTCAAGGAAGACATCATCAACCCGCGTCCCCCGGACACGGGCGCGCTCAACGTGCTGCTCGTCGGCTCCGACACGCGTGCCGGCCAGGGCAACGCCAGATACGGCCAGCAGCTCGCCCGGCAGGCCGACGCGGGCGGCAAGCGCACCGACACCATCATCCTCATGCACATCTCCCCCAACCGGGACAAGGCCCGCCTGATCAGCTTCCCGCGGGACTCCATGGTGCAGATCCCCAGGTGCAAGAACGAGGCCACCAAGCAGGAGATGGCCCCGCGCCGGGACATGATCAACTCGGCGTACAACTCCGGCGGCATCGCCTGCACGATCTCCACGATCGAGACCCTCACCGGCATCCGCGTCAACCACTTCGTCGAGGTGGACTTCAGCGGCTTCAAGAACATCGTGGACGCGCTCGGCGGCATCGAGATCTGCCTGAAGTCGGGCGTCAACGACAAGGCCTCCAAGCTGGTGCTGCCGCCCGGCAAGAGCCTGCTCAACGGCGAGAAGGCGCTGGGCTACGTACGCCTGCGCAAATACGGCGACGGCAGCGACATCCAGCGCATCAAGCGCCAGCAGATCTTCCTGAGCAAGGTCGTCTCCAAGGCCACCAGCAGCGAGCTGCTCACCGACGTGGGCCGGCTCAGAGACTTCATCGCGGCCGCGGCCAGCTCGGTCACCATGGACCCCGAGCTGGCCAACGACACCGAGCAGCTCATCCAGATCGCCACGAGCGCCAAGGAGATGACCGCCAACGGCGTCAAGTTCACCACGGTGCCGTGGGGCCCCGATCCGGCCGACCCCAACCGGGTGGTCTGGAAGGAGCCCGACGCCACCGAGTTGTTCACCTCGATCAAGACCGACACCGAGGTCACGACGCCGGAGCCGAGCGCCAGCGCCAAGCCCAAGGTCACCATCAAGCCGGAGCAGGTACGGGTCCAGGTGCTCAACGGCACCAAGACCATCGGCAAGGCCCGCGAGGTGGCCGACGAGCTGGCCAAGCAGGGCTTCAACATCGTGGGGCTGGGCAACTACGAGGCGCCCGGCGGCGCGAGCCTGGCGAAGAGCGAGATCCACTACGCCAAGACGATCGAGGCGGCCGCGGACCACGCCATCACGCTGGGGGGTTCGGTCCTGCCCAAGCCGCAGGCGGCGTCGGGCAAGGTGCCGGCGACGAACGCGCAGCCGTACACGACGACCGCCACCACGGCGGGAGCCGCGCCGAAGGGCACGCCGATCATCCAGCTCGTGGTCGGCGAGGACTTCGACTCGGTCAAGGTCACCAAGCTGCCCGACAGCGTCAACAACAGCACGATCACCGCGTCCGAGCAGAAGAACGTCTGCACCTAGAGGCTCCAAGTTCCCTGTGTAACCGGGCATTCTGGGCCTCTCCGAGAGACAGGACCGCGAGGGCGGGATAGTCTGTTGCGGGTCGGCGACGCGGCGCGACACGGAGCCGAAAGGTTTCGGATCGTGCTGTCGTCCGTGTTCCCGGGCCCCGAGCGAAGCTGAGCGACTTCCCCCTGTGTCTGACACCAGATCCTCCCGACCGGCCACGACCCCGCGAAGCCCGGACGAGGACGGGCCCGCCAATACGGGAGCCCGATGGCCGCTGCCGGAGGAGACCTTCTGGAGTGAGGCCACCGATCCGCACGGGGCGGCCCCCGGCGAGGAGGCCCGGCCCCAGACGGCGGTGGCCCAGGCCCCGGCGTCCGGAGAGCGGCGCGAGGAGCGGCCCGAGCCGCAGCGGCAGCCGGAGCAGCCCAGGCGCAAGCGCGACCCGTACCTCGACAACGTCAAGTTCGTCCTGATCGCGCTCGTGGTGGTCGGCCACTCGCTGGTGCCCACGCTGTCGGCCGACTCCTCCAGGGCCCTCTACATCTTCGTCTACACCTTCCACATGCCGCTGTTCGTGCTGATCAGCGGCTACCTGTCCAGGAATTTCTGGAACTCCAACGCCAAGACCAACAAGCTGGTCGACACGTTCCTGGTGCCCTACGTCATCGTCGAGGTCGGCTACGCCGCGCTCCGCTTCGGGCTGGGCCAGAAGTGGAGCCTGACGATCATCGATCCGGCGTGGCTCAACTGGTACCTGCTGGCACTGCTGTTCTGGCGGTTGTCCACACCGGTGTGGAAGCGGATGAAATATCCGGTCCCGGTGGCCATCGCGATCTACCTGTTCGCCGGGTTCTCCCAGATCGAGGGCGACTTCAGCATGGACCGCTTCTTCGGTCTCATGCCGTTCTTCGTGATCGGCCTGGTGATGCAGCCCGAGCACTTCGAGATGCTCAACCGGCGCTGGATCAAGATCGTCTCGGTGATCACGGTCCTCGGCGCGGCGGCCGTGGCCATCTACATCGCGCCCAGGGCGCCGCTGGGCCCGTTCTACTACAAGAACAGCTTCCAGGACCTCGACATGTCCTGGTGGATGGGGCTGGGGGTGCGCGCCGGGCTGCTGGTGTGCGCGCTGGCGATGTGCTTCGCCGTGCTGGCCCTGATCCCCAGGGGCGAGACCTGGTATTCGGATCTGGGCACCCGCACGCTCTACTGCTACCTGCTGCACGGCATCCCGGTCCTGATCGCCAAGGACCAGGGCTGGCTGGAGCTCCCGTGGCTGCACGGGCCGCTCGGCGTGCTGGCGATCAGTTCGAGCTGCTTCGCGCTGGCCATCGTGCTGTGCCTGCCCGAAACCCGGACGGTCTTCAAGTGGGTGCTCGAGCCTCGCCTGGTCTGGCTCTATCGCCGGCCCTCCCGAAGTTAAGCAGCCGTTCCACCCGCATTAACGCCTTTGACCTGGTAAGCGCGGAGCATCGACACATGCGCGCATGTGTCGCCACCACCGTCCATCATCCCGAGGACGCCCGGATCATGCACAGGCAGATCCGGGCGCTGCTCGACGCGGGCCACGAGGTGACCTACGTCGCGCCGTTCACCTATTTCAACGTGACCCCCGCCATGGGGCTCGCCGCCGTGGACGTGGCCCGCAACGCCACCCACGGCAGGGCCCGCGCGGCGCTCAGACGCGGTCTGCGGGGCGCCGACCTGTTGATCGTGCACGACCACAGATTGCTGCGCGCGCTGCCCTACCGGCGCCCTCCGGTCGTCTGGGACGTACGCGAAGAGGTCACCCCCAGGCAGCTCGCCCGGGCCGAGCGGCGTCACCAGCTGGTCACGCCCGCCGTGGTCCCGGAAGCGACCCTGGTGTCGTCCAGCCCGCCTCCTCCCGGCGACACCAGGGTCGTGCACATCGGCCGCCTGTCCGCCGAGCGCGGCGTGACGGAGCTGATCGGGCTGGCCGAGCGCCTGGTCCCGCACGGCATCAGGCTGGACCTGATCGGCGCCGCGGCCCGCGACGTGCGCCCGCTGCTGCGGGACGCGCAGCGGGTGGGCCTGCTCGACTGGTTCGGCTACGTGCCCAACCGGCACGCCCTGCGCATGGCCGAGGGCGCGCTGGCCGGCCTGTCGCTGGCCGATGACACGGTGCGGACGGTGCCCACGAAGATCATGGACTACATGGGCCGCGGGCTGCCGGTGATCACGACTCCCCAGGGCGCCTCGCTGGTCGAGGGGGCGGGGTGCGGGCTCGTGGTGCCCCTCGACGTGGACGCGGTGCTGAACGCCGTACTGGACCTGAAGGAGGACCCGGTGCGGCGGCTGAAGCTGGGCGGGCTCGGGCACGCGGAGGCGCGTCTGCGCCACCACTGGCCGGACCACGCCGCGGCCTTCGTGCGCCGCGCCGAGTCGTGGGCGGGCCTGGCCACGCACGCGCTGGCCGTCTAGGGACGGTCGAGGTCGAAGGTGGCGTCGGCCAGCCGGATCGTGCGCACGCGCGGGTCCTCGATGAGCTCGCGCAGTTCCTCGACCGAGGCGAGCTGGTCCACGTAGGCGTAGGCGAGGCCGTCGCCGGCCGCCTTGCGCAGCCGGGCCAGGGTCAGATCGAAGCGGCGCAAATTCGCGTCGTCGTGCTCGCGCAGCAGGCCGGCCCAGGAGCGGAAGTTGTCCAGGCCGACCCCGCACCCCTGCTTCCCCTCGGCGGACTCGCCGCGATCCCAGGTGATCTCACCCCAGGTGATGGGCAGCGAGCCCGTCCTGCGCTCGTAGACGACCCGGTCGGCGCACGACTTGTTCCGGTCGAGGAACGCCTTCAGCTCGTTCTCCTTGAGCGGCGCCGCGAACTCCACCACCGCCAGCGCGTTGAGCCCGTCCGGCAGCCTGGCCAGCACCTTGCGGACCTCCTCCTTGGCGGCCAGGTCGCCGCCGACGTCGTACAGGGCGAAGGAGAGCCTGGTGTTGGCGGTGCTGCCCAGCGGCAGGTGGCCCACGCGGCCGAAGAAGTCCTGGCTGATCGTGTACGTGTCGCCCCCGGCGGGCCAGAATCCACCCACGGCCCGCAGCGGGGACGCGGTCACCTCGAACGACATCGACACCGGCGTGGTCTCGCAGCAGGCGCCCACGGTCACCTCGTACGCCGGGTTGTAGAGCTTGAAGGCGGTGCCGAGCACGTCCGTCATGCGCCGCTCCCGGTCGCCGCGCTCCTGGACGAGGGTCGAGCCGACCGTGGCCACCAGCGCGAGCGCCAGCAGGACCGCCAGGACGTTGGTGGTCGTCCTGAGCAGGCCCCGGCGGACCGCCCGCCTGGTCAGCTTGGGATCAAAGTCCGGCATTTCCGGAAAGTCATCAGGCATGGGGAGCTCCGTAGATGTCGGCGAAGGCGTTCCTGGCCCGCCAGAGGGCGGTCTTGATCGAGGCGTGCTTCCTGCCGGTCATCGCGGCCACCTCCACCAGCGAGAAACCCTCGAAGTAGACCAGCCTGAGCAGCCTGCGGTGCTGCTCGGGGAGCCGGTCGAGGGCATCGCGCACGTCGAGTGCGGCCACGTGGAGCGGCGGCACGCCCAGCTCGCCGGCGTCGGGCAGGGGCAGCTCGCGGCGCATCCGGCGGACGTGGTCGACGAGGACGTTGCGCGCGATCGTGAGCAGCCACGCGGCCGGGTTCTCGCCACGCCAGCCGAGCAGGGCCCTGGTCGCCTTGACGAACGTCTCCTGGGCCAGGTCCTCCGCGAGATGGGGGTCACGGGTCCTGCGCAGGAGGAACCCGCACACGAGCGGCCAGTGCTCGCGATACAGCTCCTCGATGATGACGCCCCCCGAGTTCTTCCGAAAGTCACATCACACCTAGACGCAACCGGGGCGGGAATGGTCACACGGCTTGCCGGTTGATGTACTTGTCCCATGGCATCGCATCAGATCCAGGGCCGGACGGTGGGCATGCCCGTGCGGGTGCGGGACGCCGAGGTGTGCAGCGCCCTCTACCCCGTGCGCGCCGACGCCGCGCGGGCGGTGATCGCCTACTCCGGTCTCGACGTGGCCGAAATCCTGCCCGGCAAGGCCGTCTGCGTGCTGCTGTTCGTGGACTACCGCGACGGCGACCTCGACACCTACCACGAGTTCGGCATGGCCTTCCTGGTGCGCCCTCCGGGCTCGTCCGGCTCCACGCGGGCGGCGGACCTCCGGCAGGCCGGGGTGTTCGTGCACTGGCTGCCGGTCGACCAGCGGTTCACGCTGGAGGCGGGGCGGACGTTGTGGGGGTTCCCCAAGGAGCTGGCCGACATCGAGCTGCGGCTGGCGTCACCGTACAAGAGGTGTGTCCTGCGCAAGGACGGCCGGCTCGTGCTCGACATGCTGATCAAGCCGGGCGTGCCGGTGCCGGGCGCCACCGCGGTGGCGCCCCTCGACGCCTACACGCACCGCGACGGGGTCACCCGGCGGGTCCCCTGGTCCGTACGCGCGCGCGGCGCCAGGATCCGCCCCAGCGGCGCGCTGATCCGCCTGGGCAACCACCCCATCGCCAAGGAGCTGAGCGAGCTGGGGCTGCCCAAGCGGGCCATGTTCAGCACGACGATCGCGCACGCGGCGATGACCTTCGGCGAGGCGGCCCGGCTCTGACCCAGGGGCGGCGGTCTCAGACGATCGGCGGGCGCGGCGGTCTCAGACGATCGGCGGGCGGCCGAGCTTGACCATCCGCCAGGCCGTGCGCCACGCCATGGGGCGACGCTCGCCCGCCGGGCTGCGCAGGCCCTCGAGGAAGCCGGAGAACCACGCCTTGAGCGCGCCCGACGAGCCGCGCTCGCGCAGCAGGGTGAGCACGACCCAGTTGGTGAGGTAGAGGGCCGCCAGCGGCCACGGCAGGTTGCGCCGGGCCAGCCAGACCCGGTTGCGGGCGTTGAGCCGGTAGAACTCGGCGTGGCGGGTCGGCGGCACCTGCGGGTGGTACATCACCGTCTCGGCGTCGTATTCGATCCGGTAGCCCTCGCCCAGCAGCCGCCAGGCCAGGTCGGTCTCCTCGTGGGCGTAGAAGAACTTCTCCGGAAGCCCGCCCACCTGGAGGAACGCCGAGCGCCTGATCGCCGAGGCGCCGCCCAGGAACGTGGTGACCGGGGAGGAGCGCTGCGGGTCGCCGGCGCGCAGGCGGGGCACGTGGCGCCGCTGGCCGATGCCCCCGTCGGGGTCCATGACCCGGAAGGAGATCACCGCGAGGTCGGGCTCGGTGGCGAAGCGGTCGCGTACGTGCGCGACGACCTTCTGGCTGGCATACCAGCCGTCGTCGTCGAGAAAGAGCACGACGTCTCCCGAGCACTCCTCGACGCCGCGATTGCGGCCGGCGGGGATGCCCGTGTTCTGGTCGAGCCGGATCGCTTTCACGACCGCGGCCGACCCTTCGGGTGGCGTCGCCGACACCTCGGGCACGTCGGCGCCGTTGCCTACGATCACCACCTCGACGTCGCCGTCGACCTGGTTGAGCGCTGACTCGACCGCCCGGTTCAGCTCCGCGACCCGGTTGCCCATGGTGAGGATGACGCACGAGATCTTCAACGAATCATCGTCCTGACGCGTTGAGAACACGGGCGGAGCATTCTTTCATGATCACCGAGTCTGCTGGTCTGCATGGTCTGGATGGTGAAGCTAAGCGTATCGGAACCGACAGTGAACCCCCACCGAACGGCGGACGTCCGATCAATACGACGGACGACGCCCACCTTCGGTTCCGACCTGAGGTCAAGCAAGTCGCCTCGATGCCATGATGCTGATCAGGTGCAGCACGGTCTGCACGGCGGCGGCGAGCAAACAGGCCACGACGAGCACCCTGGTGGCCGTCATGTTCCCGGCCACCGCGTCGATCACCGCGGTGCCCAGCGCGAGCAGCGAGAGCTCGATCGGCTGCACGATCCGGTGGAACTTCGTCGCCGCCAGCACCCGCCGGCCCAGGCCCAGCAGCCCGGACCTGAACTGCACGGCCGACGCCTCGGTCGCGGCCCCCAGACCGCCCTTCGCCCGGGCCACCTCGACCAGGTCGCTCTCCGCCTTGATGAGGATGGCGCCGAGCGCGGCGGCGAACCCGAACACGGTGTACCAGTCGGGCAGCACCTCCGAGGCGCGCCAGCCCAGCCCGGCCAGCACGGCGGCCTCGGCGAAGTAGGCGCCCACCCGGTCGAGGTAGACGCCGGCCAGCGACGTCTTGCCGGTCCAGCGGGCCAGCTCGCCGTCGGAGCAGTCGAGCAGCAGGTAGACCTGGATGAGCAGGGCGGCCAGCACCGCCGCCCAGAGCCCCGGCAGGGCCAGCACGAACCCGGCCGCGACGCCCACCACCGTCATCACCCAGGTGAGCTGGTTGGGCGTGACGGGCGTCTTGGTCATCAACCAGGTGACGTAGATGGACAGGCGGCGCATGTAGAGCACGCCCGCCCAGTGCTCGCCGTTCCTGCGCTCCAGGTGGCCCGGCGGCTGGGCCACCTGCCGCAGCTCAGCTACCGAAGGCGCGGACATAGTCCCCCACCCGATCGCGGATCTCGGAATCCTGCATGCGCAGGTGCTCCAGGATCGTGTAACGGCCGGGACGGGTGGCCGGGGCCAGCGCGACGACCTCGGCGAACTGCTCGGGGCTCAGCCCGATGTCGGCGGGGACGACGGGCAGCTCGTGCCTGCGCAGGCAGTTGACGACCTGTTTGACGCGGGCGTCGTCCTCCCTGAGGAAGAAGCAGAAGGCGGCGCCGATGCCGGCAAGCTCGCCGTGGTTGGAGGTGCCGGGGAAGAGCTGATCCACGGCATGAAGGATCTCATGGTCTCCACCGCTGGCGGGCCGGGACGAGCCGGCGACGACCATCGACATGCCGGACAGGATCAGCGACTCGGCCAGCACGGTCAGGAACGCGTCGGACTCGATGGAGTCGGTGCGCCCGATGAGCGCCTCGGCGGCGGTGCGGGACATCGAGCAGGCCAGCCCGTCGATGGGCTCGCCGCGCTCGACGTTGCCGAGCTGCCAGTCCTCGATGGCCGACAGGTTGCTGACCACGTCGCCCACGCCCGCCCGGACCAGCGACTCCGGCGCGTTGTGCACGAAGTCGAGGTCGACCAGGATGGCCAGCGGCATCGGCACCCCGAACGAGCCCTTGCCGCCCTCGTAGACCAGGGAGGCCGTGGGCGAGCAGATGCCGTCGTGGGAGAGGTTGGTGGCCACCGCGACCATCGGGATGCCGGCCAGCGAGGCGGCGTATTTGGTCACGTCGATCGTCTTGCCGCCGCCGACGCCCACGACCACCTCATAGGCCGCCTTGCGCAGGTCGGCGCCGAGGGAGACGGCCGCGTCGACCGTCCCGTCGGCCACCCTGAACACCTCGGCCTCGCCCAGCGTGGGCGCGATGAGGCTCTCGATGTGGTCGCCCTGGCCGGGGCCGACGGCCACCGCGACCCTGCCGGAGGTCGCCACGCGGCTGTCGGCCAGCAGGGCGCCGAGCTGGGCCACCGCGCCACGCCTGACGTCCATGGTCAGCGGCGCCGGCAACATCCTCGCTAGAAGCGGCATCCGCGCCCCCTCAGTAGTGAACGGCTATGGCGCGGGCCTTGGCCAGGTCGTCGTGGTTGTCCACCTCGACCCAGTCGACCTCTCCGATGGGCGCGGCGTGGATCAGCTCGCCGCGGTCGACCATCTCCTGGTAACCGTCCTCGTAGTAGAGCTGCGGGTCGCGTTCGAACGTCGTCCGCAGCGCGTCGGCCAGCCCCTCGGCCGCGCCCGGCCGGATGAGGGTGGCCCCGATGTACTCGCCGTACGCCTCCGCCGGGTCCATGAGCTTGGTGATGCGGCGCAGCGACCCCTCGGGCGAGAGCGTGACCTTCATCTCCTCGTCGGCCAGCTGCTTCACGTTGTCGACGGCCAGCAGGATGTCGCTCGTCTCCGGGGCGGCCAGCAACGTCTTCTCGACCGAGACCGGGTGCACGGTGTCGCCGTTGACCAGCAGCACGCCCTGGGAGAAGTAGTCGCGGGCGCACCACAGGGAGTAGGCGTTGTTCCACTCCTCGGCCTTGTCGTTGTGCACGAGGGTGAGCTTGACGCCGTGACGCCTCTCGAGGTCGTCCTTGCGATCGTGTACGGCCTGCGCCGCGTAACCGACGACGACCACGACCTCCCGCAGGTCCACCTCGGCGAGGTTACGCAGCGAGATGTCCATGATCGTGGTTTCGCCGTCGACCGGCACGAGCGCCTTGGGCAGCGTGTCGGTATACGGCCGCAGGCGTCGTCCGGCCCCAGCGGCCAGAACCATTCCCAGCAACGTGCACTCCTCAGTCGAGCATGACTCCGTTGGCCCAAAGAGTATTCGTCTTTGGACCCCGTGCGGGTAATCCGGCGTTAGTCTTGCGTTCCCATATCGGTCGCTTCCACCCCGGATCGGGGCGCGGCCAGCCAGCAGGTCAGACTCTCCCAGCCGAACAGCCCCCACAGGTAGGCGGCGAGCACGACGTAGCCGCCGGTCAGCCATCCCGACAGTGCGGCCAGCGAGACCACCATCATCCGGCCGTCCCAGCCGAGCCCCGCCGTGGCCAGCCACGGCGGCGGGTAGACGCGCTGGCGCAACCGGTAGACCAGATCGTAATGGTGGAAGCCTAGCGCGCCGAGGAGCAAGAAGATCAACACGGGGTGCACCTGATGGGCGAACCCCACCGCCGCGATGAAGGTGTACTCGATGAGCCGCAGGATCGGCGGCACGAGCCAGTCGAACCGGCCGTCGTGCGGATGGGTGCTGCCCGGCCCGGCCAGCAGCAGCGTCACGGCGGGCGCGAACACGGCCAGGCCGTCGGACCCGGCCACCCCGATCATCAGCAGCACGCCCGTCACGAACGTGCCGGCGATCACCGGGGGCAGCGGCGGGAGCTGCCCGGCCACGAGCAGGCCCATGGCCCGCGAGAGCGGCCCGTCGTCGCGGTAGGCCACGACCGTGCTGTTGGGGACGGGTGTCATGTGGACCGAAATCACCTTGCCGACCTCGCGATCCGTCCGGCGAGCTGGTAGAGGGCCGCCACGCCGCCCCAGCAGAGCAGGGCGAGGAACGTGACCCGGGCGTTCCAGCCGGCGGCGGTGACCGCGATCAGGGCCGTGCGCTCGCCGATGGGCAGCACGACGATCTTCTTCAGCCAGCGCGCGATCGTGTCGCGTTCGAGCCGCTGGGCGAACCGGAGCACGCCGCCATGGTCGCGGCGGGCGTCCCTGGACTCCAGCAGGGAGCGCGCGGGCCGGCCCCACATGGCCCCGACGCGGGCGGCGTCGGCCTGGGCCCCCGCGTACGTGTAGTCGATGGCGTGCCTGACGACCTGGAGGATCATCGCGGCCACGGCGAGGTACCAGATGTCGGTGCCGCCGAAGCCGAAGGCCAGGCCGATGTAGACGGCGTATTCCTTGAGCCGGTCGGACATGCCGTCGGCCCAGGCGCCCAGCGGCGAGAACGCGCGCGTGTAGCGGGCCAGCTGCCCGTCGAGGCAGTCGAGCGCGAACGACAGGTAGAGCAGCACGGCCCCGGCCAGCCGCCCGCCCTGGGTGCCGGCCGAGAACCAGACCGCCGCCAGCAGCGCCAGCCCGGCCGAGACGCCGGTGACGGTGTTGGGCGCGATCTTGAGCCGCACGGCGGGCTTGATCAGGTGGCGGGTCCAGGTGGAGACGAAGAAGGTGGTGAAGAAGCCGTCGTCCGCCTTGACCGAGGTGTCGAGCCGGACCCTGGCCTCGTCGACCTCGGCCAGCCGGGTGACGGCGGCGTCGGCGGCGTTCTGGCCGGTCACCCGGTCGGCGTGCAGCGGCCCGATCGCGGCCGCCCGCACGGTCACGCCCGACCTGACGAGCCCGACCAGCAGCAGGTCCACCGCCTCGACCGGCGTGACGGGGCCGAGCTTGCCCGTGTCGGCCAGCTCGGCCAGCTCCTCCGCGATGTCGGCCAGCGAGGCCAGGTCGGCCTCCCCCGTCTGCAGCACGCCCCTGAACGTGGCGTTCGCCTCGGGGACGAGGTGGAAGGAGCTGCCCGCCGCGACGATCCGGCCGCCCTCGACGCGTACGGGCGGACGCATGGGCGTGGCGGCGGCGTCGTGGGCGATCAGCGCGGCGGTGTCGCGCGCGGGATGCTCCAGCAGCAGCGCGAGCGCCTCCGTGTGGGCCACCAGGTCGGCGGGCAGCACGGCCACGGCGCCCGTCGTCGTACGCGCGATCTTGGCGACGCCGCGCAGGTCGGCCCCGAGGCCGCCGCCGGCGTTCAGCACCAGCACCTCACGGACGGGCAGCGAGGTGATCTGGTCGTGGAGCCGGTCGAGCAGCGTGCCGTCGCCGCTGTGGAGCCGGCAGGCCGGTGTGGTGGCGAGCAGCACGACCGACGTGGTCGTGCTTTCGCGGGTCAGTGAGTCGGGCAAAGCGCCGGTCTCCTCCCGGTCGGGGTGGAGCACGTGGACTTGGGGGGTACGTAGACACAGCGTAGCGACAGGTCAACGCGATATCACGGAGCAGCACCGTTACGCTGCCGGCAAGTCTGCCCGGTGTGCCCGGACCGCCCCGATCGCCGGACTCCGCGCAGGGCCCGGGCTCCGTGAGCCCGGGAGCATCCGGTTGAGCAGGGGCTTTCCATTACGCTGCCGGTATGGACGCACGGCTGCGGTCGGTTGGGGTGCTCCTCGCGGGTGGCGTGGGGCAGCGGGTCGGGCTTGGCACGCCCAAGCAGCTCATCGAGGTGGCGGGGCGGACGATCATCGAGCATTCGCTGGCCGTGTTCGAGGGCGCGCCGGAGATCGACGAGATCGTGGTGCTGATGACGCCCGGATACGCCGACCGGGTGCGCGAGATCGTGGCCAGGGGCGGATATCGCAAGGTCAGCCAGGTCGTGGACGGCGGCGCGAGCCGTACGGAGAGCACGTGGCGGGCGCTGGGCGCGCTCGGGCCCGAGGAGTGCAACGTGCTGTTGCACGATGCCGTACGCCCCCTCCTGGAGCCCCGGATCATCACGGAGTGTGTCAGGGCCCTGGAGATCCACGAGGCCGTCAACGTGGCGATCCCGAGCTCCGACACGGTCCTGGTGGCGGCCCCGGAAGCGGGCGGCGAGGTGATCGGCGAGGTGCTGGACCGGTCGCGGCTGCGGCGCAGCCAGACCCCGCAGTGCTTCCGTCTCTCGGTGATCCGCCAGGCGTACGAGCGGGCCATGGCCGACCCCGGCTTCGCCGGACTCCCGGCCACCGACGACTGCGGGGTGGTGCTGCGCTACCTGCCCGAGGTGCCGATCCACCTGGTCCAGGGCAGCGAGCACAACATCAAGGTCACCCATCCGGGCGACCTGCACATCGCGGAGCTGCTCCTCCGGCTCCCCGTCCCCGTGCCGCCCGGCGACGCGAGCACGCTGGCCGGGCAGGTCGTCGTGGTGCTCGGCGACTCGGAGATCGCCGGGGTCGCGGCCGGTCACGGCGCCAGGGTGCACGTCCTGACCAGGGCCGACGGCGTGCGGGTGGAGGACTTCGACTCGGTGGCCAAGGCGCTGGACGACGTGGGCGGGGCCGACCACGTGGTGGTCGCGGCGGGCGCGGGCCACACGGCCGGCCTGGCGGAGGCGAGCGGCGAGACGGTCGCCGACGTGGTCGGCGCCGGCCACCTCGGCGCGCTCAACGTGGCCCGCGCCGCCCGCCCGCACCTGCGCGGGAGCCTGCTGCTGCAGGTCCCGCCCGGCTCGGGCGCCCTGCACGCCTCCGGCGCGGCGGCGGTGGCCGCGCTGGCCCGGGCGCTGGCCGTCGAATGGGCCGCCGACGGCATCCGGGTCAACTGCATCAATACCGGCGCGTCTCCGCTCCGGGTCGCGCAGACCTCGCTGGACATCCTCATCTCCGACCTATCAGGGCAAGTCATAGACGTGCGCGTTGACGGCGCTTGACCTGGGGGTTGTTACCGTGCGATCGCATGAGGAGACTCATCGTGATCGCGGCACTGCTCGGCTGCTACCCGTTGCTGCTGGTGGCGGCGCTCTGGCCGGCGCCGTTGCTGTTCGGGGTGGCCGCCGTGGCCTCGTACGCCATCGAGTGCGTGGCCCCGCACGCCGCCCGGCCGCTCCCCGAGCTGCTCGGCAAGGTGCATCTGGGCACCACGCTGCGCTTCGCGGCCCGGGAGACCATGGCGCTGCTGCTGGTGGCGCGCACGGCGGGGGCCGACTCGCCGTGGTTCGTGGCGCTGGCGGCCGGGGTGCTCGCGATCCACGCGGTGCGGGCCCTGCACACCGGGCTGGCCATGCGGCTGCGGCAGATGCTCAGCATGATGCCGGTGACGACCCGCAACCTCGACGTCTCCGCGCTGCGCATCCCCAAGATGCCGCCCCCGCCGCTGCGTGACGCCCGCAGCCTGCCCTTCCTCTTCGTGGACGTGCTGCCGGTGCTCGGCGCGGTCCTCGGCCCCGTCGCGGCCACGCTCGGCGCGGGCCTGGCGCTCGTGGCGGGCCTGGCGGGGGCGCTCGCGCTCATCCCGTACGTACGGCGCGCCGCCCCGCTCACTCACCGACACGGCCAGGGTCCTGGAGGTCGTGGGCGAGCAGGTCGAGAGGTACAAGCCCGAGGTCATCCTGTACTTCTCCGGCGCCACCGCGGCCGCCTACCAGGCCAGGATGTGGCTGCCCACGCTGGAGCGCATCAACCGCCGCGCGATCGTCGTCCTGCGCGAGCGCGGCATGGCCAGGCACCTGGAGTCCACCAGGCTGCCGATGTTGTGCATCCCGTCGTCGGCCGACCTGATGAGCTTCCGCGCGCTGGCCAACGCCCGGCTCTGCCTGTACGTCTCCAACGTCGGCAGGAACGTCCACATGCTGCGCATCCCGACCCTGCGCAGCGCGTTCCTCAACCACGGCGACAGCGACAAGGAGGCGTCGTTCAACCCGTTCTCCCGGGTCTACGACGAGGTGTGGGTGGCCGGGCCGGCGGGGCGCGACCGGTACCGCCGGGCCAAGGTGGGGGTGCGGGACGAGAACATCCACGAGGTCGGGCGGCCGCAACTGGAGGGCATCTCGACGGAGGGGCCGGGGCTGCCGTACCGGACCGTGCTGTACGCCCCCACCTGGGAGGGCTGGAACGACGACCTGTTCCACACCTCGCTGATCACCATGGGCCCGCGCCTCGTGCGGGCGCTGCTGGACCACCGGCCGCCGCTGCGGGTGATCTACAAGCCGCACCCGCTCACCGGCCACCGCGCCAAGAGCGCCCTCCGGGCGCACCGGAAGATCGTGGCCATGATCGAGGCGGCGGAGCTGGCCAAGTCGAAGGCCCGCCACCCGTCGCGCGCGGAGGGGACGGAGCCGCGGATCAGGCACCTGATCGTGACCGGGCCGGAGCCGCACCTCTACGACTGCTTCAACGAGTGCGACCTGCTGATCAGCGACATCTCCAGCGTGGTGGCCGACTTCCTGGCCAGCGAGAAGCCGTACGCGGTGACGAACGTCTCGGGCCTGCCCGAGCGGGCCTTCTACGAGCGTTACCCGAGCACCGAGGCGGGGGTGTTGCTCGGCGAGGACCTGTCGGGCCTCGCCGAGTTCTTGGACGGGGAGGACACCCTGGCCAGGGCCAGGGTCAAGCTGCGGAGCTATCTGTTCGGGCCGGAGTATCCGGACGCGCTGACCCGCTTCGACGCCGCCGTCGAGCGGGTCTTCTCGGGCTCCTAACCGGGTGGCCTGGCCAGCTTCTTCGGGCTGGTGAGGAAGCCCCAGCCCCAGGAGCAGTGCATCGTCGCGTACACGAGCGGCAGCCGCAGCTTCGCGCTCATGGGCAGCCCGCCGCCGGTCAGCGCCGAGCCCGCCACGATGGCCAGCGCGTAGCCGCCGGGCACGATCAGGCCGAGCGGGAAGAACGGCGAGACGACCAGCCCGAGCAGCATCGCCAGCACGGCGGCGGGCGGCGCGAGGTAGCGCAGGTTGATCGTGCCCTCGTGGGTGCGCGAGACCACGCGGCGCCAGCGGCCGTAGTGGAAGTACTGCTTGGCCAGCGCCTTCACGTTGGGCCGGGGCCGGTAGGAGACCCGCATGCGCGGCTGGAACCACACCAGGCCGCCGCTCTGGCGGATGCGGTGGTTCATCTCCCAGTCCTGGGCCCGCTGGAAGTGCTCGTCGTAGCCGCCGACCCGGTCGAGCGCCGAGCGGCGGAAGACGCCGAGGTAGACGGTGTCGGCGGGACCGGCGGTGCCGCCCACGTGGAAGGCGGCGGCGCCCACACCGATCTTGGACGTCATGGCGCAGGCGACCGCCTGCTCGAAGGGCGTGATCCCTTCGGCCGCCATGATGCCGCCCACGTTGTCGGCACCGGTCTCCGCCAGCGTCTCGACCGCGACGCGCAGGTAGTCGGAGGGCAGCATGGCGTGCCCGTCCACCCTGGCGATGATGCCGTTGCGCGAGGCGGCGATCGCCGCGTTGAGGGCGTTGGGGGTGCGGCCTGTCGGGTTGGGCACGACCGTCACCCGGCGGTCGGCCGCCGCGATGGCGTCGGCGACCTCCTGGGTGCGGTCCTGGGACGGACCCACGGCGAGAACGACCTCGATCTCACCGGGGTAGCTCTGGGCGAGGACCTGGTCGACGGCCTCGCGGAGGTGCCGCTCCTCGTTGAGGACCGGCATGACGACGGAGATGGGGGGCCAGCCGCGCGTCTCCGCGGGCGCGTGCGGCGAGTCGGGGAACTGCTTCATGGCGGGGCTCACGCTACTGTACGACCAGGGGAGGAGGGCAATCGAAAGCTTGATCCTCCGGGGTGACAAAAGGGGGACGGGATGCGCGACCCGGCCGAGGAGGACGGCGGTGTGCTCGTGGGCGGCGACGCCTACGGTGGCGTCAAGCTCGCACCCGCCCGCACCCGCAAGCCGCGCAGGAGCGCCAGGGCCCGCCGCCGCAACGTGCTGGTGGCCGGCTTCCTGTCCACCGGGGTGCTGGTCACGACGGGCGTGGTGTGGGCGACCCCGCGCCAGATCGGCACCGTCGACGCCGGCGTGACCGCCTCGTCCAAGGGCGCCGAGAACATCCTGCTGGTCGGCGTCGACAAGCGCGACGACCTCACCCGCCAGCAGCAGAACCGGCTCAAGCTGGGCCGCGAGTCCGGCCAGCGCACCGACACGATGATGGTCATCCACCTGTCGGAGGACCACAAGAAGGTCACCGTGGTGAGCCTGCCGCGCGACACCTGGACGACGATCCCGGGCAAGGGCGACCACAAGATCAACTCCGCGTATCAGTTCGGCGGGCCCAAGCTCGCCAAGCAGACCGTGGAGGCGGCCACCGGGCTGCAGATCAACCGCTACATCGAGGTCAACATCCTGGGCTTCATCGACGTCGTCGACTCCCTCGGCGGGGTCACCGTCTGCACGCCCGTGCCGATCAACGACACCAAGATCGCGCTCAACCTGCCCGCCGGCACCCACCAGCTCGACGGCGTGCGCGCGCTCGGCTACGCCCGCACGCGCGCCACCGGCCGCGCCGACCTCGACCGCATCGACCGGCAGCAGCAGGTGATCTCGGCCCTGCTCAACCGGGCGCTCAGCGCCGACACGCTGGCCAACCCGGGCAAGCTGGCCTCGTTCGTCAACTCGACGCTCAGCACGGTCAAGGTCGACCCCGACGACGGGCTGATCGGGCTGGCCACACAGTTGCGGGACGTCTCGCTCGGCGACGTGAAGTTCGCCGAGGTGCCGCTGTCCGACGTGGACTTCAAGACGCCCACCGGCGAGTCGGCGGTCCTGTGGGACAAGCAGGCGGCGCGCGACCTGTTCGCGAAGATCAACGCGGACCAGGACCCGGCCAAGCCCACCCCGACCGCCTCCGCCACGCCGTCGAACAAGCCGTCCCCGATCGCGCCCGGCCAGATCTCGCTCAAGGTGAAGAACGGCACCCTGATCACCGGCCTGGCCGCGCGGGCCAAGACGGCGCTGGTCGAATCAGGGTTCAAGGTGCCCGGCGAGCCGGGGAACACCAGCAAGAAGGACTACAGGAAGACCATCATCCGCTACGGCGACGGCCTGGAGGCTTCGGCGAAGGTCGTCGCCACCGCCATTCCCGGGGCGGAGCTTCGAAAGGTGGACATCAAGGGCATCGAGGTGATCCTCGGCAGCGACCAGCCGAAAATCGGGAAACAATCGGCGACAACCACCCCATCCGCCAAGCCCAGCGTTACACCAACGACCAAAACGGCAATGCAGAACATATGTAAGAAATAGGTATAACTATCTGGGTATCGGGCAGGTGAGGCCCATGGTGGTCAGGTGTTGGCGGGAGGACCCCTGTACAGTGCTGCACGTCGTGGGCGATCTCGACGTTGCCGGCGCTCCGAGACTGCGGGCGGAGTTGGAACAGGCTCTGGCCGCCGCCGACCCGCTCAACGTGGTGGTGGACCTGACCGAGGTGCCGTTCTGCGATTCCGTCGGGCTCGGGGTGCTCGTGGCCACGCTGAACCACGTCCAGCACATGAACGGCCGCATGATCCTGGTGCTCGCGCCCGGCATGATCCGCCATCTGCTGACGATCACGAACCTCGACCGGCATTTCGAGACGAGCGGTTCCCTGAACGAGGCGCGCGCGGCCCTCGGCGACGCCGCCGCCTGAGTCGGGAAGGGCCCGCCCGAATCCCGGCTGAATGCCGTCCGAGTACGGCCTGAGTGCCGTCCGAGTGCCGTCATGGTGGCTGCCGGAATGCCGCTTGAGTACCGTCTGAATGCCGTCTGAATCGAGCGGCGCAAAAGGCCGGAGGTGTGCGAGAACATGGTCATGTCATCGCGGGCACACCTCCCCACGACCCTCTGAAAGTCGCGGGAGAGCCCCCTCACGTGTGGAGGCTTTCACGTTGTTCGAGCAGTTCCCCGAGCCCGCGCGCTCTCAGCTCAGGTCCGCCTTCGACGAGGGCAGGAGCCGGCCTGAGTGGTGTTTCGCGGAAGGGCCGGCCCGGCTCGCGTACTGGGCGCCCTTCGCCGGCTCGGAGCCAGTGATCGTCTGGCAGTTCGACCCGGGCCCCGACCCCGTCGCCGCCGCCGGACTGCTGCGCCGCAGCCTGGACGAGATGGGGCTGACCAAGATAATCCACGACATCTCGCTCCCGCCCGGGCTCGCCCCTGTCGTCGACCGCGCCGTCGAGCACGAGGCCCTCATCGGGGCCGGGTTCACGATGGAGGTGGAGCGGCTGCTGCTCGAATGGGTGGCCGGCAGCGACATCCCCGACGATCCGGGCAGGCTGACCTACCGGCCCGCACGCCGCATGGACCCCTCCGAGGTGATCGACATCCTCGTACGCATCTCCGAGGGCTCCCTCGACCACGACACCCGGGTCGAGGTGGCGACGACGGGCGCCGAGAAGGAGGCCCGGTGGATGTACGACGACCTGATGAACCGCAAGGCCAAGCCCGACTGGTTCGTCATCGGCCATCTCGATGACTCCCCCGTGGGCCTGGTGGCCCCCGACGACCACTCCATCGCCTACATCGGCGTCATGCCCGAGCACCGCGGCCGCGGCTACGTCAACGACCTCCTGGCCCGGGGCACCCGCACGCTCGCCGAGGCCGGCGTGCAGCGCATCGTGGCCGCCACCGACCTCGCCAACGTCCCGACCGCCGACGCGTTCCGGCGTGCTGGATACTCGGAGACCGGCCGGCTGTTCCGCTATTACTGGAGGGCATCGTGAGACTGGGAGTCATGTTCGACCGGGGGCTGCCGCCCGAGCAGCTCGTCCCGTTCGCGAAGGCGCTCGACGAGACGACCGTCGGGGACCTGTGGGTCGTGGAGGATCTGGGCTGGACCGGTGGCATCTCGGCGGCGGCCCTGGCGCTGGCCGCCACCTCGCGGCTGCGCGTCGGCATCGGCATCACGCCGGCGCCCCTGCGCAACCCGATGTTGCTGGCGATGGAGCTGGCGAACCTGGAGCGCGTGCATCCCGGGCGGCTGGCGGCCGGGATCGGGCACGGCGTGCAGGAGTGGATGCGCCAGGTGGGCGCCGCCGTGCCGTCGCCGCTCGCCCTCCTGGAGGAGACGATCACGTCCGTACGCGCCCTGCTGCGCGGCGAGACGGTCACCCTGCACGGCCGGGCGGTCCACCTGGACGGCGTGTCGCTGGTGCACCCGCCGGCGGTGGCGCCGCCGGTGCTGGCCGGGGTGAAGAGCCCGCGGTCGCTGGCGCTGTCGGGCCGCGTGGCCCAGGGCACGATCGTGCCCGAGGGCGTCGGGCCCGCCGACCTGCCCGGGATCATCGAGCGGATCGGCGGGGGCGAGGACCACGAGCTGGTGGTCTTCACCTACCTGCACACCGGGCCGGACACCGGCGAGGTCACCCGGTCGATGGTGGAGGGGCAGGCGGGCTTCCTGGGGGTCGCGCCGGAGGACGTGGTCATGGCGACCGGGACTCCGGAGGAGGCGGCGGCGCAGGTCAAGAGCCTGTGGGCGGCGGGGGCCGACACCGTGGCGGTGCGGCCGCTCGGCACCGACCCGCTCCGGCACGTGGAGGCGCTGCTCTCGGCCCTGTGACCCGGGGCGCCGGGGAATCCCGGGAGGATCCGGCCGAACGGCCGATGGCGGGTCGGCCGGATGACCGATGGCCGCCGGGCCGCGCTCGGCCACGATCGTGGACATGAGGCAATTCGCGGCATCAGCGGCATGCGCGGCGCTCCTGGCAGTGGCGACCGGCGGTTGCGGCGTGGACCTGACGGCCGAAGAGGTCCACGCCGCCCAGTCGTTCCCCTTCACCGGGACAGCCCTGACGATCAGCTCCTCGCTCGGCGGCGTACGCGTCGTGCCCGGCACCGGCGGCACCGTACAGGTGGAACGCTGGCTGAAGGGCAAGGCCGTCACCGACGATCCGGCCTGGTCGCTGCGCGACGGCACCCTGAGGCTCAGCGCGGACTGCAACATGGTCCTCGGTGACTGCGGCGCCCGCTACCACGTCAAGGTCCCGCCAGGAGTGCGGCTGTCGGTCGACGCGGCGGACGGCGTCATCCTGAACGGCCTGACCCAGGACGTGGACGTCTCCAGCCGGGACCGCATCCAGGTGACGGGCGCGTCGGGCCGGCTGCGACTGCGCAGCGAAGGCCCGATCACGGGCGAGGGCCTGAAGTCCGCCTACGTCAGGTGCCGCACCTCGGACGGCGCGATCGACGTGTCGTTCGCCGGCCGGCCCACCACTCTCGACCTGCAGTCCCGCGACGGGAGGGTGACAGCGCGGGTGCCCTCCGGCACGTACGCGGTGACGGCGAGCAGCAAGGAGGGCAGCGAGCGCACCGAGGTCCGGCACGACGCCGGAAGCGCCGGCACGATCACCGCCCGCAGCACGTCGGGCGACGTGCGGATCCTGCGGAGATGACGGAGATGACGGAGATGACGGAGGGTGCGGGGCCGGTCAGCGGCCCGCCGCACCCACCCGCCCGCCCTACTGCCAGATCGCGGTGTACTTACCGTTCTCCGCGTTGACCTGCACCGGCCGGAGCCCCTTGGCCTTGAGGTCGTCGAACCTCTTCTGGTAGCCGGAGGAGCTCATGTCCACGTAGTGGGCCCAGGACTTGAGCCCGTCCTTGCGCCACACCGCCGTGTACGTGCCGTCGGGTGCCACGGCCACCCTGACCGGCCGGTAGCCCTTGTCCTTGCGGGCGTAGAACTCCGCCTCGTGCTGCTGCCTGCTCTTGCCGTAGGTGTAGTACCAGGCGCCGCCGGTGTTGGCGCTCCACACGCCGACGTACCGGATGTCGCCCGGGGTGCCGTACGCGTCCACGGAGGTCAGCGCGAGCCCCTTGGCGGTGGCCTCCTTGTTGACGGCGGCGAAGCGGTCGGGCGTGAGGCCCGACCTGGCGAGGAAGGCGCCGCTCCTCTTCTCGAAGACGGCGGTGAACACCGGCGAGTCGGCCGGGCCGGTGGCGGAGACCGAGATCGGCTGGGCCCCTTCCTTCACCCCGGCGTCGAACCGCTTCTGGAAGCCGCCGGCCGACATGCCCTGCCAGATGCCCCACTCGGTGGACGAGCCGTCCTTGACCCACACGGCCGCGTACCGCTCGCCGTCGGAAACGTTTACCGTGATCGGCCGGAAACCCTGGTCCTTCAGCCGGCGCACCCGCTCGACGCTCTGCTCGGCGCTCACCCCGTGGTAGGCGACCCAAGCCGGCGCCGCCTGCGCACCGGCCGCCGGCGCCACCCCCGCCACCGGGGCGGCTACCCCGGCTAGCACGGACGTGATGATCGCGATCTTCCTTGAGGTCCGCATGACCCTCCGATGCAGGCTTCTTTACTCGTTCCAGGTAAGGGACGACCCTAACAGCCATTACTGGCCAGCCGCTGGCGGCCGGATTCAGCCGACGCGCTCGAAGGGGGTCGGCGACTGGCCGGTCCAGCGGTAGAGCTGCGCGTGCCCGGTGTGCTTGGAGACGCCGTCCTCGGTGACCTTGCCGGCCTTGGCCACGTAGTAGCGGCCCTCGCCCAGCGAGATCAGGCCGTACTCGCCCGTGAACTGCCACCCCCGCACGCCCGTGGCGTCGTCCTGGAGGCCGCCCGGCGCCAGCGTGAGGAGCTTGCCGCGCTCGGCCTGGGGCTGGCCGGCGATCTCGCCCGTCCTGGGCCGCGCGCCGCCGTCCACCATGAAGAAGGTGTAGTTGGGGAACTGCGGCTTGGCGCCCTTGTACACGGCCATCATCCAGTTGCCGGTGTGCTCGTCGTACTCGAGGTTCTGCACGCCGTACGTGGTGTTGCCGGTGTAGGCGAAGTACTTGCCGTCCACCCGCTCGGGGCCGCTCTTGTGCGGGGCGCTCTCGGTGAGCGGCTGCTCGTACTTCTTCCACTGCTGGATGTCGTACTGGAGGAGGACCTGGTGGTCGTTGTCCTGGCGGCCCACGTTCGAGTAGACGCCGTAGGCCACCGTGAGCCTCTGCCTGCCGTGCTTGCTGCCGAACTCGGGGCCGAAGGAGACGCCGTCGATGCCGCTGCAGCCGTAGCGGTGGTCGGGGGTGTCGGCGACGTTGCCGTCGAACTTGCCGTCCCCGTTCATGTCCGCGGCGTAGTCGGCCACGACCTCCTTGAGGTAGACCGTCCTCATCACGTCGGCAGGGTTCATGTCCGGGGCGGTGATGCGGTCCACGTCGAAGATCGCGATGTAGAACGACTCCTGCTCCTTGTACTCCAGCGACCCGTACACGCGGCCGTCCTGGGGGTTGAGGTCCAGGTCGCCGAGGTGACCCGTGAAACCGGCCACCGAGCCGACGAGCCTGCCCCGCAGGTCGGTCTTGACGAGGAGGTTGGTGAAGGAGAAGTACATGAACCCCTTGCGCCGGTCGATGGCCATGCCCTGGACGTGGCCGGCCGTCCAGGCGCCGCCGTAGATCTCCGCCGGGAGCCCTCCTGGACGGTCGGCGGCCGTGGCCGGGGCGGTCAGGAGGGCGAGGGTGGAGGTGGCGGCCAGGGTGAGCGTCAGGACCTTGCGCATGTAACCGTCCTTCGATAGTCAGTGATCACACCGAAACGAGACGGTATCCCGGCTTTGCGGAGATGTCTGACAATTTCCTGAACTGTCGGTTAAGCGGCGCCGAACTACTCCTCCGCCGTCCTGACCCGCAGGGCCTGGTGTGCGGCCTCGGGGAAGCCGCTCGCGCGGACGCCCCGCAGCAGCTCCCGCCACGGCGCCGCCCACCCCGACCGGGGCCCGCAGGTCGCCGCCAGTGCCGTGGCGAGCAGCGCTCCCACCTGCCCCTCGGCGGCCAGCCACGCGGCGTGCGGCAGCACCAGCTCGGCCGGTACGTGCTCGGCCGACTCCCCGAGCGCCTCGCCGGTCTCGACGGCCGCCAGCACTCCCGGGACCGTCCGCACCAGCCGCTCCAGCACGTCGCGGGGAGCGTCGTCCCAGTCGACGGTCGCGGCCAGGAGCTCGGCCACCAGGTCCGGCGGGAGCTCGCCCGCCACCTCCCGCACGACCGCCCCCATCGGCTCACGCTCCACCCGGCGCCACAGGCGCAGGTACGCCACGACGGCCGCGAGCCGCTGGTAGGCCGGGCGGTCGCGGTCGGGACCGGCGTCGGGCTCGCCGGGCGCGGCGGCGAGCGTGCGCACGGCCTCCCGCAGCTCCCCCAGCCCGACCCCGGAACACGCCCCGCTCACCAGCCCGCTCGTCGCCTGCCGCCAGTCCGCGGTCTCGCCGAGGTCGCAGACGATCTCGGCCAGCCGCTCCACGGCGCCCGGCGCGTAGGCGATCCAGCGGGGCAGCGTCTGGACCGCGGGCAGCCGGGTACGCAGGTCGGGCGAGCGGGAGGCGGTGACGACCAGCTCCCCGTACGCTTCCCGCCACCGCTCCGGCACCGCCAGGGGCTGCGTGCCGAGCACGGGACCCACCAGCTCCGCCGCCTCCGTCCCCCGGTCGGCCGCCACCGCGGCGCGGAGCACCTCCCAGGCCCCCGGTTCGGCGAGCAGGCCCAGCACCGCCGACACGATCGCCACCCGGACGTCCTTGTGCTCCCCGTCGGCGTCCCAGAGCTCCCGCAGCACCCGCATCGCGTCGGGCGCGCGGTGCCGGGCGAGCAGCCGGACCGCCTCCTTGCGGGCGGTGACCTTGCCGCCGGCCAGCACCGGTGCCAGGGCCGCGGCCAGCTCGGCGGGCCGCACGAAACGCGCCGCCCGCGTCGCCGCGTACACCGCCACGTGCGCGTCGCCCCCGCCCGCGTGCGCGAGCAGGTCGGCCAGCACCTCCTGCGGGCGCGCCGTCCACGGCAGCGCGGTCAGCGCCGCCCGCCGCAGCGGTGCCTCCCCCGAGTCCAGGTACGGCCGCAGCCGCGCGGCCTCGATCGCGGGCACCTCGCCCAACCGCCGCACGGCCTGCTCACGCTCGTGCATGGGCACCCGGCCGTCGTTCGCCACCCGCTCCATCAGCCGCCGGTACGCCTCGCGCTGCCGCGCCGTCCACCGCTGGACGGCCTGGCGCGGGGCGGACCGCACCTGCCGCACACCGCTGCCGGCGAACCGCCCCACCGGGTTCCGCCGCCCCAGCGCGGCCTCCAGCAGGTCGGTACGCTGCCACACCAGCACGTCGAACAC
Organism: Nonomuraea sp. KM90; assembly: GCF_052246675.1. Taxonomy (NCBI): domain Bacteria; kingdom Bacillati; phylum Actinomycetota; class Actinomycetes; order Streptosporangiales; family Streptosporangiaceae; genus Nonomuraea; species Nonomuraea sp. KM90. The sequence goes on along the minus strand of NZ_JBQQCB010000013.1, from coordinate 86,126 downwards.
CGGCCCGAGCACCACCACGGACGGATCCGCGGCCAGCAGCGCCGCCACCCGCTCGCCCCTGGTGCGCGGCGGCTCCAGCCACAGGCCGATCGCCCGGGCCGCGACCGTCTGGCTGGTGGCGTGCACCGCGCGTTCGAGCGCCCGCTGCAGCTCCGGCAGGTCATGCCCGCGCCGGCCGAGCGCCGCGGCGAGCAGGAAGGCCAGCTCGTGCCGGTCGCGGTCGGCCCCCGCCGCCAGGAACGGAGCCAGCCTGCGCACCAGCACGGCCTCCTGGCCGCGCCTGAGCACCCGCGTCAGCTCTCCGAGCGAGACCGTTCCCACGTGACCGGCCAGCCGCTCGGAGACGCGCAGGGCGTAGTCCAGCAGGGCCGCGTCGTCCTGCCGCGCGCCCTGCTCGAAGACCTGGGCGGCCAGGCGGGCCAGGGCCAGCCGCGTCGGGTGGGAGCAGTCGCGGGCGGCGAGCGCGTCCTCGACCAGCCGGTCCAGGAACGGCACGTGGGCGGCCAGGAAGAGCTGGGACGGGAGCCGCCCCAGCGCCTGGGCGGCGGCGAGGCGGACCGGGTCCTGCTCGTTGCGCAGCCGGCCCAGCGCGTCGGCCAGGCGGGTGACGATCTCGGGGTCGCGGCCGCGCCCGGCGCAGGCGACCAGGTGGACGTAGCCGTTGGCCCGGTCGAACCCCTCGGATCGGCGGGTCGCCGCCCGCAGGACGGGCTCCGCCTCGTCGTACGGGAGGAAGGCGGTGAGCTCCAGGCTGCGGTACGGATCCTCGGCGATGACCCGCAGCCCCAGCATGCGGCGGGCCTCCGCGACCCGGCGGCGCAGCGGCAGGACGTTCAGCAGGTCCTCGGAGAGCAGCGCCTGGGAGAGGTCGACGCCTTCCATCGTCGCGGTGAACACGGTGTCCCGGCGGCTGGGCGGCACCGACCGCAGGAGGTCGATCAGCGCGTCCTCGTCGTCGCGCACCGCCCGGCCCAGCTCGGCCAGCCGGGCGTCCGGGAGCGCGGCCAGCCGGTCGCGTACCGGCCGCCGCCTGAGCAGCCCGGCGAGCTCCGGCCGCCGCCCCGGGGCCAGGTAGAGAGCCAGCGTACGCACCGGATCCGCGTCCAGCAGCCGCCCGGCGCACCGCCAGCTCCGGCCGGCCCAGTGGTGCTCCAGCAGCTCGATCACCCGCTCGGGCGCGTGCTCGGCGGCGGCCTCGATCCCCGGGCCGAGCGCGAACCACCACGCCCGCCGCAGCTGGCGCGGCAGCTCGGGCAGCACCGACGCGGCGTGGTCGAGCACGGTGAGCGGATGCCGCTTGGCCAGGGCGCGCCAGTTCGGCACCGCGTGCGCGAGGCCGGCCAGCCGGGCCGCGACCACCTCCGCCGGGCACATCACCAGCAGGCCGGCGGCCTCGCGGTCGCCCCACCGCCCGCGTACCTCGTCGATCAGCAGCTCGGCCAGGTCGCTGCGGCCGTTGCGCCTGATGGCCTGGTAGACGGCCACGCGGTGGGTGGCGGGGGCGGTGCGGGCGATCTCCAGGACGGCGTCGTCGGGGGCGCCGAGCCTGACGGCGTGGCTGATCGCGTACCGGGATATGTCCATGTCCGGGTCGGTCATCGCACGAGTGACGTGCGCGACCTCCCGCGCCATCGCGGCCAGCCGCACGCCGAGGAAGCGCTCGTACGGGCCGTGCCCGGCCAGCCCGTCCAGGAGCGCGCGCAGGGCTTCCGGCCGGCCGGAAAGATCCCGCGCGTACTCGGCCAGGCGGCGGCACCGCTGCCCGTGGGACAGCGGCTCCACCTCGTTGAGCAGTTCATCTGCGGAAATGTCAGGCATGGCCGCCTCGCCTCCGTTCGTCATCGTGCGCCATCGTGCGTCATCGTGCGTCGCTCATCGTCGGGTGCCGGCGAGGAAGGCGCGCATGTCCCCGCGCAGCTCCTCGTCCGGCTCCACCTCGTACGCCGCGCGCACCCACGCGACGGCCTCCCCCGGCACGTCCGGCCACGCCGCCAGCACCCGCACCGCGCTCCGCCGGAGCCTGACCACCCTGTTGCGCAGCGCCACCCGGAGCAGGGACAGCCCCGTGCCCGGACTCGACCCCAGCTTCTCGACCACCGGCTCCAGCGCGCGCTCGTGACCGTCCCCGAAGATCCGGTCCCCGGGCCCGTTGGCCAGGCTGTCCATCGGCAGCAGCTCCTCGGCCAGCTCGACCAGCACGGTCGGCTCGGCCAGGCGGGTCGCCTCGTACCAGGCGAAACTGTCGCGGGGGTCGACCCGCAGCCGGGCCATGACCTGCGGGAGCACCGGCAGTCCGAGCCTGGTCGCGCAGTGCAGCGCGGAGCCGAAGTCCTCCGCCGCCGGGTCCGCCACACCGGCCAGCGCCAGCTCGGACCAGCGCCGCTGCCCGACGGCCTCCTCGTAACGCCGGCGCAGCGCGGCCAGGTCGCCGTCGCGCCAGCCGTACCCGTCCGAGGGCGGCCGGCGCAGGCCTTCCAGGATGGTCAGCAGGCCGCCGAGACGGCGCAGCGTGGCGGCCCGGGTCTCGGCGAGGCCGGCGTAGCGGTCCAGGGCGGGCACGGCGTCGTCGTAGGCGCTGATCCCGGAGACGGGGCCGCCCTCGCCCGTGACGAGCGCGGCCAGGATGCCGCCCGCGCCGTCCACCAGCGCCTCGTCCGGCTCGGGGTCGAGGAGCGCGGAGTAGAGGTCGCCGGTGGTGGCGGCGAGCGGGGCCAGGTAGGCGTTCATGATGTCGTTGCGGAAGCCCTCCCGCAGCAGCCAGGCCCTGACCTCCGGGTCGTCGCAGCCTTCGAGCCGCTCGACGGCGTGGATGCGGCCCCAGCCCGTCACGCGCCTGGCCAGCTCGTACACGGCTCGCTGCCGGTCCGGCTGGGTGCGCAGGAGGGCGACGGCGGCGTACAGGGTGAACTCCTCCAGCGTTCCGAGCAGGAGCAGCAGCTCCCGGTCCGGCTCGCCGCCGCAGGCGCCGACGAGCACGATGCCGATCTTGGTGGCCTCGCGGTGGGTGCCGTGCTCGGCCAGCCACCGGCCTGCCTCGTAGGCCCTGCTCACGGGCACCTTCCGGCTTGCCAGCTCGCGTATGAGGTCGTCGCAGATCGCCAGCGCCGAGCCCTGCGACAGCCGCTCGTGCAACGCGGCGAACGGCGCACCGGACTGCAGCAGGCCGGCGACCTCGGTGACGGCGCCCGCCGGCTCCGACTGGGCGGAGAGGTGGTGGGTCCTGATGCCGTCCATGACGGTGGTGGAGATGTACGGCCTGCCGTCGTCCGGGCGAGGGGGCTCGTCCGGCAACTCCTGGGCATGCTGCGGCCAGGGGCCGGGGCCGTACAGGGAGGACATGGAGATCGCGTGTGCCAGGAAGGTGAGCCGGTCGTCGTCGCTCAGCTTCCTCGTGCCGGGGTTCACCGGCTGGGGCGGTGGCCGCCCTTCCCATAGATCATGGGCGCCATGATGCCGCAGTCGTCCGGGTTCGCGCCAGCGGTTTCCGGGGCGGCCCAGGTCATCGCGCCGCAACCAGTTCCACCTCGAACCCGTCCGCGTCCTCCAGGTAGGCGGCATAGTGCCGCTCCCCGCCCGCGTAGGGGTGCCGTTCGGGGAACATCAACGTCCACCCGTACGCCGCCGCGCGCTCGGCGAGGGCGTCGACCCGCTCCCGGCTCTCCACGTGAAAGGCCAGGTGGTTCAGCCCCGGCCGGAGGCGATCGTGCCGGTCGGCGCTGAGCGCGGGCGACTGCTCGAACACCAGGTACGTTGCCCCCAACCGCCAGCTACGGCCACCCTCCCAGTCCTGGTGAAGGGTGTAACCGAGCGCTTCGAGCAACCACTGCCACCCGACCAGGGCCCGCCGCAGGTCGGGGACCCAGATCTCGACATGGTGCAACGAACCGGAGGCGGGCTCATCCGTCATGGTGGGACTCTACGGCCGGCCGCTGACGTGCGGTCGCTCAGCCCACCAGGACGATCTTCCCGCGGGCGTGGCGGGTTTGGCTCAGCTCGTGCGCGGCCGCGGCCTCGGCGAGCGGGAACGCCGCCGCGACCGGCACCCGCAGCCGCCCCTCGCCGGCCAGCCTGACCGCGATCTCCAGGCCGTGGAAGGCCAGCGGATCGGCGTGGGCGCCCACGGCCGCGCCCGTCTCGTCGGCCGGCGCGCCGTGCGACATGTGCACGCCGTGGGCCGCCGCGGTGAAGTCGGGCGCGATCGTCACCACGCGCGCCGGGTCCCCGGCGATGGCCACCAGATCGGCCACCGCCCCTCCGGCGCAGTCGAACACGGCGTCCACCCCGCCCGGCGCGAGTGCTCGGACCCGTTCGACGAGCCCGGCCCCGTACGTCGTCGGCTCGGCGCCGAGGGAGCGCAGGAAGTCGTGGTTGTGCGCGCTCGCCGTACCGATGACGGTGGCACCACGGGCGACGGCCATCTGGACGGCGACGGCACCCACCCCACCGGCCGCCCCCTGGACGAGCACGGTGTGCCCGGGGCCGACCTCGAGCCGGTCGAGGACCCGGGTGGCCGTCTCGACGCTGCCCGCGGCGCCGCCCGCCTCCTCCCAGCTCCACACCTCCGGCTTGGGCGCCCAGGCGGCCAGGACCGCGAAGTCGGCGTTGGCGCCGCGCGCGGCCATGGTGGTCATGCCGAACACCTCGTCGCCGATGCCCACGCCCGTGACGCCGTCGCCGACCTCGTCCACCACACCCGCGGCGTCGAACCCGGTCCGGTACGGGAACGTCGTGGGCACCACGTCACGCAGCGCCCCGGACCGGATCGCCACCTCCCCGGGCGAGAGCCCGGAGGCCCGTACGGCGATGCGGATCTCACCCGGTCCGGCGTGCGGCTCCGCCACCTCGGCGACGTGCACGACGCCGGGCGGGCCGTACTCGGTGATCTGAACTGCTCTCATGCGGCCGACCGTAACGGGACACCCCGTCCGTTTGGCTAAAGTGAGAGCGGTGACGGCCGAAGTGATAACGGGTCTCCGCTCGGACGCCCGCGACAACCGCGCGCGCATCCTCGCGGTCGCTCGCGCGGCCTTCGCCGCCGAGGGCCTCGACGTGCCGATCCGGGAGATCGCCCGGCGCGCCGACGTCGGCGTCGCGACCGTCTACAGGCACTTCCAGACCAAGGAGGCCCTGCTGACCGAGGCCTTCTCCGAGCAGCTGGCCTTCTGCTCGGAGGTCGTGGCGGAGGGCCTGGCGGCGGACGACCCGTGGCGCGGGTTCTGCCTGGTGATCGAGAAGCTCATGGAGATGCACGCCCTCGACCGGGGCTTCGCCCGCGCGTTCACCTCCCGCCTCCCCAAGGCGGTCGACTTCACCGCCGAACGCGACCGCGCGCTGCGCCTGCTGCTCGAACTGGTGCGGCGCGCGAAGGAGGCGGGCTCCTTGCGGCAGGATTTCGTGCTGGAGGACGTCAGCCTGGCGCTGATGGCGAACGAAGGCATCCGCGCCGAGTCACCCCGGATGAGGGTGGCGGCGTCGCGCCGCTTCGCGGCCCTGATGATCCAGTCGTTCCGGGCCGACCCCGTCCCGGCGCCGCTCCCGCCGCCCGTCCGGCTGCCTCTTCAGTTGGACCAGGTGTAACCGTTGGTGGAAACCTGGCCTCCGGTGGGCGGCTCGTCCACGGCGTGAGCCGGGCTCGCGAGCGCGACACCCGCGGCGACGACTGCCGCGGTGATGAGTATTTTCGCGGCCCAGTTCCTTGACACCACGGTTTACCTCCGATTTTGAAATCCCAGATACGGAAGTGATCGTACATATGCCATTGAACCCCGACAAGGGCGCAATTTAGGCATATCCCATTACGCGAATTACGGCTTTAGTGAATGCCGGTGGACGGCGGGTGGGGCAGACTCGCTTCGGGCTCGGGGAGCCAGGCGTCGCGGGGGGCGGCGAGCCAGTCGTGGGCGGCGGACAGCTCGTCCACGGCCGCGTGCAGGGCGCGCAGGCCCGGGTGGTCGCCGTCGGCGCGCCAGACCATCATCCAGGGGAAAACCGCGACCGGGTCCACGAGCGGCCGCAGGACCGCGCCGGCGATGGCGGGTTGCGTGGTCATGGCGAGAATGGGCGCGTCGCGGTCGCGGATGTGCTGCGCGAGCTCGTCACCGCCGCGCACGTGCGGGTGGGCCATGGCGGGGTCGACACCGAAAGGGGCCAGCAACTGCAGCACCGCGTGCTCCCACCCGGGCGTCGCATGGTCGCCGGCACGGATGCACGGGCTCGTGCCGCGCAGCGACTCCAGGGGCACGGCCCGCAGCCGGGCGAGCGGGTGACGCTCGGGCACCAGCACGGCGATGCGCTCATGGCGTACGGCCCGCTGCCGTACGCCGTCGAGGACGCCCGGGCTGCGGCCGAAGGTGACGTCCAGCCGCCCGTCCAGGAGCAGGGGCGACGCCGCCTCGGTGCCGCTGTGGAAGCGGGCGAAGAACTCCACTCCCGGTGCGCGCTCGCGGGCCGCGGCCAGCACCAGCGCAGGGGTGAGGCCGGAGCCGACGACGTCGACGGTCAGCGACCGGGGCTCACCGCGTAACTCCAGCATGGTCGCGTCGTACAGCCCGAGGATCTCCCGCGCCCGCGCCAGCAGCAGCTGTCCCTCCGGCGTGAGCGTGACCCTGCGGGTCGTGCGCTCCAGCAACCGGCGGCCCACCCGGTCCTCCAGCCTCCGGACGTCGCGGCTGAGCGCCTGCTGCGCCACGAACAGGCGCTGGGCGGCCCGGCTGAAGTGCAACTCCTCGGCGACGGCGACGTAGTGGCGCAGCAGGCGGATCTCCACGTCGTCAGGCATCCCTCCTTCCTACCCGATTAACGCATCTGGCGAGTGAATCGCCTTCGAACAGGTGTTGGACCCGGGAAGGTCGCCACCGCCACGATCGAGGCATGGCCGGACGAGGAGCGATCACGCTGTGCTACGGGCTGACGGGCGTCATGAACGCGCTGTGGGGCGCCACGCTCCCGGCCACCGACGCGCGCCTGGAGCTCGGGCCCGGCCGGCTCGGCGGGCTGCTGATGGCACTGGCCGCCGGCGCCCTCGTGGCCATGCCGGTGGCCGGACGGCTGGCCGACCGGTGGACCGGACGGCGCCTGCTGCGGGCCTGCGCCCCGGCGGCGGCGCTCGCGCTGACCGGCCCGGCCCTGGCGACCCGCGTCGAGACGCTGATGATCTCAGCTGTCGTGCTCGGGATGCTGTTCGGGCTGCTCAACGTGGCCCTGAGCGTGCAGGCGGTGGCCGTCGAGCGTACGCTCGGCCGCCCGATCATGGCCACGGTGCACGGCACGTGGACGCTCGGCGCGGTCGCGGGCGGCGCGATCATCACCACGGCCCTGCGCGCCGACGCCGACGTGCGGGCGCTGATGGCCGCGGGCGCGATCACCCTGGCCACCGCCCTGGCCACCGCCCTGGCCACCGTCAAGGGCCCTCCGGACGCACCCGCCCGCCCTGCCGGGGGCGCTCGGGACGCACCCGCCCGCTCCGACCGGGGGGCTCCGGACGCACGCGCCCGCTCCGACCGGGCCGCGCGGCGGGCGGCTCCGCTCCGACCGGGACTCTTGGCCCTGCTGGGCGTGATCGGCGCGGCCGCCTTCGTCACCGAGGGCGCCGCCACCGACTGGGCCGGCGTGCACGCGACCCGTGTCCTGGGCGCGGACCCCGCCACCGGGTCGCTCGTGTACACCGTCTTCTTCGTCGCGATGACGCTCGTCCGCTTCGTCGGCGACGCCCTGCGCACGCGGCTCGGCGTCGTCCGCACGACCCGGCTGGCCGGCGCGACCGCCACGGCCGGCTACGGCCTGGTCCTGCTCGCGGGCGTCCTGCCCGCGAGCGCGCGAGTGGGCTGCGCCATGGCCGGCTGGGCGCTGGCCGGCGCCGGCATGGCCGTGGTCTGGCCGATCGTGGCCAGCCTGCTCGGCAGCGCCGACGGTGCCGCCCGCCGGCTGTCCGCGGTCACCACCATCAGCTACGGCGGGGGCCTGATCGGCCCCGCCCTCATCGGGTACGTCGCGACGACGGCGACGCTGCCCCTCGCCCTGGTGATCCCGGCGGCCCTGGCGCTGCTCGTGGCCACCGCCGCACCACCGCTGCTGCACACGGTCGTCAGGACCGTGGCCGCAGCCGACCACCCCATCGCAGCATCCAGGAGAACCCCATGAACAAGACCGTCTCCACGCTCGCCGTCCCGGGCGCCCGCCTGTACTTCGAGGTACGCGGCCAGGGCCCGCTCGTCGCGCTCGTCGGCGCCCCGATGGACGCCGATTCCTTCGCCGCGCTGGCCGGCCTGCTCGCCACCGACCACACGGTGCTCACCACCGACCCGCGCGGCGTCGGGCGCAGCCCGCTCGACGATCCCGCCCAGGACTCCACGCCGGAGCTGCGCGCCGACGACCTGTCCCGCCTGCTGACCCACGTGGACGCCGGACCCGCCACGGTGTTCGGCTCCAGCGGCGGCGCCGTCACCGCCCTCGCCCACGCCCAGAGCCACCCCGAGCAACTGCGCGCCGTCATCGCCCACGAACCCCCGCTGCTCGATCTCCTGGAGGACCGCGACAAGCAGCACGCCAAGACCGACGACCTCATCGCCACCTACCTCGGCGGCGACGCCATCGGCGCCTGGGCGAAGTTCATGGCCCAGGCCGGCATCGCGCTGCCCGAGGGGGCGCTGGAGATGATGTTCGGCGGTGAACGCGACCCGCGGCACGTCGCCGACGAGCGCCACTGGTTCGCCCACGAGCTGCAGGGCACCACCCGCTGGCGGCCCGACCTGGACCGGCTGCGCTCGGCGCCCGGCCTCGTGATCGGCATCGGCGAGGAGTCGGCCGGGCAGCTGTGTGACCGCACCTCCCGAGCGCTGGGGCTCGCCCTCGGCCTCGACCCCGTCCCGTTCCCCGGCGACCACACGGGCTTCGCCGACGACCCTGACAGGTTCGCCCCCGGCCTGCGCGCCCTCCTGACCCGGACCTGACCCGACCGGGCATCTCGCATCCCGGGCCCGGAGGGCGGCGGCATCGCGGACCTCCCTCGACGCACTCAGATCCGGAGTCGCGAAGGATAGTCGGCATCCGCGGGTTATCCGATCGAAACACGATCGCCACCTCGCGGCTGCGTCAATGCGCCTTCGTACACCGGCGAATCGGCGATAAGATCGCGGCGGGTCGCAAGGGTGACATTGGTCGAACGTGAATGCCCTCTATTCATTCAGAAATAGCCGATGAACGGATTTTCGTGCCGTGGTGCTCGAATCTCCTTAGGGGTTGGTGGGCGTGAGTGCGGATTTCGAAGAGGCCACGCCGCGCCTCGAATGGCCCATGGATCTGGACATCAACGCCCTGCTGGAGGGCGGCTGGCGCCCCACACCCTTCCAGCAGTTCGTCCTCAAGATTCACAGCAGATGCAATCTCGCCTGCACCTACTGCTACATGTACGAGATGGCCGACCAGGGCTGGCGCCGCCAGCCCCGGCGGATGTCGCAGTCGACGATCGACTCCGTCGCGGCACGCATCGCCGAGCACGCGCGGCTGAACCGCCTGTCCGAAGTGGACGTGATCCTCCACGGCGGCGAGCCCCTGCTCGCCGGCGCCGACCACATCCGCTACGCGGTGAACGCCGTACGCACCGCGGTCGACCCCGGCGTGACGGTGAACGTCCAGGTGCAGACCAACGGGGTGCTCCTCGACCCCGTCTTCCTCGACCTGTTCGACGAACTCGGCGTCCTGGTCGCGGTCAGCCTCGACGGCGACCGCGAGGCCAACGACCGCCACCGCCGCGGACCGGCGGGGCAGGGCAGCTACGACCGGGTCCACGCCGGGCTGACCAACCTCACCTCCCCCGCCTTCCGGCACCTGTTCAACGGGGTGCTGTGCACGATCGACCTGCGGAACGACCCCGTCGGCACGTACGAGGCGCTCCTGGCGTACGGTCCGCCGACGATGGACTTCCTGCTGCCGCACGGCACCTGGGAAACCCCTCCACCGGGCCTCCGGCCGGACGGTACGGACGCCCCATACGGCGACTGGCTCATCGCCGTCTTCGACCGCTGGTACCACGCGCCGGAGCGCGAGACCCGGCTCCGCCTGTTCGACGAGATCATTCGTCTCGTGCTCGGACGCCCCTCGCGCAGCGAGGCCGTCGGGCTCTCCGCGGTCGCCGTCGTCGTCGTCGAGACCGACGGCGGCATCGAACAGGTGGACAGCCTCAAATCGGCCTACGACGGAGCAACCCGTACGCCGCTGCACGTCGGCGCCCACGCTTTCGACGAGGCCCTCATGCTGCCCTCGATCGCCGCCCGGCAGATCGGCGAGCGCGCGCTGTCACCGGAATGCCAGGCGTGCGAAATACGGCGTGTCTGCGGCGCGGGGCTCTATCCCCATCGCTATCGCCCGGGCACCGGATTCGCCAATCCCAGCGTTTACTGCCGCGACCTCTTCCGGCTCATCAAACACGTCCAGCACGCGGTGAACGACGACATCGCCGCCGTGCGCGACCGCAGCCGGCGTCGTCGCGCTTCCGCACAGACCACCGATCCGCAGAGAGGCAACCTCACGCCCATGCCGTTGACACCGCATTCCCTGCCGAAAGAGGTGTTCCTCGAACTCGCCGCGGGCGGCGGCGGCCGCGACGCCGTCGAGCGCCTGTGGACGGCGCAGGACAGCAAACGCCTGCTGCTCCTGCGCGGCGTCCGCGACCTCGCCGAGGACGATGCCCCGCGGGTCCGGCACGCCTACGAGCTGCTCGCCGACATCCAGGAGGCCGCACCCGAGGTGACCAGGGCGGTGCTCCGCTATCCGACCGTCGGCTCCTGGGGGCTGCGGACGCTCCACGCGCTCAGCGGCGGGACACCGCCGGCTCCTTGGGAGACTCCGAGCGCCATGGCGTCGCTGGCGGCGGTCGCGGCGATCCGGTCCGGGCGCAGCGAGACGATCGAGGTGCCCGTGATGGACGGCGCGGTCGTGCTCCCGTCGCTGGGCCGGGCGATCGTCCCCGGCGCAGGCCGGTTCGCCGTCGTGCGTACCGGGGACGGCGAGGCGGAGATCAGCGCCGGCGCGGTCACCGTACGCGTCGGGGCGGATCCCTCATGGGAAGGCCTGCGGCGCATCCGTGCCTCGCATCGCGGCGTGGCGGTCGAGTTCGTCGTCGACGACCTCGACCCGAACCGGATGCCGGGCGCGCGGCGGACCGAGGGCCGGCTGAGCGAGGCGGAGCTGCACGGGTGGGAGTCGACGCTCCAGCCGGCCTGGGAGACCCTCATCGACCGGCACCGCCAGGTCGCCGAGGAGACCACTGCCGTGGTCACGGTGCTGACGCCGCTGATCGGGCCGGAGAACGGCACCTCCAGCGCCACCTCCAAACTGGCCTTCGGCAACATCGGGCTCTCCACGCCGCCCGATCCGCACTCGTTCGCGGTGACCCTGGCGCACGAGTCCCAGCACGCGAAGCTGAGCGGCCTGCTGGATCTCATCCCCCTGACGCAGCCGGACGACGGCAGCCGCTACTACGCGCCGTGGCGTGACGACCCGCGCCCGCTGGGCGGCCTGCTCCAGGGCGCGTACGCGCACATGGGCATCGCGGCGTTCTGGAGGGTGGAACGCCAGGAGCCGCATCCGGCGGACCTGCTGCTCCGCGCGCACACGGAGTTCGCCCAGTGGCGCGACGGCACCGAGGCGGCGATCCGGGCGCTGCGGACAAGTGGCCGGCTCACCGCCGAAGGCGATCTGTTCACCGCCGAGATGGCCGGCACGATGGCCGAGATGTGTGCCGAGGACGTACCGGCCGAGGCCACCCGCCGCGCCCGCGTCTCGATCGGCCGGCACCTGGCCGGCTGGCGCCAACGCAACGGCGAACCACCGGCCGGCCAGTTGCCCTCACTCGCCTGAGGCACGGAGACCTCGGTCGTCAGATCGGCGGCGGGTCGAAGTCGAGGTCCAGGTGCCGTTCCTCCATGAAGGCGATGGCGTCGGGATGCTCCAGGTTGAGCCTCTGCGCGTACCGGTCGCGGGTGGCCTCGCGGAGAGCCGCCGCCTCCTCGACGGCCTCGGGCGTGCCGAGGCGCTTGAGGTCGGCCGAAAGGTTGGCGGCGCAGGCGAGGCTCATCGGATGGTTCTGGCTGACGAGCTCCGTCAGCCGGCCATAGGTGTCGCGGCCGCGCTCCACGGCCAGGTCGTACAACCCCAGCGCCGCCAGGTCGCTCGCCAGGTTGGTCGCCACGGTCAGGTAGTAGTGGTGGTTGCGCCCGAGACGCCGCTCGAGCTTCTCCAGCGTCTCCTCGTTCAGCGCGCGGGCCTTCTCCGGGTCCTGGCAGGTGCGGTGCAGCAGCGCCAGGTTGCCCGTGCAGGCCAGACAGTACGGATGGTCGGCGCCGTAGACGTGCGGATAGCGCTTCACGGTGTCGGCCGCCAGTTCCAGTCCTTCCTGCTCCTGACCGTTGTTGCGCTGCACGTTGGCCAGGGACATGGCCGCGGCCAGCGTGTCGGGGTGGTCGAGGCCGTACCTTCGGACATAGCGGCCGTGCACGTCGGTGCACATCTCCAGTGCCCTGTCGAGCTCGCCGAGCCTCCGCCAGGCGATGGAGAGGTCCTTGGCGGTCCAGAGGTAGGTGGGGTGATCGCCGCCCAGATACTCCAGACCGTAGGCGAGAGCCTCTTCGCCCAGGTCGCTGGCCTCGGCGTAGTCACCGGACAGGCGGACCGCACGTGCGAGCGCGTTCCAGTGGACCAGCACGGTCGCCGCGCCCGCCTGCGCGTCCTGCAGCCCGATGTAGGCGATCTCGTGCAGTTCCCGAGCCCGATGGAAACGACTGGTGAGGCTGTAGTCCAGGGCCAGGTTGTTCTTCGCGCGCAGGGTTCGCTGATCCTCGGGGCCGAAGGCCGCCTCGTGCCGGCGTACCGAGTCCTCGTCATGGCTCAGGGCCGCGGCGAAGTCGCCTCGCGCCCGCAGGTCGGCGCCGATGCCGCTGACCAGGAGCAGCAGCTCGTCATCGGGCGTGCCCACCCGGCGCATCTTGCCGAGCGTCCGCTGGTTGAGCTCGTAGACCTCGTTGTACTTGCCCAGCTGGCGCAGGATGTTGCCCTGCTCGCGATAGGCCTTGAGCACGTGGGGATCGTCGGGGCCGGAGTCCTTCTCCCACTGGTCGATGAAGAGGTTGACGAACTCCTGCGCGAACCCGTCGCCGGACATGTACAGATAACGCGCCAGGTTCAGCGCGAAGTCGCGCACTTTCAGGTCTCGGCTTTCCTGGACCCGGGCGGGCACGACATGCCCCAGGATGCCGCCGTAACGGCCCCAGTTGACTGACTCTTCGGGATTGCCCAGTTGCAGGCCGGTCAGCAGACGGTGGACGTCCGCGAGATGCCCGGCCTTCTCCTCGGGGTCGAGCTCGTCGCGTACGAGTGCCTGGATCAGCCGGTGCACCTGGATGGTCCGGCTGCTCGGGTCGATGCGCGCCAGGGCGAAGCGGCCCAGCTCGCCCACCGACCGGCTCAGCTTGATCGGATTGGCGAGCAGCTCGTTCAGCTGAGGGCTCAGGCCGGTGACGCGCTGGCTGAACACATCGCGCGGGATCGGCTCCGGGCCGAAGAAGGCACAGCAGCGCAGCAGGTCGATGGCCTCCGGGCGCCGCTCGCTCAGCCGGCTGACCGAGAGGTTCCAGGCCGCCGTCATCGAGATCGGGTATTCGGTCGGCTTGCCCTCGTCGAGGAGCTGGCTGGCGTGCTCGTTCAGCAGCTCGATGTACTCGTCGACGGGCATGCCCGTCTCGGCCTGGAGCGCACCGGCCTGCTCCAGCGCCAGGGGAAGGTCTCCCAGCTGGTCGGCGAGCCGGTCGGCGTCCTCGGGAGCGATCGCCCTGCGGACCCGCTTGCTCAGGAACGCGATGCTCTCCGCCCGGGTGAAGACGTCGACCGGGACGGCCTCGACGACGTCCTCCCACCGGTGGTTGCGTGAAGTGATCAGGACATGGCCCGGCCCGTCGGGGATCACGTCCCGGATCTCCTCCGGCTCGTCCGCGTTGTCGAAGATGAGCAGCCAGCGGTTGTACGGCTTGCCGCGCCGCAGCGCGTCCAGCGCGGCGTTGGCCGCGTCCTCGACGCCGATCGCCGCCGCCGACGGGAGGTCCAGATAAGGAGCCAGCGACGCCAGCGACGAGCGGATGAGCACCCGCTGGTCGGCGGAGATCCACCAGACGAGGTCGTACTCGTTGCCGTACCTGTAGGCGTACTCGACCGCCATCTGCGTCTTCCCGACACCGCCCAGACCGTGCAGGGCATGCGGAAGAACCCGCGGGAGGACCACCGTGACCTGACCGCTGGTCCCGGCGGTCATCCCCGAGCGCAGTTTCTCGAGGAGCACTTCTCTACCGGTGAAGTTCTTGTTCCTGGGCGGAATCTTGCCCCAAACCTCGGGCGCCGCTGACCGTCTTACTTCGCTCGGCTGTGTACCGGTCACAGGGCCACCTCCGAATCGTAGACTCCAGTCTCAACGTTGAACAACGCTTCGATACGGTCAATGGCACGCCGGAAACCGGCCATGTCACACCCAAGCGCCAACGCAAGAATAAAGAACTCGAGCAAGGCACCTCAGAGTAAACGGATTGATCGGCCAATCATGTATCGTGTCGATAACCTTTCCAAGTATCTTCGCGGCGCCGTCCCCGTACCAGAGGTGTCACCCAGCTTGTATGCTGTCCCGGACACTGGACCGTGATGCATCAGGCTGGGAGTTGGTCATGGAGCAACAGGAGAACGAACTGGCAGGTCAGCTGCCTAACTGTTCCGATCTGTCCCTCCGCGACCTCGACGAACTCGACGGCTCGGCCTTCGCCTACGCGATGAGGAGCCTGATGGCGCCCGATCGGCGCGACACCGAAGCCATCGCCGGGTTCAGTAACTCCGTTGGCCATTTCGACCGCGATTAAGACACAACGCCACAATCGGGCAGAAGTCAGCCCCTTTAGCGTTTCCCGTACGTTACTGCCTTCGCATGATTTTCTCGGCCTGCGTTCGATGATGGCGTGACAGGCGTGGATTCGTCGCCCGGAGGGCCTCGGTGGCGAGTTCCGCGGCAAGGTCCCGATATCCATGCCTGCGCATCGACCGGGCGAGGTACAGCAGGACCAGGCCATGTGTCCGCCCCTCCTCGCGAAGCTCCTCCACCTCCCTCCGCGAGACGGGAGCATTACGGCTCGCCGCCAGGATGTACGCCGCGCGGGCCGACAGCGGGGCCGCGATGGCGACACTGCCCAGGTCGTCCAGGGCTTCCTGCCACTTGTCCCAGTCCGCGTAGATCTCTCCGCGAATGCGGCGGGCCTCGGCATGCTCTGGATCCCGCTCCAGCACGGCGTTCAACTCCTTGACCGCCGTCTGGTAACGGCTCGTGTGCCAGAGAGCCTGCCCGAGCTCCAGCAAGGTGATCGTCTCACCCGCCGTGATGAGCCGAGCGGCCCGCGCGCTGCCGAGCGCGTTCTCCGTATCCCCCTGGAGGAGGTGGACGCGCGCTATCGCGGCGAACAGGTACGCGACGGCGGGGGACCTGGAGTCCGTCATCGCCTCGATCGCCAGCGCCTGGTCGTAGGCGTGCCGTGCGGCGTCGTGGTCCGCCCGCGCGAAGGCGATGTCGCCCAGGATGATCCAGGCGGAGATATGGATCTGGCCGTGCTCCCTTTCGGTCTTGGCCAGCACCGCTCGCGCGTACTTCTCGGCGAGCTTCGGATTGCCCACGGACATCGCCTGCTCCGCCTCACGAAGGAGGTCGCCCGCGGTGGGCTCCGGCCACGTCGCCGGTGCCTCTCGGAGCCGCTGGAGCGCGCTCGCCAGTCGCGGATGCTGGAGCTGGAAGCCGTCCCCGCCGGCCAGCCGGCAGAACTTGAGCAGATGCCGGTCCTCCACGGCGCGGACAACGGTGTCCGTGATCTCTTTCGGACGGTCGCCCTGGGGCGCGGGTGCCGCCTCGTGAGGCGAGGTCCCCTCAGATGACCTGGTGAAGGTCCGGCGCATCCAGCCGCCGATCTCGCAGGTGGGCAGGCCGTGGTCGCTGGTCAGCGTGAACAGCGTGCGGGAGCAGAAGTCGGCCAGCGTTCCGTCCACGTCGTTGAGCACCTTCTCGACGACGACGGACAACGTCCCGCCGCCGCGCACGCCTTCCAAGAGTTCGGCGCACAGCATCTGCAGCAGGACCGGCTCCACGAGCGCGGCACCCGACGTGCCGTGCTCGACCGTCAGCGTGTCCACGAGTCGCGCCGGCATGCCGTGGTCGAACTGCAGCTGGGTGCCCCGCAGCGGCCCCGTCAACGCTTCGATCGCGGACTGCCGGTCCAGCGGCGGCAGCTCGTACTCCGCCGGGGTCTCGCCCAGCGCCCCGCAGAGGCTGCGCGCCTCCTCGACGCAGTCCGGCCGGATCGACAGCAGCAGGTGGACGTCCGGAAAGGCCCGCAGGGCGGCTTCCAGCTCCTCGCGGAAGAGGCGGTGTTCCGGCTTCGCCGCGACAGAACTGCGGATCACCCTCTCGGCGCCGTCGATCGCCACCAGAATCGACGTGCCAGGTGGTGCCTGCCGCCGGAGGAACGCCGAGATCGTCAGGCCGACGCAGCGGGCGGGGTCCTCCGTGGGCTGCCACGACGACAGGAGCGCGAAGAGGGTGCGACCTCGGGCCGTGATCACCGGAGCCGGCAGGGTCCTGCGGTAGCTCGGGTCACCGACGGGCACCACGTGCGCTCCGCTGTTGGCCAGGTACGGAGCCACCCCGGCGTGGAGCAGGGACGTCTTTCCGACACCCGAGTCCCCGATCAGCAGGGTCAGCCGGTTTCGCTGCCAGAGCTCGGCCACCTCGCGGGTCTCGATGTTGCGGCCGAAGAACCTGGCCTCGTCATCCCTGCCGAACGGCCGGAGGCCGACCCACGGGTCGGCATCGTACGCGGTCACGAAGAGGCTCCTGCCGACACCGCAACCTGTCGCATCATGATCTCCCGTACCCATTGCCGCGGACAAGAACGGATGCCTGGTCGCGCACACATTCTGCCTGCCGCATACGCATGACCGTCCATGCCGGGGCTCCCAAATGATGGCGACCTGGCTTGATATCCGGCGTAAGTAATGCCGCAATCATCCAAGAAAGTCTTCTATCATGCTATGTCTAGCGTCAAAAGCCCCTCCCGGATAAAATTCCTGGACGCAAGAAACTGCTTTTTCCTCCTGACCCACAGCTGCATTTTTGGTGACCTAAATCGGTGTCACAGATCGCGCCGGCGGGGGTGGTGATGCGCGGCATGGCCGATCGCCTGCGCCCTGCGGAGTTGGCGCAGATCGCACGCGAGCTGCTGGAGAACGAGCCCGAACTGAAGTGCGAAGCCGAGCTTCACGCGGAAATAGTCGACGACATCCGGCAGCGGGCCGATGAGCTCTCCAATCTGCTGGGTGAGGACATCGCGGCGGTCGGCAAGGCTCGCCGTGCATGGCGCCGGCCCTGGGCCATCGCCACCCTGGCACTTCTCGTGGCGTCCCTCCTCGTCCTCGGGGCCACGCTCTTGAGCACCGGGATCCCCTTCCGTTCAAGAGCGGCCAACGCCGCGTTCTCGATCGGCCTGGTGGCGCTGGGGATGCTCGCCGTGGTGAAGCTGTGGAAAACGATCCGGCAGCAGAGTGTGCTCGCTTCCCGAGAGCTCCGGAAAGCCCTGTTGCCGCCGCTGCGCGCTCTGATCCGCCTCGCCATCAGCGAGTTGCAGGGCGAGGAGGTGCGCTGGTCCGGCACGCTGCGCACCTCCCAGGCTCCCGCGCTGGTGGAGCTCAACCTTCAGGACACCATTCCGTCCCGCACGTACGAGCGGCTCCGAGCCTTCATCGGCGAGCACGAGTCCTCGGCGACCGGGCTGGCCGGCGCCCGCGGCTCGGGCAAGACCACCCTGATGCGGCGACTTCGGCAGGACGAGGCCTTCGACTGCCATGTCGCCCTGGTCAGCGCGCCGGTGCAGTACTCCGCCGTGGAGTTCACCCGCCTCATCCACGGCGAGCTGGCACAGGTCTGCCTCAATCCCGGCGAGGCGAACCTCATCCGCGACCGCATGGCGGCGCCGGCCCTGCGAGTGGTGCTGCGGACGCTCCTGGCGGCGGTGGCGGTGTCCCTCCTGATCACCTTGTGGATCTACGACAAGAACCGTCCCGTGCCGAATCCGGTCAACCTCGGGTGGACGGGCATCACGGCCGTCGTGCTGGGCGGCCTGGTCATCGGGTTCGTGGTCAACCGGTGGTGGGCCCTCTTCCAGGGCCAGACGAAACTGATGGTCTCGCCGCAGACGACACGTGAGCTCTGCCTGCAACAGCTGGAGTTCCTGCGCTGGTCCACGACGGTCGAGCGGAGCGCGACCACCGCGGCGAAGGTCGGCGGATCCGGCTTCGAAGGCGGCAGCAAGCTGTCCCGCACCGAGCGCGAGGTCACCCACGCCGAGTCGGTCCAGGCGCTCCGGCAGTTCATCGACCAGCTGCTCGCGCTCAGCAACAAACCCGTCGTCATCTGCGTGGACGAGCTGGACAAGCTGGCGGATCCGGCCGAGGCCGTCGACGCGATCAACGGCCTCAAGGACCTGTTCCACGTCGCCAAGGCACACTTCGTCCTCTCCGTGTCCACCGACGCCATGCACAGCTTCGCCGCGCGGGGAGTGCCGGTGCGGGACGTGTTCGACTCGGCGTTCGACACCATCATCCCGGTCGGTCCGCTGTCGTTGGAGGAGTCACAGACGCTCATCTCGCGGCGGGCGCGCGACTTCTCCAAGGTGTTCGTGCTGTTCTGCTACGCGTGGTCCGGCGGCCACGCGCGCGACCTCATCCGTACCGCACGGTCGTGCGTGGACCTCAAGCACGAGCTCAAGGACGGCGAGGAGGCCACCATCGCCCTGCTGTCCCGGCGCGTGCTGCGGAACGACCTGCGCGAGGTCGTGGACGCGGCCGTCGAGAAGCTGCGCGGCGAGAGCGACGACCTCGCGCAGGCGATGCTGGACCGGGTCCTGGCGTTCCAGGAGTCGCTCGAGGACGAGCCCGCGAACCTGTACGACCTGGTCGAGGCGACCGAGTTCCCCCCGGTCACGGGGACGGTGGCCGCGGAGGCCCAGCTGGCGGCCACCCTGGCCCCGTACGCCCGGCTCGCCGCACTCTGCGAGCGCCTGTTCTCGGGCACGCCCCAGCCGGCGCCATGGCGGACCGAGGCGATGAGCAAGGCGGTCACCGCGCTGGCGGAGGCCCGCTCCTGCCTCGGACGGCACCCGCGAGAGATCGAGCGGAGGCTGAAACGCGCCGTCGACGCCTGCGCGGCGGTGGCGGTGCGAACCGGCCCCTGACCGGTGCGCTGATCAGGAGGTACGCCTACGGCGTGGGTCGGATCCGACCGAGCGTGGGAACGGAAGCCGTACCGAGCGCGAGCCGTGTGCCTGCGGCGGGGTCCCGATCGCCGTGCACGGACCGGACATACCACCGCTATACCGCCGTCTCCTAGCTTTTGTGCGTTGGAGCACAGGACCCAGGAAGGGCGAGGCACCCAAGTCATGCGGAGACGGCTCAGCAAGGCACACCGGCGCGCCCTCGTGGTGGGAATGAGCGCCGTGCTGGTGGCGGCGATCGCGAACGTCCACGCACCCATGGTGGCGACCGCGAACGCCCAGGGATCCGCGGCGGCCCAGCCGGGAGGGCTGAGCGCGTACGACAAGCTGGTGCTGTCGCACCGGCCGGCCTCCTACTGGCGGCTGTCACACCCGTCCTACGGTACGGAGACCGACCGGACCGGCAATGGGTACAAGGGCACCTTCCACAATGTCACCAGCTCGGTCCAGCTTCCCAACCGGGACGGCGCCTCGGTCTTCAACGGATCATCCGGATACTTCGAGGTGCCCAACGCCGACAGGTTCCACATCTCCACGACCGGCAAGTTCACCGTGGAGGCCTGGATCAGGCCGCACACCCTGCAGTTCCCCGACGAGGAGCAGAGCGGCTACGTCTACTTCCTGGGGAAGGGCACGAAGTCGGGCAGCGGCGGCGACCAGGAGTGGGCGGGCCGGATGTACTCGAAGGTGAACGACGAGGACCGCCCCAACCGGATCTCCGGATACGCCTGGAACCTCGACGGCGGCTTCGGCGCCGGGGCGGGCATCCAGCAGACCGTGCGGGTCAACGAGTGGATCCACATCGCGTTCACCTTCGACACCTCGGAAGGTGAGTACGGCAAGGTGCGGAGCTACCGCAACGGCGTGCTCGTGAGCTCGTCGAACCTGGTCTTCCGCCCCGGCCAGCCGGACGAGGTCATCGTGCGGCCCAAGCCCGGACCGGCCCCCGTCCGGGTCGGGACCCGCAGCAAGGCGTCCTGGTTCAAGGGTGCCATCGGGAAGTTCGCGATCTACAACCACGCGCTCACGAACAAGGAGCTCGCGACGCACTATGCCGCCATGACCGCGGCGAACACGCCGGACTTCAACGCTGACGGCGTGGGCGACCTCTTCTCGGCCAAGACCGGATCGCTGAACCTCTGGACCGGCAGGGGTGCCAACGACTTCTGGGGCAGAACCCGCGTCGGAGACGGCTGGGACGCCTTCACCCGACCGATCGCGGGCGACTTCGACGACGACGGGCGCACCGACCTGGTCGCCGCCGAAAAGAGCACCGGCTTGCTGCACGTCTGGAACGGCCGGGGCGGCAACGAGTTCAGCACCCCGGAGAAGCTCGGTTCCGGCTGGACACCGTACGCGGACACGCTGACGTCCGTGGGAGACATCAACCAGGACGGCCACAACGACATCGCGGCCACCCTCAACGGCACCCTCTACGCCTGGAACGGCCAGGGCGGCAACAAGTTCTCCGGCAGGACCACCATCGGCGCCGGCTGGAACAACTACACCCGGCCGATCGGCGGCGACTTCAACGGTGACGCCATCGGCGATCTGGCCGCGGTGGAGAAGGCCACCGGCGACCTCTACATCTGGAACGGCGAAGGCGGCAACGAGTTCACCACCAGGACGAGGACCGGGCCAGGCTGGACACCGTACGCGAACACGCTGATGTCCCTCGGCGACGTCGACCGGGACGGCCACACCGACATCGCGGCCGTCCACAACGACACGCTGTACCTCTGGAACGGCCGGGGCGGCAACCAGTTCGCAAGCGCGAAGACCGTCGGTCCCGGCTGGGCACCGTACTTCTGACCCGTTCCCGGCTCCGCGCCGCCGGGCCCTCCCGTCCCGATCACGAGACAGCGAACCCCGCCTCTGCCGATCGGCAGGCGGGGTTTCCGCATGCCAGAGCTACCTGAGGAGTTGGCGGGCCATCGTAGGCCTAGGTGATCTCCGACATCCCATTAGGCGACCTGAGAATATGCGTCGATCGCGAGGCTGAGCAGGGACGGCGCTGACTGCTTCATGAAGATCCCCAAGAAAGGCACGTCCTAGACCCCTTCGGCATGACGCCGGGGCGCGGCTTCTCCGGCCTGAACTCATGAGCCGTCCTACCCCGTACCGCCAGTTGACTCATCCCCGGTATGAGGAGGACCACGATGTGGCAACGACGGTTACGATCGGCCGGCCTACGAGTCTGCTTAGGAATCACCCTGGTCGGCCTACTCACCGCGGCCGCGCCCGGGCCGCCATCGGCACTTCCCGGTCAGCGGGACGCCAGTCCCGCACAGGCCATCGAGTCCAACGTAAGGGCCGCCAGCACGTACGTCGCCGGTGGCGGCGTGCGCCAAGGCGCCCAACTCGTCCTCTTCGTCCCCCTGCTGGCGATCAGCGGAGCGGAACTGATGACCGCTCTGGTGTTCAGCGTCGGCACGGTGGTGACCGTCACGACGACCCAGCAGGCGATCACTTACTGTAAAAGGCACGGCTGCAGCGTCAACCTGGCCAAGGCCAGGACCGCGGTCCAGCGCCCGAATCCCAATTCCAACAAGGCCAAGAACGATCGCAACCTGTACATCGGCTACGAGATCTTCTACGGTCGGAAGACCTACAAGTATGGGATCAGCCTCGCCTCCCGGGGGGTGGACCGTCCACAGGAACAGTTGAGGGCGTGTAATTTCTCCTTCGGAGTTATGGGAGGATGCGCCTTTCGGGTGCTCACGCGCAAGGTAGGATATCTCAAAGCGCGCTGGTGGGAGCACGGCAGAATAACTGCATATTTCATCGTGCACGGGCACTGTCCTCCCGGGCAGCTTAGAAGCTGTAAATGACAGGCCGCTCAGGCCGAAGCGTTCCGGCAAGAGCGTGAGATGCTGTCGCGGGCGTCTCACACTCTTGCTCTGCACCTGCATTGGAGGCCCCCCAATGACCGAAGAAACCTTCTGGGCCATAATCGACGAGCTTGACGGCGCGATCGACGACGACAGTATCGATTCCCTCAGCGAGCGGCTGTCGTCACTCGCCCCCGAAGACGTGGAGGGCTTCTGTGCCCACCTCGCTGCCAAGGTGGGCACGCTCTCCGGGCTGCCGCTCGCCGGACTCGCCGTGCCCGATGTGACCGACACCGGCCACGCCGCCCTCCCCTTGGCAGGGGATGCCCACGAGAACCTGCTTTACGCGATCGTCTCCTCGGGCAGAGCCCGATACGAGAGGGTGACATCCGACCCCTCGGCAGTGGAGGAAGAGGAGTGGGACGCGGGAGAAGCGGAGCTCCTCATCGAGGCGGCGGCCAGGTCCCTGTGGGAGATCGCCGGCGTGGACTGGTCTGACGAAGTCGACCCCTTGAGAGCACACCTTCGCCACGATCAGGGCTGGTACGAGACCTACCGAGGGTCCGCCTGGAAAAACATCCCCGGCCGCTACCTCACCGCCGCGCACGAACTCGACCAAAAGCTCAACCAATCCGAAGAATGGCTCGCATGGTGGCGACAGACGTCACTGCGCAAAATAAAGGTGGGAATAACCGTCAACTCCGATAAAACCCAACACAAGATCGAACGCGGCAAGAACATCGCCAAAGCAAATTTCCAAATGGACCGATCATATCTCATCGATCGCGACCACAACGCGTTGCAAGGGCTCGTCATCCAGGAGGCCACTTACATCACCGGCATCATAGCAACGGAATTGCGCATGACACCTCCCCCTGAACTTGCATGATCTGAATCGTCGGCCCGCGACAAGAGCGGCGAGCAGGACGGCAATGTCCCAGAAACCTCGGCGAGCAACTTCATGTCTTGCGCTGGTGCCGTCGGCCACTCCGACATCGAGGACGCTGCCCGCGTCGGGGCCTTTGTTACTCAACGGTCCATGCCACCAGCAGCCGCTCCGCTGTCTCCTCCACGGTCAACTCCGCAGTGTCCAGCCACAGATCAACCCCGGCCATCGATTCCTGCTCCTGATGGAGCATCGGGCTGCGGCAGGGTGAGCTCTTCGGCCCTCGAAGACATCCACTTCGAGGAGCGTGCTCTCCGCGTGCGGCCGCAGATCAAGAAGCTTGGAGCCGACCACGTCTTCGCACTACCGAAGAGCGATCGTGAGCGAGTCGTACCGCTGCCTGACTGGGCGGCCGAGGCCATCAGGCGGCACGTCGCGGCCTGTCCCCCGTTGCCCTGGTCTCTGCCTTGACAGAGGGTGGATGGCAAGCTCCGTACGCACAACCTGCTGTTCCGCTCGACGGACGACGGCTTCATCAAGGCCAGAAGCTACAGCGAGACCGCCTGTAAGCCCGCTCTCGTGGTCGCGGACGTGATTCCGGCACCGGACGAGGACGCCCGCCGGCGGAGCCGCTACGTCACCTCCCGCAAAGAGGGGCTGCACCAGCTCCGCCACTACTACGCGAGCGTCATGCTGGCCGGCGGTGTTTCGGTCAAGGAACTCGCCGAGTATCTAGGCCACGCCGATCCGGGCTTCACCCTGCGTGTCTACGCCCACATGATGCCGGGCTCCCATGAGCGTGCCAGGCAAGCGATCGACAACCGGCTGTTCCAGCCTCGGGCCACCAAGATCGCGACCAAGAATCTCGCGTAGCGCGCGACGAATCCCATACCAAGCGGACCTCGCCGACGGTGGGGTTCGCTTCGTTCTGCCAGGGCCGTCAGGTTAGGCCGTAGTGCCGGGCAAGCCGTGGAAGGCGACGCACGAACTCCCCCTCGTCGCCGAGATCCCATTCCTCCCCGTCGGGCTCCGCGTGGTAGGTCAGGAAGGGAAACTTGCTGTGGACGCCTCGTGCGCGTACGGCCTCCCCCAAGCTGTCCGTTTCGAGGCCGGTCGCCCGCTTGTAGGGCTCGAAGGTGACATAGGCGAATGACTCGAACTCGGGGTCGTCCTCACGCGACCACACCTCCCGGCGGGTGTAAGTGACCCGCTTCAGTCGGAACTTGCCGTCGCGGGACCACGTCGTTCGACGATGAGAGAAGTTCTTCATCAACTCCATGATCCGCTGCACTTCCGGCAGCTCAAGGATCCGATCAGGACAGTCGGCGACTTTCTCGAAGGCCTCACGGCCAAGGCTGATCAGCCAGTTCACGAAGTATTCGAACCCATCGGACGACCCGAATCCGGTGATGGTCCAGAACACCGCGTACATGTCCCAGGAGCAGGCTCGGTTGGCGCACAGCGTGAACCAAGCCTCGTAGTCCACGATCTCCTCGGCGGTCAGGCCGGAGAGCCGATCCTCCAGCCACGCCACTCGTGCTCGCCGGTTGTCGGTCTCGCGGGCCGAGCGTTCCACCAGTTCCCAGAAGCCGTCAAGGTCCACAAGCCGCGATCATGGCACCTCGCGGACCTGTTGCCCAGTGATCACGGAACAGCGACGGAACAACGCTCTTTCGTGCCGCTCGCCTGGTACACCAAAACCCGGGGCCGTACGCGCTCGACCCCGGGTTTCCGCAGGTCATAGACCTATTTCAGGAGCTGCCGGGCCATCACCATACGCTGGATCTGGTTGGTGCCCTCGTAGATCTGGGTGATCTTGGCGTCGCGCATCATGCGCTCCACCGGGAAGTCCTTCGTGTAGCCGTACCCGCCCAGCAGCTGCACCGCGTCCGTCGTGATCTCCATGGCCGCGTCCGAGGCCGCGCACTTCGCCGCGCTCGACAGGAACGTGAGGTCCTTCTGGGGGTCGCCGTGCATCGCCCGCTCCGACTTCGCCGCCGCGTGGTACGTGAGCTGACGCGCCGCCTCGAGCTTCATGGCCATGTCGGCGAGCATGAACTGCACGCCCTGGAAGTCGGCCACCGGCCGGCCGAACTGCTTGCGTTCCTTGACGTAGCCGATCGCGAAGTCCAGCGCTCCCTGGGCGATGCCGAGGGCCTGGGCGGCGATGGTGATGCGGGTGTGGTCCAGGGTGGCCAGGGCCGTCTTGAAGCCGGTGCCGGGCGCGCCGATCATGCGGTCCGCCGGGATGCGGACGTTGTCCAGGATGACCTGGCGGGTGGGCGAGCCCTTGATGCCGAGCTTCTTCTCCTTGGGGCCGAATGAGACGCCCTCGTCCGACTTCTCCACGACGAAGGCGGAGATGCCGCGCGGGCCGGCCGAGGGGTCGGTGACCGCCATCAGCGTGTAGTACTCGGAGACACCGGCGTTGGTGATCCACATCTTGGTGCCGTTGAGCACGTACGAGTCCCCGTCCGCCACCGCCCGCGTCTTCATGGCCGCCGCGTCCGAGCCCGCCTCCGGCTCCGACAGCGCGTACGAGAACATCCCCTCCCCCCGGGCCACCGGCGCCAGGTAGCGGGTCTTGAGCTCCTCCGACGCCGAGAGCAGCAGCGGCACCGTGCCGAGCTTGTTGACGGCGGGGATCAGGGAGGACGACGCGCAGGCGCGGGCCACCTCCTCGATGACGATCACGGTGGCCAGAGCGTCGGCCCCCGCGCCCCCGTACTGCTCAGGGACGTGCACGGCGTGCAGGTCCGATGCCACGAGCGCCTTGTAGACGTCCCAGGAGAACTCCTCGGTCTCGTCGATCTCGGCGGCGTGCGGCGCGATCTTCTCGTCGGCCAGGGCCCTTACCGTCTCCCTGAGCATGTCGTGCTCTTCGGCGGGTGCGTATAGCGGGAAGCTCATGCATCGAATACTAGGACGTCCGACCATCTTGTTACCAGCCGGTACGGTTTGCGAAGAGGTGCAGGTGGCACGTAGGAGGTAGCGAGGGCCGGTAGCATGCCTGCGCGATCGAAAGGAGCTCACTCGTGCCATATCGCCTCACGGTGATCGGGACCGGATACCTGGGGATCACGCATGCAGCCTGCATGGCCGATCTCGGATTCGACGTCCTGGGCCTCGACATCGACGCTGACAAGATCCGTCGACTGAACGCGGGCGAGCTCCCGATCCACGAACCCGGCCTCGAACCGGTCCTCCGCCGCGGTCTCGACTCCGGCCGGCTCCGCTTCACCACCTCGTACGAGGAGATCGCCGCCTTCGGCGACGTGCACTTCATCTGCGTGGGCACTCCGCAGAAACGCGGCGAGTACGCCGCGGACGTTACTTACATGGACAACGCCCTCGAATCCCTCGCCCCGCTCCTCGATCGCGAGTGCCTGGTCGTCGGCAAGTCCACCGTGCCCGTGGGCACCGCGGGGCGGCTGGCCGAGAAGCTGGCCCGGCTCGCTCCCGCCGGCGGGCAGACCGAGCTGGCGTGGAACCCCGAGTTCCTGCGCGAGGGGTTCGCCGTCCAGGACACCCTGAACCCCGATCGCATCGTCCTGGGCGTGCGCAGCGAACGTGCGGAGAAGATGCTGCGCGAGGTGTACGAGCCGCTGGGCGAGATTCCCGTCGTGGTGACCGATTTCGCCACCGCTGAGCTGGTCAAGACGGCCGCCAACGCCTTCCTGGCCACCAAGATCTCCTTCATCAACGCCATGGCCGAGGTCTGCGAGGCCGCGCACGCCGACGTCGAGCTGCTGTCCGAGGCGCTGTCGTACGACGACCGCATCGGCGGCCGCTACCTCAACGCCGGGCTCGGGTTCGGCGGCGGCTGCCTGCCCAAGGACATCAGGGCCTTCATGGCGCGGGCCGGCGAGCTGGGGGCGGACCAGGCGCTGACGTTCCTGCGCGAGGTGGACGCCATCAACATGCGGCGCCGCGCCCGCATGGTGGACCTGGCCAGAGAGTTGGCCGGCGGCTCCTTCCACGGGTGCACCGTGGGCGTGCTGGGAGCCGCGTTCAAGCCGAACTCCGACGACATCCGCGACTCCCCCGCGCTCGACGTCGCCGTGACGATCGGGCACCAGGGCGGACAGGTCACCGTGTACGACCCGATCGCGCTCGACAACGCCCGTAAGGCACATCCCGAGCTCAACTACGGCGAGTCGGCCGTCGAGGCGGTTCGCGGGGCGCATGTGGTGTTGCTTCTCACCGAGTGGCAGGAGTTCCTGCAGCTCGACCCGGTGGAGCTGGGTGCGGTGGTCGCCACCCGGCGCATCGTGGACGGCCGCAACGCCCTCAACTCCGAGATGTGGCGGTCGGCCGGCTGGCACTACCGCGCCCTGGGCCGCCCCTAGCCCACCAGCGCCGGGTCCCCATCGCCCCCAAGCCCCCCTTGGCCCCCGGGTCATCCGTGAGGAGCCGTATGGACAGGACGGCCAGGCTCTTGTCCGGTGCCGCCATCCTGGTGTGCCTGTTGTCGCTGCGGCCGGAGGCCCGGCCCGCCGTGGCCGCCCAGGCCGAGGGCGAGCTGCTGGCGATCGCGCGGACCTACCTCGACGACCGGGCGGCGCGGCTGACGACCGACGCGCCGGAGGGGGAGCTCACCCGCGCCCCGGTCACCGATGCCCTCCGGCGGCGCCTGGCCGCCGATGCCCTGGCGATCGACCGCCGCCGGGAGCTGCTCCGCTCCGTGAACGGCGGCCACGACCGGGCCGAGGTGACCGTCCAGGACGCGCGCTTCGACCACGACCACAGCCACGAGGGCGAGGGCGGAGCCCCGGCCCTCTACCTCACCGAACGCACCAAGCTCTTCCCCGCAGGCACCCTCCCGGACGCACCCCAGGCCGAGCAATACCAGCTCAGGCACCGTTTCACGTTCGAGAAGACGGCCGACGGGCGGTGGCGGCTGGCCTCGGCGGTTCCCGAGCTGGCCGAGGGCGGCCTCCCGCCGGACACGCACCCTTAGACCAGGTGCCGGACCCACTGGGTGACCAGCGGACGATAGCCGCGGCGGGCCCAGAACGGGGTGGACACCGGGTTCGGCAGCGCGTGGTGCAGCACCATGGACGAGACCCCGCCGGCCGCCGCGTGGTCGTGGGCCGCCTCGGTGAGCGCCGCGCCCACGCCCCGCCCCCGCGCCGACGGCTCGACGTACATGACCCCCAGGTACGCCACCGGCGAGTCGTTCACCGACCGCGCGATCCATCCCGACCGTCCGGGCGGCTGGACGATGACGCAGCCCACCGGCTCACCGCCCATCTCCGCCAGCCAGCACCACTCCAGCGGCAGCACCTCGGTCACCACCGACTCCCTGATGCGCTCCCTGGTGGACGCGCGCACGGTCACCCAGCCGAACTGCGCGTCGTAGGCCACCAGCCGCTCGTACATCCGCGCCACCGCCTCCAGGTCGCCGAGGCCGGCCCGGCGGACGGCGGCCACGGCATGCGCGGCGCGCGGGCGGATGCGGCAGACGGCGGCCGCGGCGATGGGGGCGAACCCGCGTACGGCCAGGGCCCTGGCGGGGACGGTGTCGCGACTCGGCCACGACACGGTCAGCGCCTGCCCGGGCTCGGCCCGGCGGGGCGCGGCCAGCCACCGGTCGAGCAGCGCGCCGAACGCGGCCTCCGGGTCGGGGCCGGCGACCCTGGCCTGGAGGCGGTGTACGACCAGGGGGGACCAGGAGGCCCGGAGCTCACCTGGATCGATCCGGTCCACCGACACCACGCCGACGGCGTCGGATGTTTCGAGCAGCTCGTCGCGCTGGCGTAAGGGCAGCTCGTCCTCGCCGGCGAGGAGCGGGTCCGCGGCGCGCACACGAGCCGCGTGACCTTTGATCAGATCGTCCATCCCGGCACCCTAGCCGCCGGAAAGCCCAGGATAAAAGGGCTATCAGAGCTCGGCCGCCTCCGCGCGCAGCTTCTCGCCCTTGGCGTACGCCTGCTCCTTCAACCGCTCCTGGAACTCCTCCATCCGCTTCCGCAGCCCCTCGTCGGAGGCGGCCAGGATGCGTACGGCCAGCAGCCCCGCGTTGCGGGCCCCGCCCACCGCCACCGTGGCGACCGGCACCCCGGCCGGCATCTGGACGATCGACAGCAGGGAGTCCATCCCGTCGAGATATTTCAGCGGCACCGGCACCCCGATCACCGGCAGCGGCGTGACGGAGGCCAGCATGCCGGGCAGGTGGGCGGCCCCGCCGGCGCCGGCGATGATCACCCGGAGGCCGCGGGAGGCCGCCTGGCGGCCGTAGTCGATCATCTCGACCGGCATGCGGTGCGCCGACACGACGTCGGCCTCGAACGGCACCCCGAACTCGGCGACCGCCTCCGCGGCGGCCTTCATGACCGGCCAGTCGGAGTCGCTCCCCATGACAATGCCGATCTTCACTGCGCCTCCTTCGTCAGCACCGGGAAATCGGGAGTTCGCTCGCTGCTCTCTCTCACGTGTACTCCCCGGTCATGAGGTAGACGGCGGCGTGGCGGGCGCGGGCGCGCACCTCGCCGAGGTTGGAGCCGAGGGCCGTCACGTGGCCGATCTTGCGGCCCGGACGCACCTCCTTGCCGTAGAAGTGCAGCTTGATGCCGGGGTCGTGGGCCAGCACGTGCTCGTAGCGCTTGAACAGGTCGGGGTCGTCGCCGCCGAGCAGGTTGGCCATGACGACGACCTGGGCGGTCATCTTGGGCGTGCCCAGCGGCAGGTCCAGGACGGCCCGCAGGTGCTGCTCGAACTGCGACGTCGTCGAGCCCTCGATCGTCCAGTGGCCGCTGTTGTGCGGGCGCATGGCCAGCTCGTTGACCACCAGGCCACGGGCGGTCTGGAACAGCTCCACCGCCAGCAGCCCGGTCACCCCGAGCTCGTCGGCGATCTTCAGGCCGATGCGCTGGGCCTGCGCTGCCTGCTCCGGGTCGAGCCCGGGAGCGGGGGCGAGCACCTCGACGCAGATGCCGTCCTGCTGCACGGTCTCCACGACCGGATAGCTCACGCCCTGCCCGTGCGGCGAGCGGGCGACCAGCACCGCGAGCTCCCGCTCGAACGGTACGAACGCCTCGGCCATGAGCTCGACCCCGGTCGCGAACGCCTCCGTCACCTCCACCGCGCTGCGGCACACCCACACGCCGCGCCCGTCGTAGCCGCCGCGCACCGCCTTCAGCACCACCGGCCAGCCGTGCTCCTCGCCGAAGCGAATGGCGTCCTCGGCGGACGGCACCCGCGCCCAGGCCGGGCAGGGCACGCCGATCTCGGACAGCCGCTCGCGCATGACGGCCTTGTCCTGGGCGTGCACGAGGGCGTCGGCGCCCGGGTGCACGACGTAGCCGTTGGCGGCCAGGGCCCGGATGTGCTCGGTGGGCACGTGCTCGTGGTCGAACGTGATCGCGTCGCAGCCCTTGGCGAAGTCGCGGAGATCGCCAAGATCGCGGTAGTCTCCGATGCGCGTGTCGACGATGACCCGGGCCGCGCTCTCCTCAGGACTGTTGGCCAGCACCCGCAGCTCGACGCCCAGCGCGATGGCGGGCGGCTGCGACATCCTGGCCAGCTGGCCCGCGCCGACGATGCCGACGACCGGTCCGATGGGGCTGTATGAACTCACGCCAGGTGAGCTTACCGGGACGCAACGACTTTCCCTGACCCAACCCGGCACCGCCTGTCGCAGTCAGGGGCTGGGCGGCCGTTCCGGGTTGCCCTGTGGGCACGGCCGCCCAGCGCTCGCGTGCCCTCGATCTGTCATCGCAGCGTAATGCCCATGTAAGGGGTATGCCGGTCATAGGACGATATTTCTAAAGACGTTCTTTGCGCGGTATGTTGCTGGGTCTGACATCCCGCCCTACATCACGGCCGGTACGCTGGGGATGTCAGCTCTGACTAGGAAGGGACCGAGCAGAGACGTGGACTTCACCAAACGCCTCTACCAGCGGTTCTCCTCCCTCCTGCACGAGCTGGCCAAGTTCGGCAGCATCGGCGCCATCGCCTTCCTCATCGACCTGGGGCTGCTCAACCTGTGCAGCGTGGTGTTCGACCTGGGGCCGCTGACGTCCAAGGTCGTGGCGACGTCGATCTCCACGACGTTCGCGTACGCGGGCAACCGGCTGTGGACCTTCCGGCACCGCGAGCAGAACGGGCTGGGGCGCGAATATTTCCTGTTCTTCCTGCTCAACGGCATCGCACTGCTGTTCGGCATGCTGACGATCGGCTTCACCACCTACACCCTCAACCTGCACGACACGCTCAGCCTCAACATCGCCAACATCGTCGGCGTGGGGCTCGGCACCCTGTTCCGCTACTGGTCGTACAAGAAGTGGGTGTTCCTGGAGGCCACCGAGCCGATCCCGGTGGAGCTGCCCGAGGGCGGCGTCAGGCAGGACCGCTGACCACCCGGTTCCGGCCGTCGTCCTCGGCGGGGCGCAGGAAGATGGCGAACGTCGCCGGGCGCCGGCGCACCAGCTCCAGCCGGCCGCCGTCGGCCGCCGCCAGCGCGCGGGCCAGCGTCAGGCCGAGCCCGGTGCCTCCGCCGCCGCTGACGTTCCGGTCGAAGATCTTGGGGGCGATCTCGTCGGCGATGCCGGGGCCCTCGTCCGCGACCTCGATCACCACGTAGTTGTCGCCGCAGGTGGTGGTGACGGTGACGGCGCCGCCGCCGTGACGCAGGGAGTTCTCCAGCAGCGAGGCGATCACCTGGCCGAACCCGCCCGTCGTGGCCATCGCCTTCAGGCCGCGGGAGCCGTCGAGCTGCAGCGCACGGTGCGCGTCCCGGAAGACCGGCTCCCATTCGGTGATCTGCTGGACGAGCACCTCGTCGATCGCGACCGGCTCGGCCTGGGCGTGGCGCTGGCGGCGGGCCGCGGCCAGCAACTCGTCGATCACGGCGGTGAGCCGCTCGGCCTGGACGATCGCCGCCTCGCCCTCCTCGCGCACGACGTCCGGCTCGTCGGAGGCGGCCACGATCTCCTCCAGGCGCATGGTGAGCCCGGTCAAGGGGGTGCGGAGCTGGTGGGAGGCGTCGGTGGCGAACTCGCGCTCGCGGGTGAGCAGGTCGGAGATGCGGGTGGCGCTGCGGTCGAGCACCTGGGCGACCCGGTCGAGCTCGGGGATGCCGTATCGGTGCTTGCTCGGCCGCGCGTCCCCGGAACCCAGCCGGTCGGCGATCTTCGCCAGGTCCTGCAGGGGCAGCGTCAGCCGGCGGGACTGCACGACGGCCAGGCTCACGGCCACCGCCAGGGCGGCGACGGCCAGGGCCACGATGAGCAGCAGGCGGGCCCGTACGTCCTGCTCGACCTGATCGCGGTCGCGGCTGATGCGTACGTAGACACCGGTGTTGGTCTGGGCGTCCTCAGTCATCAGGTGACCGGACGGCGGGGGCTCGCCGACGACGGTCACCCTGAGGGGGGTTCCACGTTCCCAGATCTGGATGAACCTACCCGGGTACTTTTGCTCCAGTTGCTGGGGGTCGAGCGGCGTCTCCTGGACACGGGCGTACTCCACCTCTCCCACGAGACGCTTGGCTTCCGCCCCAAGCTCCTGAGCCGCCTCATCGACGATCAGGCGGCTGACGACGACGCCCAGGGGGACCCCCAGCAGCAGGACCGCGATTACCGCGACGACCAGGGTGGAGGAGAGCAGTCGGCGGCGCATCTCCTACTCGCGCTCGAACCGGAAGCCGACTCCCCTGACGGTCGTGATGTAACGCGGCTTGGCCGCGTCGTCACCGAGCTTGCGGCGCAGCCAGGAGATGTGCATGTCGAGCGTCTTGGTGGAGCCCCACCAGTTGGTGTCCCACACCTCGCGCATGATCTGCTCGCGGGTGACGACCTTGCCCGCGTCGCGGACCAGGACGCGCAGCAGGTCGAACTCCTTGGTGGTCAGGTGCAGCTCCTTCTCCCCCATCCAGGCGCGGCGCGAGTCGGCGTCGATGCGCACCCCCTGGACGACCGGGGTCTCGGAGGTGCCGCGGCGCAGCAGTGCGCGCACTCTGGCGAGCAGCTCCGCCAGCCTGAACGGTTTCGTCACGTAGTCGTCGGCGCCGGCGTCGAGGCCGACAACGGTGTCCACCTCGTCGACGCGGGCGGTGAGTATCAGAACCGGAGTGCCGTGGCCTTCGGCCCGGATCCGGCGGGCGACCTCGAGACCGTCCATTTCTGGCAGGCCAAGGTCAAGAACGATGAGATCGATGCCGCCCGACAGGGCCCTCTCCAGGGCCTGCGGGCCGTCGGGACTCACCTCAACCTGATAGCCCTCGCGGCGCAGCGCACGCGCGAGTGGCTCGGATATCGAGGTGTCATCCTCGGCGAGAAGTACGCAGGTCATGAAGCGATCGTAGGACCTTAGGCGATCGTTTCCCGGGCACAGCGCGCGGTTTGACTCGTCGTTGACCTATCCATTGACCTGGGCAAACACAGCTAAAATACGGTACGTCGTGATTAAAGCACCGCCGTTTTCCGCCCGAGAATCATCGGACGATCATGCCCGGTCGAGAGAGGATCAACCCCGCCACGCCAAGGGCAGGCCCTGAACATTCGACTGCGATCATGGGGAAATGTCGTTGAATGCCGTGAATCGCGCTCGCGAAATGTGGGCCCGGCTCGCCCGGGTCCCCGTCACGTTCCCGGGCCGGGGAGGCGTGAGCGTGGCGGTCTCGCCGGAGTCCTGGATGTGCCCGCCCGGATGGTCCGGCATCGTGACGCTGGACGGGGCGATCCTGGCCGTCGTGCCCCGGCCGGGCCTGGTGGAGCCGGTGCGGGAGCGGCTGCTCGCCCACCTCGGGTCGGGCGCCGGGCTGGCGGCGCTCACCGATCTCGCGGGGCCCTCGGCCGGCGACGTCCTGGGGCCGGCGGCGCTCGCCTATCTCGACAAGGCGGACTTCGTGCCCGCCCCCGCGCAGGCGGAGAGCCTGCCGCCGGGGCACGGCGACGTGCTGGCGCTGGTGGCCTCGGTGCCGGAGGAGGACGCGCAGGAGAGCGGTCTCGACGAGACCACGTCGGCGGCGTACGTGGTCCGCGACGGGCGGGAGGTCGTCGCGGCGGCGGCGTACCGGCCGTGGCTCGACACGGCGGCGCACGTCTCCGTGCTGACCGCCACCACGCACCGGGGGCGCGGGCTGGCCCGCGCGGTCGCCTCGGCCGCCGTCGCGGACGCGCTGGCGAACGGGCTGCTGCCGCAGTGGCGGGCCCGGGTCGAGGCGTCGCGCCGAGTGGCCCGGGCACTCGGGTTCCGGGAGCACGGCGAGCAGATCAGCCTCCGCCCCGGCGGCTGAAGGCGCCGCTGATCGCGTTGCCGGCCGTGGCGGCGGCACCCCCGGTGACCTGACGCAGGCGTTGCCCGTCGGGGGCGGGCTGCGGGGGACGTGGCGGTGGGAGTCTCGTGGCGTGACGGCCTGGTGGCGCAGGTCACGCCGCACGCGGGCGTACCGGTGAGCTCACGGTACGGCCGGCTGGCGAGGCGGGTCGTGGCCGCCGAGGCCGGGCGGTCGTACACGATGGCCGCCCCGGCCTGCGCGCTGCCCGGCGGTCAGTCGTCCGACGAGTGCGGCTTGGCGTAACGGGCCAGGTAGAGCTGCTCCCCGAGGCTGCGGATCAGGCCCAGCTCCGTCTCCAGGTAGTCGATGTGCTCTTCCTCGTCCTCGAGGATCTCCTCGAAGATGCGGGCAGAGGTGACGTCGCCTTTCTCGCGCATGAGCTGGATCGCCGGGCGCAGCCGCTGCACCACCGACATCTCCACCTCAAGGTCGGCCTTGAGCTGCTCCTCGACGGTCTGGCCGATGTGCAGCGTGCCCAGGCGCTGGTAGTTGGGCAGGCCCTCCAGGAAGAGGATGCGGTCGGTGAGGCGCTCGGCGTGGCGCATCTCGTCGATCGACTCTTCGCGGGTGTGCTCGGCGAGCTTCGTGTATCCCCAGTTCTCCTGCATCTTGGCGTGCAGGAAATACTGGTTGATCGCGGTGAGCTCCGCGGTCAGCTGTTCGTTGAGCAACTCGATGATCTGCTTGTCGCCCTGCATGAAACGGGCTCCTCGTCGCTATCCGGCTATGCGGTCGTGAGTTCTTCAGACCGTTTCAGGATCGCACAGATCTTCCGTACACAACGGGCACAGTCCCCACCAGCACCGGTGGTGTCGCGGATCTGCTTCGCGCTCGTCGCCCCGGAGGCGATGCAGTCGTGGACCTCGTTCTCGGTCACGGCACGACAAATGCACACGTACATCCAGGGACTAGCCTCTCGTGAAGGAACGGGCGCCTTTAGGTTAGGCACACCTAAGGTAACCCACTTTGGTAAGGCTTGCCTACGTTGGGTGGGTCACAGTCGCCTATCCCCGCCTGTCAGTGCCCCCTGGCGATCCACTCCTCCAGGTGCGGGGCCTCCCCGCCGATCGCGGTGGAGTCGCCGTGCCCCGTGTGCACGACGGTCTCGGGCGGCAGGGTGAGAAGCCGGTCGCGGATCGAGTCGATGATCGTCTCGAACGAGCTGTGGGAACGGCCGGTCGCCCCCGGGCCGCCCTTGAACAGGGTGTCGCCGCTGAACAGCGCCCCCAGGTCGGGCGCGTGGGCGCAGACGGCTCCGGGCGAGTGGCCGGGGGTGTGCAAAATCTGCAGGGCGACCCCGCCGACCACGAGCTTCTCGCCGTCGGCCAGCGGTTCGTACGTCACCTCCGGCCCGTACACCTGCTCCCACAGCACCTGGTCGGCCGGATGCAGCCGGATCGGCGCACCGGTCAGCCCGGCGAGCTCCTTCGCCGCGTTGATGTGGTCGTTGTGCGCGTGGGTGCAGACGATGGCCCTGACCGTACGCCCGCCCACCCGCTCGGCGATCGCCGCGGCGTCGTGGGCGGCGTCGATGACCACGACCTCGCGGGCGTCCCCGACCAGCCAGACGTTGTTGTCGACGTCCCACGTGCCGCCGTCGAGCGAGAACGTGCCCGAGGTGATGACCCGGTCGATCATGAGAAGACCACCACCGAGCGCAGCACCTCGCCGCGGTGCATCTTCGCGAACGCCTCCTCGACCCCGTCCACGGAGATGGTCTCCGACACGAACTTGTCCAGGGGCAGGCGGTTCTGCAGGAACAGGTCGATCAGCATGGGGAAGTCGCGGCTGGGCAGGCAGTCGCCGTACCAGGAGGACTTCAGCGCGCCGCCGCGGCCGAACACGTCGAGGAGGGGCAGGTCGATGCGCATCTCCGGGGTCGGCACGCCGACCAGCACGACCGTGCCGGCCAGGTCGCGGGCGTAGAACGCCTGCTCGTACGTCTCCGGCCGGCCCACCGCCTCGACCACCACGTCCGCGCCGTTGCCGCCCGTCAGGTCGCGGATCGCCTCGACCGGGTCGTTCTCCCGCGAGTTGACCGTGTGGGTGGCGCCGAACCCGCGGGCCCACTCCAGCTTGCGGTCGTCCACGTCCACCGCGATGATCTTCGAGGCGCCGGCCAGCGAGGAGCCCAGGATCGCCGCGTCCCCGACCCCGCCGCAGCCGATCACCGCCACGCTGTCGCCGCGCGTCACCCCGCCGGTGTTGATCGCCGCGCCGATCCCGGCCATCACGCCGCAGCCCAGCAGGCCGGCGACCTGCGCCGGAGCCTCGGCGGAGACCTTCGTGCACTGCCCGGCCGCCACGAGCGTCTTGTCGAGGAACGCCCCGATGCCGAGCGCGGGCGACAGCTCGGTGCCGTCCTTGAGCGTCATCTTCTGCCTGGCGTTGTGGGTGGCGAAGCAGTACCAGGGCCGGCCGCGCAGGCAGGCGCGGCACTGGCCGCACACCGCGCGCCAGTTGAGGATCACGAAATCGCCGGGCTCCACCTCGGTGACCCCGGGGCCGACCGCCTCGACCACGCCCGCCGCCTCATGGCCCAGCAGGAACGGATAGTCGTCGCTGATCCCGCCCTCGCGGTAATGCAGGTCGGTGTGGCAGACCCCGCAGGCCTGCACCTCCACCACCACCTCGCCCGGACCCGGATCCGGGACGATCACCGTCTCGAGCGAAACTTCCTGGCCCTTGCCCCGGGCGATGACGCCCTGCACTTCGTACGGCATGCCAGCCATCTTGTGTCAGGAGGATGATCTCCGCAAGACATACGGCTGGACCACGCCGAGTCCTCTCGCGGGACGCCGCCTGATCTTGTGCAGTTCGTAGCCGTCCAGCCCTTCGGCCAGCTCCGCGTCGACCAGGATGGTGCCGGGGCGGGCGATGGCGGTGAGCCGGGCGGCCAGGTTGACGGTGGTGCCGAAGACGTCGCCCATCGAGGACACGACCGGGCCGAACGCCATGCCGATGCGCAGCTCGTCGGCCCCGACCAGGTCGAGCGCGACGGCCGCGGCCCCCTCCCGGGTCGGGGCGGTGAACAGCACCTCGTCCCCCAGCGTCTTGACCAGCCGGGCGCCGTGGGAGGCCACCACGTCGGAGGCCCGCGACTCGAACCCCTCGACCAGCCGGGCCAGCTCCTTCTCGTCGAGCTCGCGGCTACGCCTGGTGAACGACACCAGATCCGCGAACCCCACCGCCATCGGCACCCGCGTCGGCACCAGCTCGTCGTTGACGTCGGCGATGGCCAGCAGCCGGGTGCCGGCGGCGGCGAGCTGGGCCCGCCAGACGTGGGTCAGGACGTGCTCGAAGTCGGGCATCAGGCCCTGCGCCGTGTCGAGCACCGTGGCCAGGTCGTCCGCGGAGGGCTCGTCCGGCAGCAGGGTGCCGATCATGATCTCGGCCTGCCACTGCGCCAGCCTGGCCGTGGTCTGGCCGAGCGCGCGGGCCATGCGGATGACCGTCTGCTCGTCGAGCAGGCCGCTGTCGAGCATGCTCCGGACCCGGCGCAGCGCGTCGACGTCGGCCTCGGTGAACGCCACGGCGTCGTCGGCCCGCTGCGCGAAGCCGAGCGCGCGCCAGATGCGCTCAGCCAGTTCCTGCGGCACGCCGCTCTTGGCGGCGACCTCCGACCGCGTGAAGCGCGGCGGCAGGCCGATGAGCAACCGCTCGATCTCCTCGGCGGTCGGGCGGCCCGGGCGGGATTCGCTCACGCGATGGAGGCTACGTCAGCGGCCGTCGAGCTCGCCGTCCGACGCGTCCTCGACGAGCCTGAACAGGTCGGTGCGGACGTCCTGGATCTTCGGGATGTCCTTCAGCACGATCTCGCCCCGGTCGCCGGCGGACTCCACCGTCAGCGTGCCGCAGCCGAACAGGCGCTCCGCGAACGTCTGGTCGGAGCTCACCGTGTTGACCTTGGTGATCGGGATCTCGTCGGTCGACTTGTTGAGCACGCCGGTGCTGATCGTGAAGCGGTGCGTGGTGAGCACGTAGCCGGTGTTCTTCCACCGCAGGTACGGCACGAACGACCAGATCGTCAGCAGGATGAGACCGATGACGACGACCGCGATCCTGGCGTAGGAGGCGTAGGCGAAGTCACCCGGGATGAAGTACAGCGCCGCACCCGAGGCCGCGGCGATGAGAAGAAGCGCGATGAAGGGGACGACCAGCCGCTTCCAGTGAGGGTGGAAGGATCGGACGCGCCGCTCACCCTGCGTCAGATGATGGTCGGGAAGGGTCATGGGCAAATGGTGCCACCATCCCCGCCCGGCTGCCACGCCGACGACGGAACGCGGCCACTAGTCCGCGGGGCGGACGTGCACGACGTCGCCGGCGCTCAGGGTGTATTTCTCGCCCGCCGCCTCCACCTGTAGGTGCCCGAAGTGGTCCACCCCGGTCGCCTGCCCCGTCAGCGACTGCTGCCCCGGCAGCTCCACCCTGACCCGCCGCCCGACGGTGGCGCTGGTGGCGAGGTAGGCCGAGCGCAGCCCGGACGCCTCCACATCGCCCTTGGCCTCCGTCCACTCGCGGTAGTGGACCTCGATCTCCCTGAGCACGGCGCGCAGCAGCGGGTCGCGGTCGACGCAGGCCGCCTCCTCGATGGCCAGCGACGTGGCGGTCTCGACCGGGAGCTCCTCCGGCCTGAGCGTCACGTTCAGGCCCATGCCGATGACGACGGCGTCGTCCACCCGCTCGGCCAGCACCCCGGCCAGCTTGCGCTCACCGATCAGCAGGTCGTTGGGCCACTTGAGGCGTACGTCGACCTCGGCCAGGCGGCGCACGGCCGAGGCGGCGGCGACGCCGTACAGGAGCGACAGCCAGCCCTGCCCCGCGAGCGGCACGGTCGGCCTGAGCAGGATCGAGAACGTCAGCCCCGAGCGCGGCGGCGCCGACCAGGCGCGGCCCAGCCGGCCGCGGCCGGCCTCCTGCGCCTCCGCCACCAGCACCGTCCCCTCCGGCGCCCCTTCCTGGGCGGCCCGCGCCAGGTCGGCGTTGGTGGAGCCGGTGCTGTCGACCACCTTGACGCCGGTCCACAGCGAGCCGGGGCGGACCAGGGCACGGTTGAGCGCCGCCTCGGAGAGGGGAGGCCGGTCGAGGTCGGAGTAGCGCGAGTCGGGCATCCTTCTATCTTGGCAGGGGGATGATGAAGGGGTGAGCACGCGTCCGCAGCCCGCGCGCCGGGCTTGTTCGCGGTCGCGGGCGCTGTGAAGGCGCGCCCGGGGCCGAGCACCCGCATCCGGATCAGGGAGCTGTCCGGCTCCACGGCCAGGGATCGCCGCGACGACCTGGCCACGGAGGAGCCGCTGGAGATCCGCCTGACGGCGGCCGACGGCACGCGCAGGACGGTGGCGATCACCATGCGCACGCCGGGGCACGACTTCGAGCTGGCCGCCGGGTTCCTGCGGGGCGAGGGGCTGGTGGGCGCCGGGGACATCGCCGCGATCGCGTACTGCACCGACGAGGACCTCCCGCCGGAGGCCCGCTACAACACGGTGACCGTGCACCTGCACGGCCCCGTCCCCGATCTGCCCGCCCTCGACCGGCACTTCCTCACCTCCAGCGCGTGCGGCGTCTGCGGCTCGGCCGGGCTCGAAGCGCTGCGCGACCGGTGCGAGCCGGTCCCCCGCGGCCTGCTGGAGCTGTCCCCCGAGCTCCTGTACACGCTGCCTGACGCGCTGCGGGCGGCTCAGGGGGTGTTCGGCAAGACGGGCGGGTTGCACGCCGCAGGGCTGTTCACGGCCGCGGGGAGGCTGGTGGCGGTGCGCGAGGACGTGGGCCGGCACAACGCGGTGGACAAGCTGGTCGGGTGGGCGGCGCTGAGCGAGCGGCTGCCGCTGTCCGAGCACGTGCTCATGGTGAGCGGGCGGACCAGCTACGAGATCATGCAGAAGGCGCTGGCGGCCGGCCTGCCGGTGGTGTGCGCGGTGTCGGCGCCGTCGTCGCTGGCGGTGGAGCTGGCCAGGGACTTCGGCCTGACGCTGGTGGGCTTCCTGCGGGGCGAGCGCTGCAACGTGTACGCGGGCGCGGAGCGCATCTCCGCCTGAAAACAGGTGTGGAATAAAGCATTCCGTTCTGCTATTCTGAGAACAGAACAAAGCGATCCGTTCCATTCCTGGAGGACCCCCATGAACCCCTTCCGCATCGACATCCCGCAGGCCGACCTCGACGACCTCCAGGCCCGCCTCGCCCTGACCCGCTTCGCCGACGAGATCCCCGGAGCCGACCAGGGCGTCGGCGTCGACCGGGTCAAGCGCCTGATCGGCCACTGGCGCGACGGGTTCGACTGGCGGGCGCAGGAGGCCAGGCTCAACGCGTACCCGCAGTTCACCACGGAGATCGACGGGCAGAACATCCACTTCGTCCACGTACGCTCCGACAATCCCGACGCGCTCGCCCTGATCCTCACCCACGGCTGGCCCGGCTCCATCGCCGAATACCTCAACGCCATCGAGCCCCTGTCCCGCCACTTCCACCTGGTCATCCCCTCCCTGCCGGGCTACGGCTTCTCCGGGCCGACGCGGGAACTGGGCTGGAACAACCAGCGCATCGCCCGGGCGTGGGCCGAGCTGATGGCCCGGCTCGGCTACGAGCGCTACGGCGCGGTCGGCAACGACGGCGGCTCGATGATCTCCCCGGAGGTCGGCCGGATCGACCCGGAGCACGTCGTGGGGGTGCACGTCACGCAGCTGTTCTCGTTCCCGTCGGGCGACCCGGCCGAGTTCGCCGACCTGAGCGAGGAGGAGCAGGCGGGGCTGGCCGTGCTCGACTGGTTCTGGAAGGAGAAGGGCGCCTTCAACGTGCTGCAGTCACAGCAGCCGCAGACGCTGGCGCACGCCATCGTCGACTCCCCCGCCGGGCTCGTCGGCTGGCTGGCCCAGCTCTTCGACGAGGACCTGGACGACGACTTCGTGCTGACGAACGCGGCCATCCACTGGTTCACCGGGACGGCGGGCTCGGCGCTGCGCCTCTACTGGGAGAACGCCCGGGCCGAGCAGCCGAAGGGACCGACGACGGTGCCGACGGCGCTGGCCATGGCGGAGGGCGACTTCGCGTCCATCCGCCGCTTCGCCGCGCGCGACCACGCGAACATCGTCTCCTGGAAGACCCTCCCGGCCCCGGCCCACGGCCACTACACGGCCCACTCCGCCACGGAAGCGCTCACCTCGGACGTCATCGCCTTCTTCGAGAGCCTGCGCTGACCCGGGCCGGGGCAAGGGGGACGCGGGTGACGTCCCCCTTGCGCGGGGCGGGGTCAGCCGGTGTTCTGCAGGCCGGCGGCCACCCCGTTGACCGACAGGAGCAGGAGGGTGGACAGGCGGTCGCGCTCCTGCTCCGACAGGCTCTCCGTGCGGAGCGCGCGCAGGGCCCTGAGCTGGAGGTGCGACAGGGCGTCCACGTACGGGTCGCGGAGCTGGACGGCGCGCGAGAGCACCTTGCGGTTCTCCAGCAGCCTGGTGTGGCCCGTGACGCGCAGGACCAGGTCGCGGGTCCGGTCGTACTCCTCCATGACCTGCCGGGCGAAGTCCTCCCGGCCGCCCAGCGCCAGGTAGCGCTTGGCGATCGAGCGGTCGGTCTTGGCCAGGGACATCTCCGCGTTGTCCAGCATCACGTTGAACAGCGGCCACTCCGCGTACGCCGCCCGCAGCTCGTCCAGGGAGCCGACCGCGGCCAGGCCGGTGCCCAGGCCGTACCAGCCGGGGAGGTTGACCCGGGTCTGGGCCCAGGCGAACACCCACGGGATCGCGCGCAGGTCGTCGAGGGAGCGCGGGGCGCCCAGGCCGCGGCGGGCCGGGCGGGAGCCCAGGCGCAGCGTGCCGATCTCCTCCAGCGGGCTGACCAGGCCGAACCACTCGGGGAAGCCCGGCGCCTCGGTCAGCGCGCGGTACGCCTGCTCCGAGGCCGTGGCCACCTGCTCGGCCAGGCCGCGGAAGCGCTCGGCGGCGGCCGCGGTGCGGGCCCCGACGGTGGGCGAGGAGGCCAGCAGCACGGCGTTGGCCACCTGCTCCAGGTGGCGGCGGGCGATGGCGATGTGGCCGTAGCGGGCGAAGATGACCTCGCCCTGCTCGGTCACCTTGAAGCGGCCCGCGACCGAGCCGGGGGCCTGGGCCAGCACCGCGCGGTTGGCCGGGCCGCCGCCGCGCCCGAGGGCGCCGCCGCGGCCGTGGAACATGCGCAGGTTCACGTCGTGCTCGGCGGCCCAGGCGGTCAGCTCCTCCTGGGCCTCGTAGAGCCGGAGCGTGGCGGCCGCGGGGCCGAGCTCCTTGGCCGAGTCGGAGTAGCCGAGCATGATCTCCATGCGCCGGCCGGTGTCCGCCAGGCGCCGCTGGATCTGCGGGATCTCCAGCATGCCGGTCAGCACGCGCGGCGAGTTGGCCAGGTCCTGGCCCGACTCGAACAGCGGCACCACGTCGAGCACCGGCGCGCGGTCGCCGAGCGCGTGCGAGGCCAGCTCGTAGACGGCCGCGATGTCCTCGGCGGTGCGGGTGAAGGAGACCACGTAGCGGGAGCAGGCCGTGACGCCGAAGCGCTCCTGGATCCAGCCGATCACCCGGATCGTGGCCAGGACCTCCTCGGTGCGCTCCGACAGCTCGCCGCCGGCGCGCAGCTCCTCCAGGGCCGCCGCGTGCACCTGGGAGTGCTGGCGCACCTCCAGCTCGGCCAGGTGGAAGCCGAACGTCTCCACCTGCCAGATGAGGTGCTGCAACTCGCCGTACGCCTGCCGCGGCGCGGAGGCGGCCAGCGACTCCTGGGCCAGCCGCAGGTCGGCCAGCAGCTCGGACGGCGAGCGGTAGGCCAGATCGAGGTCGCGGCGGCGGGTGGCGGCGATGCGGCCCGCCACGAACAGCAGCCACTGCCGGTGCGGCTCGCGCGGCGAGCGGGTGGCCAGCTCGGAGACCACGTCGGGGTGGGCGTCCACGGCCGCCGCCAGCGCCGACTTCAGCGCGGGCGAGCAGGGCGCGAACTGCGCCGAGGCGGTGAGCGTGCGGGCGATGCGGGTGCAGGCGGTCTCCAGGGCCGTCAGCACGTGCTCGGACTGGATCTGGATGGCCTCGCGGGTGACCTTGGCGGTGACGTTCGGGTTGCCGTCGCGGTCGCCGCCGATCCAGCTCCCGTAGCGGATGAAGGGCCTGGCCTGCGGTGGCAGGGTGCCGGTGCCCTCGTCGAGTGCCGCGTCCAGCGCGCGGTAGACCTGCGGCACCGTGCGGAACAGGGTCTCGTCGAAGGCGGCCATGGCCGTGCGCACCTCGTCGAGCGGGTCGAGCTTGGTCGAGCGGA
Organism: Nonomuraea sp. KM90; assembly: GCF_052246675.1. Taxonomy (NCBI): domain Bacteria; kingdom Bacillati; phylum Actinomycetota; class Actinomycetes; order Streptosporangiales; family Streptosporangiaceae; genus Nonomuraea; species Nonomuraea sp. KM90. Next base: position 42,527 of record NZ_JBQQCB010000013.1, on the reverse strand, counting down.
GCTGGGCCGTACGCCACAGCAGGTCGATCTCCTCCAGCATGCGCCGCTTGCTCTCGGCGCGCTCGGAGGCCCCGCGGCCGGGCGTGTTGTACTCGGTGAGCTGGCCGCTGACCCGCTGGATGGCGGTGACGACGGCGCGCCTGCGCGCCTCGGTGGGGTGCGCGGTGAGCACCGGGTGCAGCTCCAGGCCCGCCAGCAGCTCGGTGACGCGCTCGTGGCCCAGCTCGTGTACGGCCTGTGCCAGCGACTCGCGCTGCACCCTGCCCTCGGCGTCCCGCTCGCGCAGCGTGCGGATGCGGTAATGCTCCTCGGCCAGATTGGCGAGGTGGAAGTAACAGGTGAACGCGCGGGCGACGGCCACGGCCCGCTCGATCTCCCATCCGGCGACCATTTCGGTGATCACGTCGGCCGAGATCTCGCCCCTGCGCGCCGCGATGACGGCCTTGCGCAACCGTTCGACATCGGCCAGCAGGTCCTCGCCGCCCTGCTCGGCCAGCACCTGGCCGAGCAGTTTGCCGAGCAGACGCACATCGTGACGTAGCTCGTCCGGCATCTCGGTTACGGCGACACTGCGACGCTCGAGCCCCTGGTCAATCATGTTTCGAAGGGTATCGAGTCGTCTCGGGACACCGTAGACCGGTCTCAGCAATTGGACTAGACCACTGCTCAGGTGGGCTTTGACACCGCCAGGAGCAGTTCGGGGGTGCGGGCGAAGCCGATCCTGGCGGCCAGCCGGCGGCCGAGCACCTCTGCCAGCAGGCCGTAGAACGGCGCCAGGACGCACACCCACAAGAGCCCGAACACGAGCGGCAGCACGAACGGCAGCGCGAGCAGCGCGATCCCCACCGTGGCCCCCATCGCGGAGGCGAACGCCAGCCCGCCCTGGCCGGGGGCGGCGCCGCTGAAAGCGTTCATGCGCTCGGGCACGGTGTACGGCAGCACCACGCTCGTCACGGAACCGACGCCGAGCCCCACCCCGAGCGCGCCCCAGCCGGCCAGCATGCCGGGCAGGATCGCGGCCGGCTGGCCGGCGAGCAGGCCGGTCGCGACGGCGATCACGGCGATCAGCGGCACGGCGATCAGGGCGTTGGCCAGGTGCCGCCCGGCCAGGTCGGTGGCCAGGCCGCGCTCGGAGCCGAAGGTGACGGCGTTCATCCAGAGCGAGCGGCCGTCGATGCCGAAAGCGTTGATCGACTGCAACGCGATCATCAGGGCGCCCGCGCAGGCCAGGGTGACCGGCATGCCGGCGGCGGCCTCGGCCGTCCTGGTCAGGGAGAACGACAGCACGACCGTCACCAGGACCGAGCTGAACCAGCCCACGCGGTAGCGGGGGTCGCGCCTGATGTACTTCAGCTCCTTCGTCACCACCGCCGCCAGCGGCCCGTCCGGCAGGAAGCGGTCGATCAGCCCGCTCTCCCTGCGTACGGAGGCCGCCTGCGTTGAGACGTCGGGCGTGACCAGCGCCCGGCTCAGCGCCTTGATCCAGAGCCAGGCCAGCATCACCACGAGCAGCGCCCCGAGCACCACCTCGGCCAGCCCCACCAGGCCGCCGTCGATGACGGCGTGGGCCATCATGCCGGGCGGGGTCCACCTCAGCACGGCGGCCATCTGGTGCAGCATGGCCGTCGGGTCGCCGAAGCCGGAGTTCATCACCAGGTTGGGCAGCTGCGCCAGCAGCACCACGAGCAGCGCCGCCACGGCCAGCACGTCACGGCCGCGCCGGGTGCGCAGCGCGCTGGACAGCGAGGTGGTGATCAGCCGGGACGTCACCACGCAGAGCGCGAACTGCACCAGCACGGCGAGCACCTCGAGCAGCCACCCGCCGGCGCTGGACGCCAGCCCGACCAGGGCGCCGAACGTGACGACCAGCATCGCCGCCGGCCAGACGCCGGTCACGGACGCGGTGAACAGGCCGATCGCGAGCCGGCGCGTGCGCAGCGGGAACAGCGACAGCTTGGCCGGGTCGAGCGTGTCGTCCAGGCCGAACGCGAGCAGCGGCACGACCATCCAGCCGACGAGGAAGGCGGAGAACGCCACGGTCACGAGGGACGCGGCGATGTCGGCGGGGACCAGCCGCAGCAGGCTCATGAGGAAGAAGCCGAGCGCGGCCAGGCCGGCGGCGGCCACGAGGGTGAAGATGAAGCCGAGCTTGCGCTGCAGGTCACCGCGCAGGTTGCCGGCCAGCAGCCGGAGCTTGAGCTGCGCGAACAGCGCGACCGTGCTCACGGGTTCGTCCGGTGTCCGGTGCCCTGCTCGGCTTGGGAGCCGGCGGGTCCGGCGGGTCGGGCGGGTGCGGCAGGTTCGGCGGGTTCGGCGGGTGCGGCGGGTGCGACCCCATCGGGCTTGGTGCCCTCGGGTCTGGCGCCGAGCCAGCTCAGGCCGGTCTCGCCGCCGCCCGGGCTGCCGCCGACCAGTTCGAGGAACGCCTGGTTGAGGGGGCGGCCGCCGCGTACGTCCGCTAACGGGCCCTGCGCCACGATGTGACCCGCACTCATCACCGACACCCAGTCGCACAGGCGCTCGACCAGGTCCATCACGTGACTGGAGAAGATGACGGTCGAGCCGGAGGCGGTGAAGCGGCGCAGCACCTCGGTCAGCGTGTTCGCGCTGACCGGGTCGACGCCCTCGAACGGCTCGTCGAGGAAGAGCACCGACGGGTTGTGCAGCAGCGCGGCGGCCAGGCCGATCTTCTTGCGCATGCCGGTGGAGTAGTCGACGACGAGCTTGTCGGCGGCGTCGGCCAGGTCCATCACGGACAGCAGCTCGCCCGCGCGCTGCTCGACGTCGGCCTTGGGGATGCCGCGCAGGCGACCGTTGTAGAGCAGCAGCTCGCGGCCCGACAGCCGCTCGAACAGCCGCAGCCCCTCGGGCAGCACGCCGATGCGCGCCTTGACCTCGACGGGATCGCGCCACACGTGGAACCCGTCCACCTCGGCCGCGCCACCGTCGGGTCGGAGCAGCCCGGTGATCATGCTCAGCGTGGTCGTCTTGCCCGCGCCGTTGGGGCCGACCAGCCCGGCGAAGCTCCCGGCGGGGACGACGAGATCCACCCCCGCGACGGCGATTTGCTGCCCGTATCGCTTGAACAGGCCATGGGTGCGAACCGCATCCGTCATGGATCCACTCTAGGAGGAGCGACTAGCCTTGCGCGCATGAGCGCTGCCGCGGAATCGATACCGGAAAAGCCCGATATCCACACCACCGCCGGGAAAATCGCCGATCTGGAACGGCGGCTGGACGAGGCCGTGCACGCCGGGTCGGCCGCGGCCGTGGAGAAGCAGCGCGCCAGGGGCAAGATGACCGCTCGCGAGCGGGTGCTGGCGCTGCTGGACGAGGGCTCGTTCGTGGAGTTCGACGAGTTCGCCAGGCACCGGTCCACGATGTTCGGGCTGGAGAAGCGCAGGCCGTACGGCGACGGCGTCATCACCGGCCACGGCACGGTCGACGGCCGGCAGGTGTGCGTGTTCTCGCAGGACGTGACGGTGTTCGGCGGCTCGCTCGGCGAGGTGTACGGCGAGAAGATCGTCAAAGTCCTGGACCTGGCGATCAAGACCGGCTGCCCGATCATCGGCATCAACGAGGGCGGCGGCGCGCGCATCCAGGAGGGCGTGGTCGCGCTCGGCCTGTACGCGGAGATCTTCAAGCGCAACGTGCACGCCTCCGGGGTGATCCCGCAGATCTCGCTCATCATGGGCGCCGCGGCCGGCGGACACGTCTACTCCCCCGCGCTGACCGACTTCGTGGTGATGGTGGACCAGACGTCGCAGATGTTCATCACCGGGCCCGACGTGATCAAGACGGTGACCGGCGAGGAGGTCACGTTCGAGGAGCTCGGCGGGGCCCACACGCACAACACGAAGTCGGGCGTGGCGCACTACCAGGCCGCCGACGAGGAGGACGCGCTCGACTACGTCAAGGCGCTGCTGTCGTACCTGCCGTCGAACAACCTGGACGAGGCGCCGGTCTTCGAGGCCGCCGCGGACCTGGAGCCGGATCCCGACCTCGACGCGCTGATCCCCGACTCGGCCAACCAGCCGTACGACATGCACCAGGTGATCGAGCACGTGCTGGACGACGGGGAGTTCCTGGAGGTCCACGCGCTGTTCGCGCCGAACATCGTGGTCGGGTACGGCCGCCTGGACGGCCAGCCGGTGGGGATCGTGGCCAACCAGCCCATGCATTTCGCCGGATGTCTGGATATCAACGCATCCGAGAAGGCCGCCAGATTTATTCGAACATGTGATGCGTTTAATATTCCTATCCTGACTTTTGTAGATGTGCCGGGTTTCCTTCCCGGCACCGATCAGGAATGGAACGGAATCATCCGCCGGGGCGCCAAGCTCCTGTACGCCTACGCCGAGGCGACCGTCCCGCTGATCACGGTGATCACCCGCAAGGCGTACGGCGGCGCGTACGACGTCATGGGCTCCAAGCACCTCGGCGCGGACGTCAACCTGGCCTGGCCCACAGCCCAGATCGCGGTCATGGGCGCACAGGGCGCGGTCAACATCCTCTACCGGCGCGAGCTGGCCGCCTCCGACGACCCGGAGGGCGAGCGGGCCAGGCTCGTCACCGAGTACGAGGACACACTGGCCAACCCGTACATCGCGGCGGAGCGCGGCTACGTGGACGCCGTGATCCGGCCGTCCGAAACGCGGCCCCAGGTCGTCCGGGCGCTGCGGGCCCTGCGGAACAAGCGGGCGACGCTCCCCCCGAAGAAGCATGGGAACATCCCGCTATGACGGCAGACCTGCGTATTGTCCGGGGCGACGCCACGCCCGAGGAGATCGCCGCGTTGGTGGCCGTGTTCGCGATCCGCCGGAGCCCGCCGGCCGAACCGGAGACCCCTCGCACCCCCCGACGGCAAACATGGCGAAACCCGGCTAGAGGTATGCGTAAGCCTGTCTCCCCAGGGAAGTCGGCATGGCGGATGAGCGCACTACCCTAGATAGATCCTGCGAATCGGGTGTCAAGTTCCCCGGGAGTTGGGACTATCTAGAGAAAGTAGGCGTATATAGTCGGCCGATCAACTAACACCGCGGCCTGGAGGACGACATGGCCATCCCAGACCTCATGCCGCATCCTGTGGCAGCCAAGTACGCCGTCCTAGTGGATGTCGGTTATCTGTACGCTGCGGCAGGTGAAGTGCTGCTCGGCGCGAAGGAGCGCAAGGAATATCGGGTGGCCGCCGATGAGCTCATCCAGAGTCTACAGAAACATGCAGAGGAACGTATTTCCGGCGAACTTCTGCGGATCTATTGGTATGACGCAGCCCGTGACCGCGTGCCGACCGTCGACCAGCGTGTGATCGCCCAGCTTCCGTGGGTCAAGGTGCGACTTGGCAACCTGAACGCCCGTGGCCAGCAGAAGGGCGTGGACGCGCAGATCCGGAGCGATCTGGAGGCCCTGGCCAGGCATCATGCGGTCACTGACACGATCCTGCTGGCGGGCGACGAGGACATGGTCCCGGCGGTCGAGGCGGCGCAGGCGTACGGCGTCCGCATCCACCTTTGGGGCGTCGAGCCTCCTTACGGCACCAACCAGGCCGAACGCCTGGTGTGGGAGTCCGACACCGTCGAAGTGATCTCCGCTGATTTCCTAAGGCCCTTTTTCAGCCGCGCACCCCAGCCCGTCCCGGTCACTCCACCAGCCGCCGCCCCCTCGCCCGCCCAGGTCTTCGCCGGGCGCGCACCCGTCAAACCGCACGCCAAGCCCGGACAGGTCGCCAAACTCGGGCCGAGCCGGCCGCGCGTGGAGGATGTGGGCGAGCACGTGGCGCAGAAGTGGATACTCACCCGTGGCCGCGACAACATCCGCGACCTGCTGCCGGGGCCGATCCTGCCCACCGTGATCGACACCGAGCTGCTGATCGAGGCGGAGAAGGAGCTCGGGCACTCGCTGCGGCCCTACCCGGAGGCGCGGGTCTGGCTGCGTGACGGGTTCTGGGCGCGGGTCTACCGGGAGTTCGACCTGGGGGTCGGGGTCTCGTCGAAATAGCGGCCGCCGTACGGGGTCCACCGGGGTCCGTACGGCGTCACGTTGACGTCCGATTTCCGCCAGTCGTCCTCCTTGGGGAGCGCATACTGTCGGAGGCATGTCACCACTAGAGCTGGACTTCGACTCCTGCTACCGGGCCGTCTCCGCCAGGGACTCCCGGTTCGACGGTCGTTTCTACACCGCGGTGACGACGACCCGTATCTACTGCCGTCCGATCTGCCCGGCCCGTACGCCCGCGTCCCGCAACGTGCGCTTCTACCGGCACGCGGCGTCGGCCGAGGCGGCCGGGTTCCGGCCGTGCAAGCGCTGCCGCCCCGAGCTGTCGCCCGGCGATCCCGGCTGGGACGTGCGGGGCGACCTCGTCGGGCGGGCGCTGCGGCTCATCGACGACGGGGCGGCCGACGAGCGGGGCGTCGCCGGGCTGGCCACGCGGCTGCACATCACCGAGCGCCACCTGCACCGGCTGTTCGTGGCCGAGCTGGGCGTCGGGCCGCTGGCGGTGGCCCGGACGAAGCGGCTGCTGCTGGCCAAGCAGCTCCTGACCGAGACGGGGCTGCCGGTGACGGAGGTGGCGTTCGCGGCGGGGTTCGGGAGCGTGCGGCAGTTCAACGCGACGATGCGGGAGACGTACGGCTTCACGCCCAGCGAGCTGCGCGCCACGGCGGGGCCGCGAACGCGCCAGGCCCCCGAGGTGACGGCCGGGCCCGCGACGCTGCGGTTGCGGCTGCACCGGCGCGAGCCGTACGACGTGGACGGGGTGTTCGCGTTCCTCGCCTCTCGCGCGATTCCCGGGCTGGAGGTGGCGGACCGGGCATCGTACGCCAGAGCCGTACCGGGCGGGACGATCACGCTCACACCGCAACGGGACCACATAGCCCTGGACGTGGCGGTCGAAGACACCCGGCAGCTCGCCCGCGTCGTGGCCCGCTGCCGCCGCCTCCTCGACCTCGACGCCGACCCGGAGGCCATCTCCGAGATCCTCGGCCAGACCTCGCTCGGCCCGCTGATCGCGGCGCGGCCCGGGCTGCGGGTGCCGGGGACGTTCGACGGGTTCGAGCTGGCCGTGCGCGCGGTCGTGGGCCAGCAGATCTCGGTGGCCGGGGCCCGTACGCTGCTCGGCCGCATCGTCGCCAGGGCCGCCGCGCCCGGCGGCCTCTTCCCCACCGCCGCCCACCTCGCGGAGACCGACCTGACCGGGCTCGGCCTGACCAACCGCAGGATCGACACGCTCAAGGACCTGGCCGTCCGCCTGGCCGAGGGCCGGCTCGACCTGGACGGCGGGCAGGACCCGGCGGAGGCGGTGGCCGAACTGCTGGAGGTGCCCGGCATCGGGCCGTGGACGGCCAGCTACATCGCGCTGCGCGCGCTGCGCGACCCCGACGCCTGGCCCACGGGCGACCTCGTGCTCAACAAGCGCATGGCCGCCCTGGGCATCCCCCAAGACCACATCGAGCGGTGGCGCCCGTGGCGGGCGTACGCCGCCCTGCACCTCTGGAGCTCCTCATGATCGCTGCCCAGCTCGTACCGACGCCGGTGGGCCCGCTCGCCCTGCTGACCCGCGAAGGGGTGCTGGTCGCCGCCGGTTTCACCGCCGATCCCACGGAGATGTTCGTCCGGCTCACCCCGGCCCTGCAGTCGGAGGGCCTGGAGGTCGTGACCGACCCCGGGCCGGTCACGGAGGCCGTACGCGCCTACCTCGACGGCGACCTCGACGCCCTGGACGCCATCCCGGTCTCGCAGCCCGGCACCCCTACCCGCAAGCGGCTCCACGCGGCGTTGCGGGAGGTCAAGCCCGGTACGACGGTGTCGTACGCGGAGCTGGCCGAGCGGGCGGGCCTTCCCAAGACGGCGGCGCGGGCGGCGGGGTCGGCCTGCGCCCAGAACCTGATCGCACCGTTCGTGCCGTGCCATCGGGTGCTGCCCAGCTCTGGGGGGTATGGCGGATATTACTACGGCGTACCGGTGAAAGAGTGGCTCCTTGCCCACGAATCCGGAGCTATCGTCAACCCCAGGTAATGACTCGACTGCTTTCGGTAATTCGTTCGGCATGCCGACGCGGCAACACGAGTACCTCATCGAGAGATGGACATCAGCGTGCCGAGCTTCGACCGTAGGCGTCGAGGACCTCATGCACCTCCCGTTCGGGGGCAAGGCGGAAGTCGAGGCGAAGGCCATCGTCATGGTTCTCAACGCGCGGGGCGTGCCCGTCCCGCAGGAGGCCCGGGAACGCACCCTCGCCTGCACCGACCACGAGACCCTCGAGACCTGGATCACCAAGGCCACCACCGCCACCAGCATCGACGAGCTGTTCGGCTGAGCCGCGGGGCCGGCGCGGCATCCCGCCGGGCCGGCCCTGGTGGTGGTCAGGCGGGGAGCGGCGGGCCTGGAGGCCGGCCGCTCCCGCGACCCCCAGCCCCACCAGCCCCAGGAGGGCGGCGGTCCAGCCGGGGGCCGTGCAGCCCAAGCCGGCGTCGATGGTCAGGCCGGATCCCGGCCCTGCGGAACGTGGCCGGACCCCGCAACAGGCCGCCCCCGTCGGGGCGAGGCCGGAGGGTACGAGGGCACGGCCTGAGCGTGAGCGGATACACCGTGCTCGACGTGCTGGCCCGGCAGGTCGGAGCTGGCCCCGCTCGCCGCGGTCATCGCCTAGCTGGGCTTGACGTTGCTCTGGATCTCGCCGACCGGCACGTCCCGCGTGGTCTCCAGCTGGACGGGCGCGAACTGGAACGGCACCACGTCACCCGCCACCTCGACCGGCCACACGGTCGTGACGGTCAGCGTGTACGTCTCGCGCGGCTGGTCGATCGAGGACCGCAGGTAACGCACCCCGCACGCGAACGCACCGCCCTTGACGTACGGCTTGCCCGACGTCCCGCAGCCCTCCTCGTGCACCTCGGCCCGGTCCTTGGACGTGCCCGGGTCGATCTTGATCTCCTCCAGCGTGGCCACCACGGTCGCGCTCATGACGCCGGGGATCGTCGCGGTCACCGACCTGCGCGGCTGGCCGATGCCGTCGAGCCAGACCCAGGTCGGCAGGTTCACGTAGCTCTTGGCGTCGGGGTTCAGCTTGACGGTCGGCTCGGGCACGGTCAGCGCGGCCCGGGCGATCTCGGCCAGCTCCTGGATCGTGATCCCGGACGGCGGCGTGGTGCCGGGCGGGACGAAGACGAAGGGGTCGAGGCTGGAGAAGCAGGCCTCGCCCTTGGGATCGGAGGCGTTGTACGCCGGCCCCCACCAGCGCCCATCCTTGCCGATCTTGTCCTGGAACTGCTTGAGGAACGCCTTGAACTTCTCCTCGGTGGGGTTCGGGGTGAACCTGAACCAGTACGCCCGCAGCGACTCCTGCGACTTGAGCATCTCGCTCGCGTCCAGGCCGGGCTCGTACCAGCAGGGACGCTTGAGCACGTAGCCGTCGGCCTTGCCGCCCCGCGCGCCGTCGCCGGAGATGACGATCTTGGAGTTGAAGAGCTCGACGCCTTTCGTCCTGCCCTCGTCGATGGGGGCGCCGCTCGGCGGTTCCGGTGCGGCGCCGGCCAGCAACGTGCCCGCGACGACCATCGATATCAGGCCCTTCATCAGGTGCACCCCTTCAAGTCGTAGCGAAATCCCCTGATCCGCCAGACACCGTCGTCACCGCGGTGCGCGAGCAGGACCTGGAGGTACGGAGCGCGCACCCACAAGGGCTGGGGCGCGACCGCCTTGCCGGTACGTGTGGAGACCACGCGCGCGCCTGTCTCGTCCACACATGCGTTGACCTGCGCGCCCTTGTCCATCACCGCGGCTACCCGCAGGTCGTAGAGCCGGGTCGCGCCTTTCACCGTCTTCTCCTTCTCGGTGTAGCCGTGCACCCAGTCGTACGCTTCGCGGACGCCGGTCAGTTCGAGATCCAGACCTTTCAGGTATCGATCGCTTCCCGAGACGAGCGCCTTCCTGGAGGCCACGTAGTAGTCCGCCATGAGATCGATGAGCGGGTCCCGGCCGGCGGGCCAGTCGATGTCCACCCGGAGCTTGCCGCCGCCGATCGAGATCGTCTCGGGGCCCGGCGTGCGGGCCGGCTCGTTCCCGGTCTCGCTCCCGGTCTCAGTCCGGGGCGCGCTCGTGGTCCCGGACGGGGAGGGGGCCGTGGTGACGCCCTCCTGCGGCCGGTACGGCCGTTCGGGCGGCGCGCAACCCGTCATGAGCAGCCCCGTCATGGGGAGCAGGGTCAGCGCCACCATCGCCGCACGTCTCATGCCGACGACTCCCTCACCACATGGATGCGCCACGTAGGCAGCAGTTCCTCGATCAACGCCTCGGTCTCGGGGGCCATCCCGCCCCCGTACGGGTGCGAGGCCGCCCGGCGGGTCAGCCCCTCGACGACGGCACGCAGGCGCACGATGTCCTCGGTGGCGTGCGTGGCCCGTAGCAGGTCGCGCCAGAGTCCCTCGTCGTCGGGCGCCAGCAGCAGCGCCGCGCGCACGGCGGCCACGGCGGCGTCCGGCTGGCCGTTCGCGAGCCGGAGCTCGCAGAGCTGGTGCGCGGCGTCGGCCACGGCGGCGGTGACGTCGTACTCCAGGTCGTCGGCCGCCAGCCAGGCGTACCGGCCGGGGCGGCGGGCGGCCAGCAGCGGGCCGCGTACGAGGCCGAGTGCCTTCTCCAGCAGGACGGCCCTGGCCGTGGGGTCGCCGTGGGAGCGGCGGACGAGCTCGCGGAACAGCGCCCAGTCCGTACGCACGTCGGGCCCCAGCCGCAGCCGGCCGGCCTCGTCGGTGAGCAGGTGCTCGGGCCCCAGCCACTCGGCGACCCTGGCGATGGTGGCGTCCCTGACCATGTCCTGCACGCCGCGCGGCCACAGCACGCCCCCGAGCACCACGGGATGGACGCCGCCCACGTGCGTGGACAGGTAGACCAGCAGCTCGGTGGCCAGCTCCATCCGCCCCTCCTCCAGGGCGGGCAGGCCGACGATCTCGACCGGGCCGAGGATCCTGATCTCCACGGCGGGCGGGTGCAGCCCGGCCAGCGGCTCGGCCTCCGGGATGACCTCGCCTTCGAGGCGGTCGGCCGTGCGGAAGAGGTCGATCAGCGCGCGGTAGTGGCGGCGCGGCAGGAGCTGGGCCTCCACCTCGAAGCCCAGCTCGGCGAGCCTGGCCTTGCCGTCCTCGCTGATCTCCAGGGTCCAGGTGGCGTGCGGGACCTCGCCCGCCAGCACGTATCCGGCGGTGTCGTGGCGGGCCAGCAGCGCCAGGCGGCGGGCCTCCTCGTGCGTGGGCGCGACCGAGGACAGCAGGTAGTGGGCGCCGCGCGGGCTGCCGGTGATGCGGCCGGTCAGCACCTCCCGGCGCGGCGCGGCGCTCGCCTCCAGCTCGGGCAGCACCTCGGCGAGGCTGCCGACCGCCCTGATCCGGCCGGGCGCGATCGCGGTCAGCTCCTCGCCGAAGCCGACGAGCGTGATGCGCATGCGGTCGGACCAGCGGTTCGTGGCCAGCTCGACGGCGAGGGCGGCCAGCGCGGCGGTGGTCTGCGGGCCGCGCACGTTGATCAGGCCCTGCGCCGCCTCCAGGTCGATCAGCACGCGCCCGCCGGCGTCGGTGCCGATGGAGACCAGCCCCGGGTACGGTGCCCCGCCCTGCTGTCCGTGGTCCGGGAGCAGGCGGCCCTCGTGGGCGGGCAGCCGCCAGATCTGGCCGCCGTCCGCCGCCGTCCAGGGGGCCGGCGGGTCCGCGTCCGGCGGGTGGATCCACAGGTCGAGGGTGCGCGCGGACAGATGTGCCCCGTACACGGTGGGCGGCGTGCGGCGCTGGGCGGCGAGCTCGGCGCCGAGCACGCGCAGCCCGACGTCCAGCACGCGGGCCCCGGGCGCGTCGCCGCCCAGCCGGAGCGCGACCTCGGCCTGGGCGGCGTCGTCGCGGGGGCGGACGATCCGGCGGCCGAACATCCGCCGCCAGAGCTGCTCGCGGCGCCGCCTGGCCAGCACGAGCAGCAACCCCGCGGCGGCCAGGGAGGCGGCGGCGAGGTAGCCGGTCAGGTCGCCGTCCTGGCTCTCGCGGATGACGGTCTCCTGGTCGCGCGAGTCCTGGCGCTCCTGGCGCTCCTGGCGGTCGGCCCGGGTGTCACCCTGCTGGTCCGGCTGGCGGTGCTTGCCCTCGCCTCTCTCGGGAGTCTGCCGCTTCTCGGTGTCGGCCTTGGAGTCGCGGTCCACGTGTGCCCGGCCCGGGTGCTCGCGCAGGGTCTGCTGGCGGGGCTGGTCGGCGGGGACGATGTGCACGTTCCTGGCGTCGTCCGGCATGTCGAGCACCCAGCCGGGCCTGATCAGGTCGGCCATCCTGAGCCGGCTGCCGTCCGGCTGTTCCTTCGCCTGATTGAGCCGGTAGATCTCGGGATATCGGCGGCCGTCTCCCAGGCACTTCTCGGCGATCTCCCACAGGCTCTCGTGGTGGCGCCCGTGCGGCGGCTGCACCACGTACACCTTCTTGGTCTTCTGCGTCTCCAGCGTCTGCTCGACGAGCGGCGCCGAGTACGCGACCGCCGTCACCGGGGGGGCGGCCGGCGTGGGCGCCAGCCTCGCGATCGGCGCCACCATCGCCCCGGCCGTGAACAGCAGCAGCGCGGCCGAGACGAGCTTGTTGGCCAGGAACTGCATGCCGCCGGACATCGGCACGCGGGCGGGCATGCCCACCCGGCGGACCCCGGCGTACACCTCGACCAGCACGCACACGAAGAGCTGGAACCAGGCGATCCACACCAGCAGCACGAGCACGGCGATCATCGTGCTCGGGCCGACGTTGCTGGTCAGCACGTCGAGGTCGAGCAGCTCGGGCGCGAGCGGCGGCCCGACGAAGGTGAGCAGCGCGTACGGCACGCCGCCCACGAGCGCCACCAGCACGACCAGCGCCCCGATCCCGGCCAGCACGTCGCCGGCGCTGCGCCTGGCCGGCACGCGCACGGGAACGTGACGTCCGTGTGGACGCGCGGGCTCTCGCGTCGGCATCGCCTCTCCCTTCCCCGGTCCAGCGTCGTGGCTCGTGTGTCCCGCATCCATCGAGTGGCGGGATTCGGTCTATCTCGGTTCGGCCATCCCGGTTCGGCTATCTCGCTTCGGGGACGGCGCTGGCCTCGCCGGTCATCTCGGACCCGGGGAAACCGATCGCGCTCAGGAAGAACGCCTCCCACCGCACCGACACGGTGACCGTCACCTGCGCCTGGCCCTGGCCGACCGAGCACTCGCCGGGCGACACGTCGTCGCCGCCCTGGGCCGCGACGATCTCGTCGGCCCTGGCGCACACCTGCTCCTCGCCGAGCAGCCGCGTCTGCCCCGTCTGGCGGAGGTGGTCGACGTCGAGCTGGTCGGCGCCGGCCCGGGCGGCCTGCTCGGCCACGTCGGCGGCGCGCAGCCGGGCGTTGATCGCCGACCCGCCGTCCACCAGCAGCCCGGCCAGCAGGAACACGACCACGGAGAACAGCACGGTGAACACCGACATGGACCCCCGCTCGCCGGTCCTCATTCGATCCTCCTGAACTGCTCCAGCGGCACCACGGCCGTCCCCGTGAGCTGCTTGGTGCCGCCGAATCCGAGGAAGGACAGGTCCAGCTCGCACGTCACCTCGGCCTGGACCTGGCCGCCCTGCTCCCATTCGGACCCGTCCAGGGAGACGGAGGAGGACCGGCAGGGCTCCTTGAGCACGCCCGTGGCGATCGCCTCGGCGGCGGCCTCGGCCTCGTCGAGCGAGCGCTGCACGGACGCGGCCCGGGCGGCGTCGCGCGCCGCCCCGTTGACCCGTCCCTGCGACTCCACCAGCACCCCGGCCCCGGCCAGGAACATGAGGAACAGCAGGAAGACAGGGGCCAGCATGACCGTCTCCACCGCCATCGAGCCCCGCTCGTTCATACGCAGTCCTCGCCGCCGTTGTCGGGGCGGAAGCACTCGACGGGGCCGCCCGCGGTGGCGGTGATCGTGAAGGCCAGGTCGGGCAGCAGCGGGATGACCTGTACGGCGCTGCCGGTCACCGTGACGAAACGCTCGCCGGGCTCCTTCTCGGACGTCGTGGCGGTGGCCTCCCGCAGCAGCCGGGGGCCGATGGTACGGACGATCTCGGTGGCCTTCCCGGCGGCCGCGCCCTCCCAGTCGCCCGAGTCGAACGGGGCGGCCCTGGCCACGCGGGCGCCCTCCCTGGCCGCCGCCTCCGCGACCTGCCGGGCGTGGAACCAGAGGGCGACCTGCACGATGAGCAGCACGGTCGCGAGGATGACCGGCATGAGCAGGGCCAGCTCGATCACCGTCACGCCGCGCTCGTCCCGTCGCGGCCGGACTCTCACGGAGTGCCACCACCGCCGTCGCCGCCACCGCCACCCCCGAAGGTGTCCTGGAGGTTGCTCTGCTGCTGTTCGACCAGGGTTTTGATCAAGGTGGCCAGGCCCAGGGCGACACCGGCGATGATGGCGGTGATGATCACCCATTCGACGGCGGAGGCGCCCCGGGTGGGTGCCGTGCGGGCACGGTGCACGCGGTCGCCCAGGTACGCGGTGAGGTAAACGATCCAGGGATGGTTCATCAGACCCCCAACATCTTCATAGCGGCGGGAAAACTGAGAAAAATCACGAAACCGGCGCAGAGCAGGAGCTGGGCCACCAGCATCGACTGGGAACGCTCGCCCGCCCGGCCCTCGATCTCGGCCAGCTCGCGGCGGCGCAGCGTGGCGGCCCTGGCGGTGAGCGAGGCGCGTACTTTCGCGCCGTCATCCGCCACCAGGCCGAGCGCGGCGGACAGGTCGCGCAGCTCGTCGACGTTGATCTCCTCGCCGAGCTGGCCGAGCGCCTGCCACGGCGTGATGCCGACGATCCGGGCGCCTCTCAGGGCGTCGCGGATGCGGCCCATCGCCCAGTTGGGCTGCTCGCCGCTGACCGAGACGGCCATCATCAGGGCCTCGGGCACGCCCCGGCCGCCGGCCAGGTTCATGGAGACCAGGTCGAGGAAGGCGCCGACGACGTGGCGGAAGTCGCGCCGCTTGGCCGCGGCGTCCTTCTTCACCTGCAGGTCCGGCAGGAAGAAGAAGACGATGGCCACGAGCACGGCGGCCCAGAACGGGATGGCCAGGGAGGTGCCCCACTCCATGAGCACCAGCCAGGCGAGCAGCAGCGGGAAGGCGAGCAGGCCGCTGGCCGCCAGCAGCACCTTGGTGGCCAGGAACGCCTCGAACGAGCGGCCGACCAGGGCCAGGTCCGCCTTGACCGACCTGGCCTCCCAGCCGCGGGCGCCGTACAGGCGGGCCAGCCGGGCGCCGAGACCGCGGCGGAACGCGCTGACCTCCTCGTCGGGCAGCACGAGCTGGATGCGGGGGGCGCCCGCGTCCTCGCGTACGGCGTCGAGCGCGAGCAGCCGCGCCACCAGCCCGGGGCGCGCCGGGAAGAGCGCCCGCAGCAGTACGAACAGGCCGAGCCCGAGCACGGCGCCGGCCAGCGCGCCCTCAACCATCGCCGCGTCCTCTCGCCGGGACCGGCACGACCTCAGCCATTGCCGCCGCCTCCTCCCATGAGCAGCCGCGTGGGCTTGTCGAACCTGGCCAGCCGCCGCATCCAGGCGAACCCGGCCCCGAACAGCCCCGCCACGACCACCAGCACGGCCTGGCCGAGGAAGCCCTCGTACTCGGCGACGTAGGAGGGGTTGAACAGCACGAGGATCCCGGCGAAGACGAGCGCGGTGATCACCACGATCTGCACGCTGCGCCTGGTGGAGCGGCGCTCGGCCTCGACGCGGCGGCGCATGTCGAGCTCCTCGCGGGCCGAGACGGCCAGCGCGCCCAGCACGTCGCGCAGGCCGGGGCCGCGCAGCTTGGAGTTGAGGATGAGCGCGGCCACCACGAGGTCGGCCGAGGGGTCGTCGAGCTCGTCGGCGAAGCGGGCGAGCGCCTCCGGCAGTGCCATCCTGGTGTGCAGCCGGTCGATCATGGCCCGCAGGTGCGGCCTGAGCGTGGGCGCGGCGGCCCTGATCGACGACGGGATGGCCTGTTCGAGCCCGGCGGCGCCGGCGATCGTGTCGCGCAGCGACTCCGTCCAGGCGGCCAGCCCTTCCAGGCGGTGCATGGCGGCGCGCTCCTCGGCGGCGCCGCCCGCCAGGCCGCGCCAGGCGAACACGAGCAGCACCGTGCCGACCGCCACGACCGGCCAGCCGGTGATGATCAGGACCATGGTGGCGGCCACGGCGGCCACCGCGGCGCGGGTGGTCAGCATCTTGATCAGGTGGCGTCTGGGCCGGGTCGGGCGGGGGCGCAGGCCGTACAGGGAGAGGACGAGCAGGAACAGGCCGCCCCCCGCCACCGCGCCGGACAGCAGCGCCAGCGGGTCGAACGTGAACGGCATCGCTACCAGCCCCCCGGGGTGTAGCCGTGGGCGGCGAGCTCCTCCAGGCAGGAGACCGGCGCGTGCGGGAGGGCGGTGCCGTCGGGACCGGGCACGAACACCTCGCTGGACAGGACGCGGCCGTCGCAGCCGTTGACCTCGCGGATGCTGGAGACGTAGCGGCGCAGGGTGCCGCCGACGTGATAGTCGTTGCGCTTCTCGATGAAGACCACGAAGTCGATGGCGCCCGCGATGAGCATGTGGGTGGCGTCGATGGGCAGGCGCTCGCTGGCCTGCAGGGCGTAGGTGGCGATGCGGTTGAAGACCTCCATGCTGGAGTTGGCGTGGATGGTCGACAGGGAGCCGTCGTTGCCCTGCGTCATCGCGTTGAGCATGGTGACGATCTCGTCGCCGAGGACCTCGCCGACGATGACGCGGCTGGGGTTCATCCGGAGCGAGCGCCTGACGAGCTCGGCCATGGAGATCTCGCCCTGGCCCTCGGAGTTGGGCAGCCGCTGCTCGAAGGCGACCACGTTGGGGTGGAGCTCGGGGAACTGGTCGAGGCCGAGCTCCAGCGCGCGCTCGACGGTGATGAGGCGCTCGTTGGGCGGGATCTCGTTGGCCAGGGCGCGCAGCAGGGTGGTCTTCCCGGCGTTGGTGGAGCCGGCGATCATGATGTTCTTGCGGGCGGCGACGGCGGCGGCCAGGAAGCGCCCGACGTCCGGACTTATCGTGCCGTTGCCTACGAGATCGGACATGAACACCTTGCCCAGGCGGGCGCGGCGGATCGAGACGGCCGGCCGGACCGTGACGTCCATGACCGCGCTCAGCCGGGAGCCGTCCGGCAGGCGCAGGTCGAGCTGGGGGTTGGCGGTGTCGAACGGCCTGCTCGACAACCCCGAGTACGCGGCCAGGATCTGGATCAGCTCGATCAGCTCGTCGTCGGAGTCGGCGACCGGGTCCTGCATGAGCTCCTGGCCGTCGGCGTAGCTGACGAACACCTTGTCGCAGCCGTTGATGTCGATGTTCTCGACCTGGGCGTCGTCGAGCAGCGGCTGCAGCCGGCCCACCCCGAACAGCGCCGCGTGGATGCCCGCCGCGAGCGCCTCCTCCTCCTCCACGGTGGGCGGGGTGCGGCCGAGGCCGATCTCGCTGCGGGCGTGCTCCTCCAGCACCTGGGAGATCAGCGCCCTGGCGAACTGGCGCTCGTCCTCCCCGCTCATCGGGGGCAGGCCGTTGGCCTGGTCGAGCCGGCGCTGGTGGGCCAGGCGGTCGCCGACCTCCTGGCGGAAGCGCTTGACGAGAGAGTGGTCGATCATCGGTGGCTCACCAGCCTCGCCGCCAGGTCCCTGGCCGTACGGATGAGGAGCGATCGGTCGAGGCGGCCGCCCCACTGGCCGCGCAGGAGCTCGGCGCCCTTGGGGTCGTACGCCAGGCCGTGCACGAACTGGACGCTAGGGCCGACGATCCTGCGTACGTCCTCGATCGAGCCCCGGTAGTTGCGCGGGTCGGCGATCACGACCACGCCGTGTGCCTTGGTGATCTGCAGGCGCTCGCGCAGGTGGGCCACGTGGTCGAGGGTGGCCCTGGTGAGCAGCACGACCTGCTCGGCCTCGGCGATCAGGTCACCGATCTGCGGGTGTGCGCCCAGGCGGCCGCAGTCGGCGATCACGTCGGCGTTCGGGATGGCGGCCAGCACCCTGCCCAGCGGGCCCCACATCCAGGTGAGCCCGGCCGCCTGCTCGCCGTGCGTGAGCCCGGCCAGCACGTCGAGGCCGCCGATGATCTTCTGCGTGTGCTGGTGGATCTGCGCCGGTTCGAGCCCGCGGCGCGCGGTGGCGCCCAGCGTGAGCAGGCCGCGGCCGGGGTTCAGCACCCCGCCGCCGGCCGCGGGCAGCCGGTAGGCGAGGTCGCCGCCCGCCGGGTCGCATTCGGCCAGCAGCACCGGACGCGGCCAGACCGCCGCCAGGGCCGTGGCGGCGGTGGTCACCCCCGGCGCGCCCTTGTCGGCGGCCAGGACGATCAGCGCCACGTCAGCGTTCCCCCGGCAGCTCGGCCACCGCGATCTCCCCGCTGGAAGCGGAGGCCACTATTTCCGGCGCCGCCGCCGAATCGACGACCACGGTGATCTGGCCGGAATTTCCCGTTCTCGACCTGTCACCCACGGCGAAGACCAGCGCTTTCGCGGCGAGTACGCGGCTTTCTCCCTGACTCGACCGGCTCGGTACGAATATCACCTGCACCCGGTCGCCCTCCTGCACGCCCGCCGGCATTTGCCCCGGCTTGAGCGCGAGCCCGACCGTGGCCTTTCCCGGCCCCAGCTCGCTGCTGGCCCGCACGCCCATCTGGTTGGTCAGGAGGGTGCCGGGGAGGAGGGTGACGGTTGCGAAGCTTTCGAGCACCTGCGCCCGCTGCGACCAGGAGACGAACTCGACGCCCGTGTCGGCGATCTTCACTTCCTCGATCGCCTGCTGGGTGAACTTCTGACCTGCGCCGATCTGCTGGGTGACGCGGATCGCGGAGATGCGGTCGCCGCTGCGCAGGACGAGCAGGGTCGTGGCCAGCGCGCCGCCGAGGATGAGCAGCACGGCCAGCGCGGCCAGCGCGGGCTTGCGTTCCCTGGGTGGCACGGGGAGCTTGCGCGAGGCCGGGCCGGACAACCCCGCCGCCGCGTTGGCGGCAGGCTTTTCACTGGTCCTCATGGGTGGGGGGCTCCCGAAGTGAATTGCGGAATTCACGCCATTATGTGGCGCTCGGTCCGAGCCTGTAGGCGGAATTCGGGGACCCATGCTTGTTTCGCAGGTGACATGATGTCAAGCCGAAATAATCGATGCCTATTGTTTCTATCAAGTTGACGAGTGATGATTTTTCGGGCTAGTCGCCACTTCAATAACTTCAGGCACTCCAATCACATTCTTTGGGGAATCTGCCCCCTTCATCCCGTCGGCCATGCCATTGCCGTCAACCGGCGCGCCAGGCCACGTTCCGGACGCTACCTTTGCGCCCGAAGTCGACCGAGGAGACGGCACCATGCGGATCATGCTCACCGTGATCGGCGGGCAGGGCGATCGTGACGTCGTGATCGACGGCGACGACGGCGCCACGGTGGCGAGGCTGAGCGAGGCGCTCAGCGATCAGGGGCCACTGGCGGAGGTGGTCCGGCTGCCCAAGGCCCGGGCGCCCTACGGCATGACGGCGTCCGGCGGCGTCGGCGCGCACGTCCCCAGGCCACGCCGGCCGGAGCGCTCCGACATGGGGCCGCCGGTCCTGTGGCGGGACGGCCGGCCGCTCGACCCGCGCACCCCGGCCGCCGCCGTGCTGCGCGACGGCGACAAGGTCACGCTCGACCCCCACCTCGCCCGCGCCACCGTCGTCGAGGAGCCCGGCGGGGTCGCCGAGGTGCGCGTGGTGGGCGGGCCGGCGGCCGGGGCGGTGCACCGGCTGGGGCTGGGCGTGCACGTCATCGGCTCCGACCCGATGTGCGCGATGGCGGCCGACGACCCGGCGCTGGCTCCGGAGGCGGTGACCGTACGCGTGACGCCGGAGGCGATCACGGTGGAGCGGGCGTGGCGCCCGCGCGGCGAGGCGCCCAGGATCAAGCTCAAGGGGCGCTGGGCCGAGGAGGTGGCCGAGCTCACCGCGCGTACGGCCGAGCGCGAGGCCGCCGAGCACGCGGCCGGCCACGACGAGGTGCCCGAGCTCGACGGGCGACCGCTCACCGAGCCGGTGGAATGGCCCGACCAGGCCGTGCTGACCTGCGGGTCCTCGGTGTTCGTGCTGACCTCCATCGAGCCGAGGGACGCGCACCTGGCACCGCGGACCGAGGGCGGCGTCGCCTACAACCGCCCGCCCAGGCTGCTGCGGCCCGAGCCCCAGCGCAAGTTCGTCAA
Source organism: Nonomuraea sp. KM90 (assembly GCF_052246675.1). NCBI lineage: Bacteria > Bacillati > Actinomycetota > Actinomycetes > Streptosporangiales > Streptosporangiaceae > Nonomuraea > Nonomuraea sp. KM90. The sequence goes on along the minus strand of NZ_JBQQCB010000013.1, from coordinate 22,329 downwards.
GCCCAAGGAGCCGGGCCGGAACGAGGGGTTGCGCCTGCAACTGCTGGCCGCCTGCCTGCCGGCCGTGCTCGGGCTGACCCTGGCGATCGCCCTCAAGCAGTGGTACTACCTGCTCGTCGCCCTCATGACGCCGGTCATCATGATCGGCCAGTGGTGGAGCGACCGGCGGCACGGCAAGAAGCAGCACAAGAAGGCGCTCAAGGAGTACGAGGAGCAGGTCAGGGCGTACGACGAGGCCGTGGAGCGGGCCCGGGCCGCCGACGAGGCCGCCCGCAGGTCCGACGCGCCCGACCCGGCGCAGGTGCTGCTGACGGCCACGGGGCCGCGCAGGCGGCTGTGGGAGCGCCGGATCCACGACTCCGACGCGCTCAGGCTGCGCGTCGGGCTCGCCGACCTGCCCGCCGATCTGGACCTGTCGGAGGAGCAGGGCGGGCCCATCGACCCGCCGATCTGCCGCTCGGTGCCGGTGGCGCTGCCCATGCGGCGGCTGGGGGTGGCCGGCGTGACGGGGCCGCGCTCATCCGCGACCAGCCTGGCCGGCTGGCTGGTCGCCCAGGCCGCCACCCTGCACAGCCCGCGTGACCTGGCCATCGTGGTGGTGTCCGCGCACGCCGACGCCGAGCGGCGCTGGGGCTGGCTGCGCTGGTTGCCGCACTGCGCGCCCCGGGCCGGCGAGGAGTGCGTGGCGCTGGTGGGCACCGACCCCGACTCGGCCACCCGCCGGGTCGCGGAGCTGGCCGCCCTCATCGACGAGCGCCAGAACACCGCCATCCCCGAGCTGGGCAAGATCCCCACCGGCTGGGACGACCTCGGCGGGCCGGAGAAGCCCACGTTCTCCTCCTACGACGTGCGCCCCTACGACGTGCTGGTGATCCTCGACGGCGCCCAGGTCCTGCGCGGCCTGCCCAACATGCCTCAGGTGCTGCGCCAGGGCCCGCGCTCCGGCGTGTACACGCTGGCCATCGACGACGACCAGCGCCTGCTGCCCGAGGAGTGCCAGACCGTGGCCGCGTGCGGCACCGACGGCCTCGTCCGCCTGCGCGGCGGCGGCCTCGACGTCATCGGCCCGGTCCTGGCCGACCTCGTGTCCGCCCCCTGGTGCGACCGCCTGGCCCGGGCGCTGTCCCCGATCCGCGACGTGAGCAGGGACGACCCCGGCGGCAACCTCCCCGACGCGGTACGCCTCCTCGACCTGATGGGCATGCCCGTCCCCTCCGGCAAGGAGCTGGCCGCCCAGTGGGGCGACCAGGGCAGCACCAAGGCGCTCATCGGCGTCGGCCCGGACGGCCCGTTCTCGGTGGACCTCAGGCTCGACGGCCCCCACGGGCTCGTCGCCGGCACCACCGGCGCGGGCAAGTCGGAGCTGCTGCAGACGCTGATCTGCTCGCTGGCGGTGGCCAACCGGCCCGACCAGCTCACGTTCGTGCTGATCGACTACAAGGGCGGCGCCGCGTTCAAGGAGTGCGTACGCCTGCCGCACACGGTCGGCATGGTCAGCGACCTGGACGGCCACCTGACGCAGCGGGCCCTCGACTCGCTGGCGGCCGAGATCCGGCGGCGGGAGCGGCTGCTGGCGGCGGCCGGGGCCAAGGACATCGAGGACTACGCGGGGCCGGGGCTGCCGCGCCTGGTGCTGATCATCGACGAGTTCGCCGCCCTGGTGGCCGAGCTGCCGGACTTCGTGACCGGGCTGGTGGACATCGCGCGCAGGGGCCGGTCGCTGGGGATCCATCTGATCCTGGCGACGCAGCGGCCCGCGGGCGTGGTGACGGCCGACATCCAGGCCAACACCTCGCTGCGGATCGCGCTGCGGGTGACCGAGCCCGCCGAGTCGGCCGACGTCATCGACCTGCCGGACGCCGCGCACATCTCCAAGTCCACGCCCGGCCGCTGTTACGTGCGCTCGGGGGTGGGGGCCGCGGTGGCCGTCCAGACGGCCAGGGTCGGCGGCCGCAGCCCCGCCGCGTCCGGTGTCGCCTCCGTGCCGGGCGGTGAGGTACGGGTGCTGGACGTGGACTGGCGCGCCCTCGGGAAGGCGCTGCCACCGCCCCCGCGGCCCGAGGAGGAGGACTCCACGACCACGGACCTCACCCTCGCCGCCGACGCCCTGATCGAGGCCGCCCGCCTGGCCGGGGTGCCCGTCCAGCCCAGCCCGTGGCTGGACCCCCTGCCCACCCGCCTCGTCCTGGACCTCCCCGACGGGGGGAACGGGCCCTCGGACAGCCGCGGGGCCGCAGGTGTGCTCGCCGCACCCCACTCACTCAACGGCGCGGACGCGGGCGGCGGGGCGGAGGCGTTCGCCGAGGTGCCACCGCTGCAGTTCGGGATCACCGACCGGCCGTGGGCGCAGGACCGGCACCCGCTGGCGCTCGACGTGGCCCACGGCGGGCACCTGCTGATCGCCGGGGCCGCGCGCAGCGGCAGGTCGACGGCGCTGCGCACGATCGCGGGCGCCATCGCCGCGTACGCCTCCCCCGATGACGTGCACCTGCACGCGGTCGACTGCGGCTCGGGCGCGCTGCTGCCGCTGGTGGCCATGCCGCACTGCGGCGCCGTGGTCACCCGCGACCAGCTCGACCGGGTGGAGCGGCTGCTGACGCGGCTGCGCGCCGAGGTGGGCCGCCGCCAGCAGCTCCTGGCCGAGGCCGGGCACGCGTCGCTGGCCGAATACCGGCAGGCGGGCCATCGGCTGCCCTGGATGGTGTTCATGCTCGACCGCTGGGAGGGCTTCGTGGCCGCGTTCGAGGGCTACGACTACGGGCGGCTGATCGAGGCGCTGCTCCAGCTGCTGCGGGAGGGCGCGGCGGTCGGGTTCAGGGCCGTGGTCACCGGCGACCGGTCCGGGCTGCTCGGCCAGGTCTCGACGGTCTTCGACGACCGCCTGCTCCTGCGCCTGTCCGACTCCTCCGACTACGGCCTGGCGGGCTTCCCGCTCAAGGGCCTGCCCTCCGTCATGCCGCCCGGCCGGGCCCTGTCGATGGGCGAGCACGGCATCGTGGAGCACCACATCGCGCTGCTGGCCGACGACCCGGCCGGCCCGGCGCAGGTGGCGGCGCTCCAGGCCCTGGCCCGCGCCGCCACGGCACCCGCGTCCGAACCCGCTCGCGGCTCCCGTGCCGGAGGCGGGGCGGGTGGGCGGTCCGCCCCCGCGCACGCCGCGGGGGCGGGAAACGGCGGCCGGCGCCGGGTGGGGGCGCCGCCGCTGCGGGTGGACGCGCTGCCCATGCGCATCACCACCTCCCAGACGCTGGCCCTCGACCCGGACTTCAGCCCGCCGTCGCCGCTGTGGGCGCTGGTCGGCGCGGGCGGCGACGCGCTCGCCCCGCTCGGGCTCGACCTGCAGGCCCACGGTCCGGGCGCGGTGATCGCCGGGCCGTCCCGCTCCGGCCGCTCGTCGGTGCTGATGACGGCCGCCCAGTCGCTGATCACCCGGGGTACGCCGGTCATCGCCGTCACCCCCCGGCGCAGCCCGCTGCGGGATCTCGGCGGGGTGCTGGCCGTGCTGGACGCCGACGCCGCGAACCTGCCGGAGCTGGTGGCGGACCTGCACCACTACGTCGTGCTGGTGGACGACGCCGAGCTGGTCAACCCCGACGGGCCGCTGGGGACCGCGCTGGAGGAGGTGCTCCGGTCGGGCCGCGACGGCGACCACGGGCTGCTCGTCGCGGGCGCGACGGGAGACCTGGCCGTGGCCTACCGCGGGTTCGTGGCGGAGGCGCGCAAGGCCCGTACCGGGCTGCTGCTCGCGGTGCAGGGGCAGACGGACGGCGACCTCTTCACGATCCGGCTCCCGCGCGGGACCGTGGGCGGGCCGGCCGGGCGCGGCTTCCTCGTGACGACCGGCACCATCACGCCCGTCCAGGCCGCCCTGCCCGACAGCGGCTGAGGAGCCCGGCACACGGCCAGGAACCTCAGGACGGTTCCTGGCCGTGGTCGAGCAACACGCGAACGGACGGCACGGCGTGTCAGCCGATCCGGTCGTTCACCACCGAGTCCGAGTCGCCGCCCCACACGTCGTCGTCCTCGTGGAGCCAGGTGCTCGATTCCCGGTCCTGGGATTCCTGGCCCGCTCCGGCGCCGCCCATCCCGCCCATCGGCAGGAAGGGCATGCCCGTGCCGCCGGCGCGCGTGGCGCCGACGCCCGGCGCGCCTCCGGCCGGCATCACTCCGCCCCCGCCGCCGTACACGCCCCCGGACGTGCCGGGCCCGTACGACGAGGTGGGGCTGCCGTAGCTGTTCGTGGTGGGGACGGTCCCGGTGGGAACCGTGGATGCCGTCGTGGGCCGGTAGTCCTGCAAGTTGGTGTTCGTTCCCGAGCCGGGATTCTGGCCGTTCGGGTACTGACCGTTCGGGTACTGACCGCCGGGATTCTGGCCGTTCGGGTCCCGGCCGTTCGGGTTCTGCCCATCCGGGTTCTGGCCGTTCGGGTCCTGGCCGTTCGGGTCAGGCCCGGTCGGGGAGTCGGTCGGGGGGTAGCCGGGCGGATTCGTCCCGGGATAGCCGGGAGTGTTCGGTGTCGAGGGATCGGTCGACGGATCCAGGGCGCCGAAGGTGGGTCCTCCGGTGCCCGGACCTCCGGTCGGCATTCCGGACATATCGGTGTTTCCGTACGAGGCGGGGGTCAGGCCGCCCGTGTCACGGTTGCCGAACTGGGAGTAGTCGATCGGGTCGGGGTCTTCTTGCGGCATCTGCGGGGGGCGGATGTCCCGGAGCACCTTCTCCACCGTGTCCGGGATCATGATGTGGACGTGCGAGAGGTCGTCGCCGAACGTCTTCAGGTGGAGCCCCGCCAGCTCGTCCTGGGACCCCCAGTCCCCGGTGGCGCTGTCGCCCCCGTAGACGCCGGTGTAGACGCTGTAGAGGTCCGCGATGCTGTCATTCCAGCTGCCGCCGGTCAGTCCACCCTGGTTGGCCCAGGTGGGCATGATCCCCTTCCAGCCGTCATTGACGAACGACTTGTGCTTGCTCACCACCGTCGCGAGGGCCGAGATGGGTTCGGCCATCTTCTTCAGCTTGTCGGCCAGCTCGCCCAGCGTCACATAGAGGATCCCGAGCGCTTGCTGGGCCTCGACCGAGGCAGGGCCCTCCCAGACCTCGGCGAGCTTGCGGGCCTGCGCCTCCAGCCCGTTCTTGGCGGTGGTGACCGCCGTGTGGGCGTCGTTGTAGGCGGTGGCCGCCTGCTCGATGCGCGTCTCGTCGAAGCCGTTGATGAAGGTGACGACCTCCTCGACGCTCCGGCCGCTCGTCTCGACGGTCCAGGGCATGCAGGCGGGCTTCAGCAGGTGGATCTCGCGCTTGTTCTCTCCCACGCCGATCAGACCTCGCCCTCGTTGGCGGCGTTGGTCACCTGATAGGTGCCGGCCCCGGCTTCCACCAGGGTGATCGCGGTGGCGAAGTTCTCCAGGACGTCCTCGTAGACGGTGATGAACTCCTGGTAGCTCTGTACCAGCGTGGCGGCGAAGGCGGCGCCACCCTGCCAGTTGTCGATGCTCAGCAGGTGGCGACGCACGTCGGAGAGGTCGCCGTAAACGCTGAGGTCGTTGATCGAGCCCTGGCGCTGGGTACGGCCCTCACCGCTGATGGGCTTCATCACCTCGCGCAGCTCTCCGGCGATGTTCGAGATCTTCTGGGCGTCGTACGTCACGCCGTCGCGTTCGGGTTCAAGCCCTGGCCAGTCGCCGGGCGGTTGTGTCTCTCCCACGAGCCTCCCCCTTGGCACTCGATCAAGCAGCTTACTCGGATGTTTCTTTGCCGTACAGAAAACACATAGTCAACATGCGTAACATTAGGCAATATGCAGACCCAGAAGGACCTTTATCAGGCACAGCGCTTGATGGCGCAGCGCCTGGGGATGGCTCTGGTGCAGGGGGAGCCGGATGTGCCGGAATCCCCCATGCGACGGCAGAACGTGGCGACGTTCGCGGGCCTGCTGATCGCGATCCTGATCGTCGCCGGGTTCGGGATCTGGGGGCTGCTCAGCCCGGGGAACGCCACCAAGCTGACCGCGGCCGGTCAACTGCTCATCGAGGAGGAGACCGGGGCCTCGTACGTCTACAACCAGCAGACCGGCCAGCTCCAGCCGGTGGCGAACTACGTTTCCGCACGCCTGATGCTCGACAGCGCCGACATCCAGGTCAGAACGGTGTCCGCGGAGTCGCTGGCCGGCTTCGCCCGTGGCCGGAAGGTGGGCATCCAGGGGGCGCCGGACTCGTTGCCCAAGCGGGATCGGCTGGTCAAGGCCCCGTGGTCGGCGTGCGTGACCGAGGGGGCCGATGCCTCCGGCCTGCCCAAGCCGTTCGTGACCCTCGTGGCCGGGACCGAGATCGGCGGGACGCCCGTGGGCGGCGAGGCGCTGCTCGTCAGCGACGGGCAGCAGAGCTGGGTGCTCTGGGCCAACCAGCGCCTCCGGGCGGCGAACGTGAGCCGGCTCAGCGACCAGACGCCACGTCGCGTGCCCACCTCGTGGATCAACGCCATCCCCGCGGGCGTCGACTTCGCGGCTCCCAAGGTCCCGCAGCACGGCAGGAAGGCGGCCGGCCCCGGCGGGAAGGCGGCCAGGGTCGGGCACGTGTACAAGGTGGCGTCCGTGGCGGGCTCGAACGAGCGCTGGTACGTCCTGCTGGCCGACGGCCTGGCGCCGATCAGCCACACCCAGGCGATGCTCCTGCTCCAGGACCCGGCCAGCAAGGCCGCCTACGGCAGGAGCCCGGTCCGCGAGACGCCGATCGACGCGGCGAGCGCCAACGCGATGAAGGCGTCCGCGCGCACCATGCTGAACAACGGCCTGCCGGCCACCATGCCGCGTTTCCGCGCGCCCGGTGTGTCGGCCCCGCTCTGCGCGGTGTACGCGAACACCGGGAAGGGCTCGACCAGGGCCGTGCTGACCACCGGCAGCAAGATCCGCATCCCGGCGCCGACGGTCCGCGCCGGCGCGGACAAGGTCGACCAGGTGCTGCTCCCGCCGGGCAGCGCGGTGCTGGCCGGCACCCTGCCGGGCGACGGGCAACTGTCGGCGGTGCAGCAGTTCTCGCTCATCACGGACCAGGGCAGGAGGTTCCGGCTGACCTCGGCGGACGCGATAGGCAAGCTGGGGTACGAGGCGACGGACGTCGCACCGGTGCCCGCCCACCTGCTGCGGCTGATCCCTGACGGCCCCGCTCTGGACCCGGCGGCCGCGAGGACACCCGTGCAGGAGGTCCAGGCGATCCAGCCGGCGCAGTGACGCCGCCTAGATCTGGAAGCCGCCGCCCTGCGTCATGGTTTCGTCGATCTGCGGGGTGAGGGTGGCCATGTCCTCGTCGTAGGTCATGCCGTCGTTGGTGAACGGGGTCGAGCCGCCGTTCTGCATGGTGGACATCTGGGTCGGCATCGCCTCGAGCGTGGGGAAGATCTTGCCGGTCATCTTGGACTGCTGCACGACGACGGCCAGGACCGCGGCCATGCCGCCGGCCACCATGAGGTGCCTCTTGGCCACAGTTCTGATCGTGGAGGTGGCGGCATTGCCCACGGCGGCGTCCGTGGTCTCCGCGGCGACAGCGGTGGCCGGGTTGAACCTCATGGCCATCTTCGCGATCCCCCACCCCAGCATGGCGAGGGCGACGGCCGAGCAGACGATGGCGCCGACACGGTAGAAGCCGGCCGCCGAGTCGACCGCCTGGCCGGTGTCGTCCCTGGCCGCATTGAGATCGTCGATCGAGTTCTTGAAGCTCGTATGGACGCTCTCGAAGGCGTCGAACGCGCTTCCTTCCCACGTCCCCTGATCCTTGAGCTGGGTCTTCAGCGCGTCGAGCTGCGCGCCCAGCGTCACGAGCTCTTCCGTCCGCCAGCCCGCAGCCGATTCCGTCATGCCCTCGGGATCGGAGATCATGGTGCCGATGGTGGCGGCGACGTAGAAGCCCCACGGTCTCCAGATCATGCCGGCCGCGACCAAGGCCGTGCTCGCGGCCGCCATGTAGGTTTCCTTGTAGATGCTCACAGGTCCTCCTGTCCGATCACCTGGGGTGCGATGTCCTCATCGCCGCCCCAGACGCCCTCGTCCTCGGAGAGCCCGACGGTCTTGTCCCGGTCGCGTTCCTGGTCGCCCGCTCCGCCCGCACCGCCCATCGGCATCATCGGCATCATCGGCACGCCCGGCGTGCCCGCCCCGCGCAGCCCCGCGCCGACGCCCGGGATGCCGGCGTTCGGGCCGATCCCCGCTCCCAGCCCGGCGCCGGTTCCCCCGATGGAGCCAGGTCCCGTACGGGTGCCCAGGCCGGAGGGGTCCGCGGACGGCAGGTTGCCCGGCAGCTGCGGCGTCGTGGGCTGGTAGGACGACAGGTCGGTCTTGGCCGGGTTGAGCGCCGAGTCGATGCTGGGGACTCTCATGTCCGCTGGATCGGTGGTCGGCAGGTTCTGCTGGGGCAGGTCGGTGCCGGGCAGGTTCCCCGCCCCCGGGAGTTCGCCGCCGGGCAGCGTGCCGTCCGGCAGCGTCCCGTCGGGAAGGGTGCCGTCGGGGAGCGTGCCGTCAGGCAGCGTGCCGTCGGGGGGCCCGGGCAGGTCGGTGTCCGGCATGTCGGGCATGTCGCCCGCGCCGGTGGGCAGGTCCGGCTTCAGGCCGCCGAGATCCCCGGCACCGCCGAGGTTCCCCATGCCGCCGAGATCGCCCGCGCCACCGAGATCGCCTGCGCCACCGAGGTCGCCCAGCCCGTCACCGCTGTCGTCGTCGGCCTGCTGGTAGTTGCGATCGGCCGCCGTGAGGGCCGGCATCCAGGTCTCCAGCGCCCGGCGAGCCCTGGCCAGCGCCTCTTTCTGCTGGTTGATCGCGTCCCCGTGGACGCTCTGGATCCCCATGCCGATCACGCCGAAGTGCGGCCAGGGCACGCCCAGGCCGCCGGTCTGCCTCTCCAGAGCATCGACGCGGTCGACCTCCGGGCTGATCTTGCCGGCGCCGGCATCAAGCTCCTCCTTGGTGAAGGAGATGCCCGACGACATCTGGAATCCCTGGCTGCCGAAGTCCGGCACGTAGGGATTCGACCCGTTGTTCGTCATCCGATCACGGGGTCCGTCGTCTCGCAGCCGACTGTCCAGGCGCTCTTGTCTTCCGGCATGTACGTGCTCCGTTCCAGGTCACCGTGCTCGCCTCCGGCCCCGCCACCCATGAACGGCAGGAAGGGCGCGCCGGCCGACGTCCCGCCGGCACCGCGGGAGCCGGACGAGGTCAGTGCGGTTTGGCCGGTGCCGATACCCGGCGAGCCGATCACCGCGGGGGTGCCCGGCGAACCGCCCACGGGCGCGGGAGCGTAACCGTACGACGGGCTGATCGTGGTGGTGGGAGGCGTGGCCGGAGAGGCGATCGTGGCGGTGGTCGGCTGGTAGCTCGCCATGTCCGTCTGGCGGGGATTCGTGCCGTTCGGGCCATCGATGGTTGTCTTGTCGTCAGTGCCGATGACCGGCGGCACGGTGTCGTCGTCGCCGGTTCCCGTGACAGGGTTCTGCGCCTGCCCGGGATCCTCGGTCGTGGGCGCGTCCGGCGCCGGATCGACCGGGGCATCCGGGTTCTGCGGGTTCTCCGGGTTGTTCGAGCCGGGAGTGTCGGGGTCGGAGCCGCCCGGGTGGGTACCACCCGGGTTGGAGCCACCGGGATCGGATCCCCCAGGGTTGGAGCCGCCGGGAAGCGAACCGGTGCTGCCGCCGCCGGTGTTCGTCGTGCCGAATCCTCCCGAGCCACCGCCGTTGGAGCCGCCGCTGATCTCGCTCAGGGGCGTGCGGAAGGTGGGGCCCTGCGTCCCGGAGCCCGTGGGGTACTTCGGGTCCTGCGTGTCCACCGGGGCGGCGGGCAGGCTGACCGCGGGGAGCTCGTAGGAGACGCTGTGCGGCACCTCGATGTCGTAGATGCTGACGATCTTCTGGTTGAGCTCGTAGAGCGCGCGCTGGGCCTTGGTGTTCTCCAGGCCCTCCCTGACGAGCTCCTCCTCGGAGGAGGTCATGGACCCGGCGGCCGGGACCGTCACCTCTTCGTCGACCTTGCCCTGCGTCTCCCTGAGGTGGGCCGCGTACGTCTGCAGCGCCCCGCCCATCATGGACAGCTTGGTGGACAGCTCGTTGCCGGAGGCGTGCAGCATCTCGAGCGCGTGGCGGGCCCGGGAGGCGTCCGGACCCTGCCAGACCTCGGCGATCTTGGGCGCGTGCTCCTCCAGAGCGGTGACGGCCTGCTCGATCTTGGTCGCCGCGTTCTGGTAGGTCTGCCCGGTGCCCTCGATGTAGAAGGGGTCGGTGTTCTGGAGCAGCGCCTTGATCTCGCTCTTGGTCTTCGTGACCCAGGTGCCCTCCGGCAGGTTGCCGAAGGACAGGATGGTGACGACCTCCCGCTCACCCATCAGACATCACCCTCGTTGGCCCGGCGAGCCCGGTCGTGGTTGTCCGCGCTGGCCTCCACGGCCTCGACCACGCTCTGGTAAGCCTCGATGAACTTCTGGTAGACCTCGGCGAACTTCCTGCCCGCGTTGCTCGATCCGACGGTCGAGGCAAGGGCCTGCGCGTCGTCCCACTGGCCGATCTGGGCGGCCGAGAGCTCGCCGTCCGTCGAGATCTGATTGACGTTCCCGTTGGGCCGCTCGCCGCCGCCGAGCATGGCGTCGAGGTTGATCCTCAATTCCTGTGCGATGGCCCGTATGCCGACCGGTGAGTTCTCGCGGCCGTCACCGAACAGGTTCGGATCGACAGACAGCGGATCGGTGCCCCCGTCCGTCGCATCCCTGCTTGTCATACCTCACCTCTAGCAGCAGAACTCTCGGCCACCGCGTCCGGCGATGACCGAGAGGGGATCAACGAGCCCGTGTCAGTCCGTCCAGATGCTGATGTTGCGCCGTTCGGCGCTCTCGTAGTTGCCCTTGGCGACGTTGACCGCCGACGCGGCCTGGAACAGCTGCTGGCCCATCGCCTTCTCGTGCTCGTTCCACCGGCGGCGCTTGTCCTCGAAGAAGGTCTCGGCCTCGCCCTCCCAGCTCGCGCCGAGCTCCTTCTTGATGTCGGCGTAGAGGTCGTCGGTGGCCCGGTCGAGCTCGGTGACGATCTTCTGGAGCTGCTCGTAGGCCTGCTCCATCGAGCCGAACCGGACGTAGGTGTAGTCGTCGGGCATCGTCATGGCGTTCTCCGTCCTGCTCAGCGGTTGGCGTTGATGAGGGAGTCGATACGACCGGCCTCGCCGGCCCCGACGAAGCCGCCGGCGATGTCCATGTTCTGGTCGGCGGCGTTCCGGTAGACGCCGGCGCCCATGTTCAGCCGGTCGTAGATGTCCTCGAGGATCTGGATGACTCCCCTGAACTCGCCGTCCCACTGCGTGAGGGCCGTGGCGAACTTCTGGGACGCGCCGCCCTTCCAGCCCTGAGTGGTGAGGTCGGCCTTGATCTGCTCGACCCGCTGCCGCATGCCCTCGATGTACTGGGCGGTCTCCTGGCAGTAGCCTGCCGCGTTCGTCAACTGAGTAGGGCTGGCCCCGTACAGTGCCACCTGGACCTCCAAGTCGGTATGGCGTTGCTGCTCCGGCGGGCGGTCACCCCTGAGTGGAACCGACTACCCCCGCGATCAACCTCAAATTGCATGTTAGCCACCAATAGCCCCGTAATTCCCAGTAATCACAGATTACGGATCAGTCGCGCCCCGGCGACTTTTGGATGAACGCCCTGCTGGACGGCCTACCATGCCCTGACAGGTGGCGAACCGCGGCGGTGGACGGACCACGTCAGAGGTCCATCCGGCGGCGGATCTGATTGAGCTGGCCCATGACGTCCGTGAACGCCTGCTCGTGGAGCGACTCCGCCTCCTTGAGCTTGCTGAGCGCGGCGTCGGGGTCGTTGACGTACTTCATCGGATCCTCGTCGTCGCCGAACAGCTCCCGCATGCCGGCGCTGAACTGCTTCTGGAAGTCCGCCGAGGCGTCCGCGATGGCCGTCTTGATCAGGTCGGCCAACTCGCCCGAGGCCAGGCGCATCGCCTTGGGATGCAGCTCCAGCTCCCGTACGCCCTGGTGGTCGTACTCCACGGTGACCATGCCGTTCTCGTCCTGGGCGTGGCCGACGTACGAGCCCACGTCCCGCTGGAACCGCTCCAAGAGCCCGATCTGCTCGTCGGCGCCCTTCAGCAACTTGTCGATGTCGATGTTCGCGAAGTCGCCGAACTCCTGCATCCCACTACCTCTCTGAACAGATCAACCGGACAGCCCGCGCACCCACGTGTAGACCTCGAGCACGCCCAGCGCGAGCGGGAAAAGCTGCACGATCAGCACGACGTCCAGGATGTCGGCCGCGCGGCCCCAGAACGGCGAGGGTTTCCCCGTCGCCAGCCAGAGCCCGATGCCCACGCTCGTCAGCGCCAGCCACAGCACCCCGATGGCCACGGCCAGCGACCCGACGAGCTCACCGGAGCCGACCAGGGACAGCGCGAGCATGGCGAAGCCCGCCAGGCCCGAGCCGATGAGCCAGATCCGCTGGCCGAGCCCGCGGAAGACCCGGGCCCGCATGATGAGCGTGAGCGACAGCGACACCATCATGACGACCGGGACCCAGCCGTCGGCGAACACCAGCAGCAGCTGCGCGACCAGCGCGGACAGGCCGATCGCCGCGATCATGCCGGTGGCGTAGCGCTGTGCGCCCCTGGTGCGCTCCTGGATGGCCGCGGCGTCCAGGCGCTGGTTGTCGCTGCGGAGCTCCTCCGCGGTCGTCGGCATGGCCGGCAGCGGCACCTTGGCGAGCTTGAACGCCAAGGTGGGTATCAGCGGGCTGAACGCCAGCAACACCGCGATGGCCACCGCCGCCACGCCGGCGGGCGGCAACGGCCACACCATCACGACCGCGGAGCAGATCCCCGCGACCGTGGCGGCGACGGCCGTGCCGAGGAAGCCGGCGACGCCGTCGGAGATCAGCGCCCCGGCGACGGCCGCCACCAGCGCCGTGCAGGCCAGCGCCGCCAGCAGGTGCGGCACGCCGAACCCGAGCGGGGTCCCGCCAGGGGCGAACAGGCCTGCGACGAACCCGTACGGCAGTGCCGCGTGCCCGATCAGGGCCCCGGCCATCGAGTCGCCGACCGCCCTGGACAGCAGCGTGCCGGTGACGACCAGCAGCAGTGCCAGCAGCCCGGCCACGATCGTGACGATCAGACCTGACATGCCGGACATGGCCAGGCCGAACCCGCCCAGGACGAGCAGGCCGACCGCGCCGCCGGCGCCCACGATCCTGGTGTGCTTGGCCGACCAGACGCCGCCCTCGCGCACCCCGCCGGCGACCACGTCCGCCACGTCGTCATAGTGCGCGGGCGGCATGATCGCCTCGCGGGGCCTGAGGTAGAGGATCTCGCCGTCGAGCACGCCCAGCGCGCCGAGGCTCTGCCCCAGATCGAGCGGCGCCCCGCCCAGCCGCTGCAACGCCCACCCGGGAGCGGCCGCCGCCTCGCCGCCCACCTCTCCCAGAGCGCGCAGCAGGCCGGGAAGCACGTTCGGCAGCGGGACGTCGGCGGGCAGCGCCAGGTCGGCCCTGCGCCGCGGTCCGACGATCGTCACGTGGCACTGGGTCGGCAGCGGCATGGGAACCTGCGCCAGGGCACCCTGCTGGAACGGCCCTTGAGGCGGCGGACCAGGGGGTCCGGGATACCCGGGCGGCGGGCCCTGCCTCATCGGCGGACCCGGCGGACCGAGTGGAGGCCCCTGAACGATTTGTCCCATCTCAACTCTCCGGTCCCACCAGTGGTCACGGACAACAGAGAACATATCTGGTCTTTTCTGATAAGAACGTCTCGATGAGCATCGTCGTCGTACGTCGCCCAGAACGCCGCCCCGGCCCCAAGCCCCCGCGTGGCGAAATTCTGATCGAGTCGCCTCCCGAAATCCCCGAAGTCCAGGGCCAGGGCTTCGCGCTGGTCCTCACCTACCTCCCCATGGGAGCGGGGGCGGCCGCGATGGCCTTGATGTTCACCTCCTTCGGCAACGCCAACCCGATCATGTACGTGGCCAGCGGCCTTTTCGCGCTGTCCATGATCGGCATGACGCTGGGCCAGATGGGCCGCCAGTCGGGCGAGCGGAAATACCGGCTCAACGGCGCCCGCCGCGACTACTTCCGGTACCTGAGCCAGATCCGCAAGCGGACCAGGCGCGCGGCCCGCCAGCAGCGCGAGGCCCTGGAGTGGAGTGGTCCCGAGCCCGACGCCCTGTGGTGGATCGCCATGAGCCCCCGGCTGTGGGAACGGCGCCCCCGCGACGAGGACTTCGCGACCGTACGCCTGGGCACCGGCGTCCAGAAGCTGGCCGTCCAGCTCATCCCGCCGGACTCCAAGCCCGTCGAGGACCTGGACGCGCTGTCGGCCGGCGCGCTGCGCAGGTTCATCCGGGCCCATTCGACGGTCGCCGAGCTGCCCGTCGCCGTGGCGCTCGGCTCGTTCGCCCGGATCCGGGTGAACGGCGACCCGGTCGCCGTGCGCGACCTGCTACGCGCGATGATCGCCCAGCTGACCGTGTTCCACTCCCCCGACGACATGCGCATCATGGTGTGCGCCGGGGCGGAGTGGATGCCCCACTGGGAATGGGTCAAGTGGCTGCCGCACGCGCTGCATCCCGAGGAGGTGGACGCGGCCGGGCAGGTGCGGCTGATGGCGGAGAATCTGGCCGAGCTGGACCGGCTGGTCGGGGGCGAGCTCAAGGAACGCGCCCGGTTCCGGCCGGGAGCGGCGGCGGACACGTTGCCGTACCACGTGCTCATCGTGGACGGCGGGCACGTGCCGCACGACTCCCAGCTCGGCGGCGACGCCATCCAGGGCGTGACGGTGATCGACCTGTCCGGCTCGACCTCCGACGTGGCGGAGCAGTTCACGTTGCGCCTGGACGTCCACCCGGACGGGTTCCACATGGTGAAGATCGACCATGCGGGCAAGGAGCACCGGACCCGGTTCGGCGACCCCGACAGCCTCGACTACATGCGGGCGGAGGGCCTGGCCAGACAGCTCGCGCCGCTGCGGGCCTCGGCGGCCTCCGGCGGCGAGGCCGAAGACGTGCTGGCGGTCAACACCACGCTGACCGAGCTCCTGGGCGTCGGCGACCCGGCCCTCCTGGACCCGGCGGTCACCTGGCGCCCGCGAGCCGGCCGCAACAGACTGCGCGTGCCGCTCGGGCTCGGGGCCGACGGCCGGGTGGTGGAGCTGGACATCAAGGAGTCGGCGCAGGGCGGCATGGGCCCGCACGGGCTGGTGATCGGGGCCACCGGCTCCGGCAAGAGCGAGCTGCTGCGCACGCTGGTGCTGGGGCTGGCCGTCACGCACTCCCCGGAGATCCTCAACTTCGTCCTGGTCGACTTCAAGGGCGGCGCGACCTTCCTGGGCCTGGACTCGCTCGCCCACGTCTCCGCGGTCATCACCAACCTGGAGGACGAGCTGCCGCTGGTCGACCGCATGCACGACGCGCTGCACGGCGAGATGGTGCGCAGGCAGGAGCTGCTGCGCGCGGCGGGCAACTTCGCCTCGTTGCGCGACTACGAGCGGGCCAGGGAGCAGGGGGCGGAGCTGGCGCCGCTGCCGACGCTGTTCGTGGTGCTCGACGAGTTCAGCGAGCTGCTGACGGCCAAGCCGGAGTTCATCGACCTGTTCGTGATGATCGGCCGCCTGGGCCGCTCGCTCGGCGTGCACCTGCTGCTGGCCTCGCAACGGCTGGAGGAGGGGCGGCTGCGCGGCCTGGACACGCACCTGTCGTACCGGATCGGCCTGCGCACGTTCTCCGCGATGGAGAGCCGGGTCGTGCTGGGCGTGGCCGACGCGTACGAGCTGCCCTCGGCGCCCGGCAACGCCTACCTCAAGTACGACACCTCGGGCATGACCAGGTTCAAGGCCGCCTACGTCTCGGGCCCCTACCAGGGCGACGGCCGCCGCGGCGGCGCCGACGACGGCCACACCATCCTGCGCCAGGTCGTCGAGTACGGCTCGGCCTACATGCCGCTGCCCGTCGTGCCGCAGCCGCCTAAAGAGACCCCGTCCGTGGAGATGGACGAGCGCGGCCAGCAGGACAGCCTGCTCGACATCGTCGTCCAGCGGCTGGCCGGACACGGCCCGGCGGCCCATCGCATCTGGCTGCCCCCGCTCGACCAGTCGCCCACGCTCACCCACCTGCTGCCGCCGCTGTCGGTCACGCCGGAGCTCGGCCTGTCCACGCCCGGCTGGGACGGCAGGGGCAAGCTGCACGCCGTCATCGGGATCATCGACCGGCCGTTCGAGCAGCGGCGGGATCCGTACTGGCTGGATCTGTCCGGGGCGGCCGGGCACATCGGCGTGGCCGGCGGGCCGCAGAGCGGCAAGACCAACGTGCTGCGCACGCTGATCGCCGGCATGGCGCTCACCCACACACCGCGCGAGGTGCAGTTCTACTGCCTGGACTTCGGCGGCGGCGGCCTGGCGGCGCTGGAGGGGCTGCCGCACGTGGGCGGCGTCACCAGCAGGCTGGACGCCGACCGGGTACGCAGGACCGTCGCCGAGGTCTCCGGGATCCTGCGGCAGCGGGAGCGGGGCTTCGCCGAGGCCGGCATCGAGTCCATGGCCACCTACCGGCGGATGGTCGCCGACGGCAGCATCCAGAGCGACGGCTGGGGCGACGTGTTCCTGGTCATCGACGGGTGGCTGACGATCAGGCAGGACTTCGAGAGCCTGGAGGCCGTGATCACCGATCTGGCGGCGCGCGGGCTCGGCTACGGCATCCACGTCGTCACCACGACGAACAAGTGGTCGGAGTTCCGGCCGGCCATCAGGGACCTGTTCGGCACCAGGATCGAGTTCAAGCTGGGCGACGCGTACGAGTCGGAGATCAGCAGGAAGGCGTCGCTCGCGGTGCCGGAAGGGGCGCCAGGGCGCGGCTTGACCAGGGACGGCATGCATTTCCTCACGACGCTGCCGCGGATCGACGGCCAGCGCACCTCCGAGGACGTCTCCGAGGGGCTGCGGTCGCTGGTGGAGATCGTACGAGAGTCCTGGCAGGGACCCTCGGCGCCGCCGGTGCGCCTGCTGCCCGCGCTGCTGCCCGCGGCATCCCTGCCGGGACAGGACCAGACGGGCCCGCAGCGCATCGCGATCGGCATCGACGAGGACTCCCTCTCACCCGTCATGATCGACTTCGACGCCGACCCGCACTTCATCGTGTTCGGCGACAACGAGTGCGGCAAGTCCAACGTGCTCAAGCTCATCATGGAGGGGGTGGTCCGGAGGAAGACGCCGCGCGAGGCCATGATGATCGTGATCGACTACCGGCGCTCGCTGCTGGACACGGCGGTGACCGAGCACCGCATCGGCTACGCCGCCTCCAGCACCGCGGCCGCCGAGCTCATCCAGGACGCCCGCTCGGCCCTGCTCAAGCGCCTGCCCCCGGCCGACCTCACGCCGGAGCAGCTGCGCAGCCGGAGCTGGTGGCAGGGCTCGGACCTGTACATCGTCGTGGACGACTACGACCTCGTGGCCACCTCGAACAACCCGCTGGCGCCGCTGACCGAGCTGCTGCCGCAGGCCCGCGACATCGGCCTGCACCTCGTGCTGGCCAGGCAGAGCGGTGGCGCCAGCCGCGCCATGTACGACCAGGCCGTCCAGCGCATGAAGGAGATGGCCGGCCCGGCGCTGATCATGTCGGGCAACAGGGACGAGGGTCAGCTCTTCGGCAACATACGCCCGCAGCAGCTGCCCGTGGGGCGCGGCTTCTACGTCGACAGGAAGTACGGCGCGCGTCTGATCCAGACCGCTTACCTGGAACAGCCGTAGCATCCGTGAAGGTGTCCATCATGATCGCGTTTCGCGTTCTCACAGACGGTCGGGGAGCCCCATGAGCTACGTGGACGTGCACGTCCAAGCACTCGAAGAATGCGGGCGGCAGGCCCACAGGGTGAAGAACATGCTCGACTTCGACGACGCGTTCGTGAACACCGACGTCACCCCGCCACGGGGCGACACCGGGACCGCCATCTTCGGGGAGCTCGAAGGCGCCACCGAACTGGCCGCCAAGATCGACGCGGTCTGGGAATCGGTCAGGGCCGAGCTCGGTGAGGGGCGCAACCGCATGGCGAACGTCGAGCGCGCGCTCGGCCAGGTCGCCGCCAACTTCCGCGGCGCCGAAACGGGATCCGGCGCATGAGCGTCGTCGAGAGCCTGGCGGCGCTGAAGACCCAGGTCGACGGCGACCCGGCGGCGATCAGGAACATCGCCGCCGGCCTGCGGTCGATCGGCGGGCACGTCTCCACCTCCACGAACCAGCTCGCCAGGAGCGTCACCGAGGTGGGCAAGGCCTGGCAGGGCGACTCGGCCGTCGCCTTCGCCGACCACATGGCGGCCTACCCCCGGGCCGGCCAGGACCTGAACGGGGCCCTCTCCTCCTGCGCCACCGCGCTCGACACCGCCGCCACCAAGCTGGAATCGGCCTACACCACGGTCAGCGGGCTGCATGACGCCGCGGTCTCGGCGCAGAACGAGTACAAGCGCGACCACCGCGACGCCACGCAGGCCGAGATCGACGACTACGTCAAGGACAAGCTCGGCGACCCGGTCACCACCGCCGGCCAGGCCGTCACCGAAGCCGGGAACGCCCTGTCCACCGCCACGACGGCGCTCAGCGGTCAGCTCGGCGAGGAAGGGTTCGGCTTCTTCAGGGGCATCCGGCAGCCCGGCGGCGCCGACTTCCTGCCGGGGGACCACAAGGTGGACTGGCAGAAGATCACCGGCTATTCCCCCACCAGGCTCGCCTCGGCGGACGGCCCCGGCGGCCTCCACCCCGACCTTGCGGGAGGCGGAGGCGGCGGCGGAGGTGGGGGCGGCGGCGGTGGCGGGGGTGCCGGCGCGCCGTCGTCGTACGGCAACGCCCCGGCGCCCAAGGGCCAGGTGGTCGACTGGATCAAGCAGGCTCTCACGATCATCAAGTCGCCCGAGATGGCCGCGATCATGAGGCGGCGGGGCCTGGACGTGAGCGACCTGGACCCGAACGACCCCAAGGACATCCAGCGCATCTGGACGGTCATCTACCACGAGTCCGGCGGCAACCCCAACGCGATCAACAACTGGGACATCAACGCCAAGAACGGCGTGCCGTCCCAGGGGCTGATGCAGACCATCCCGCCCACCTTCAACGCGCACGCCCTGCCCGGTTACGGCCAGATCCGGGAGCCGGTGGACAACATCATCGCCGGCGTCCTGTACACCTACAGCCGCTACGGCGATCTCGGCGGCCATCCGGGCATCTCATCCCTGGAAAGGGGAGGCGGCTACCGGCCCTACTGAAGCCAGGAAAGATCAGGTTACGCATGCATTAATTCTGATCTTATATTGCGTACTACCTGGTTAAAGGCCCATTTGGTGGGATTGTGCCGGTGTACAAAGATCGAGTGTCGACTCCATATTCGCCGAGCGCCTCGACGACACCCGAACCGACTCCGTCGGCGTCACCGTCCCCATCGGGAACCCCCACCCCGACGGTAACCACCACCCCGTCGCCATCGGGGACCCCCACCCCGTCGCCATCGGTGACCCCCACCACGAGCCCGTCCGGAACACCCACGCCGAGCCCGTCGCTGGTCAGCCCGTGCCCCCACTCTCCGAAGTGCCCGCCGCCCGTGTGCCTGCCGCCCTCGTTGCGGCCCACCACGGCGCCCACGAACGCCAACGAGCCCGCCAACGCCTCCAGAGAGCGTGAGAACCCCGGCGGCTCGTCGGACCTTCCCGGGTACGAGACCCAGGCCGGCTACCTCGACGCGTTCGCCGGGGCCATGAGCGCCACGGCTCAGGGCGTCGGCCTCGTCAGGGACCGGACCCCCCGCTTCGAGGGCTGGAACCTGGCCCCCCTCGCCGGTGTCCCCATCGTCGGCCTGGCGTTCGTCGGCCGGTTCAACCGCATCTCCGACACCTGGGGGGACAGCGCGGGGATCCTGCACGGCGTCCTCGCCGCCGACAGCGGCAAGATCACCAGGTCGGCACAGAACTACCGGAACGCGGAAAACCCCGGCGGAGACAACTGAGAAGGACGCATGTCGACTCCATCGAACCAGCCGCCGAGGCTGATCATCCCCGGTCAGGGCACCGCCCCGCAGGCCACGCAGCAGCTCCACATAGCCAACTCCAACGGCACCGTCGCGAGGACCGTCCAGGTGCCGCCCGCCGCCGCGCGTACCGACCCGGGCTTCTACAAACGCCTGGTCACCCAGCTGAACCCGCTCCGGCAGAGCACCCGGGGGGCCATGCTGATGTCCGGGTTGGGCGTGGCGGCGCTCGGCCTGGACGTCGCGGCCACGCTCAATCTCGGCAACCCGTTCCTGTTCTACGACAGGCGGGAGACCTGGAAGGAGATGTCCGGCTCGCTGGAGGGCAACAGGTCGAACCTGTGGCGCGGCTACTTCGACAACGTCTCGCCGCACTGGAAGGGCCATGCGTCCGAGATGCTCCAGCAGTACATCAGGTTCA
Organism: Nonomuraea sp. KM90; assembly: GCF_052246675.1. Taxonomy (NCBI): domain Bacteria; kingdom Bacillati; phylum Actinomycetota; class Actinomycetes; order Streptosporangiales; family Streptosporangiaceae; genus Nonomuraea; species Nonomuraea sp. KM90. Next base: position 1,899 of record NZ_JBQQCB010000013.1, on the reverse strand, counting down.
ACGTCAACGGCCTGTTCGGCCAGCTCGGCAAGGTCAGCGACGACATGAGCAGCACCATGCACAGCCAGTTCAAGGAGGTGCTCGAGTACGACCTGTCGGTCTTCGGCCTGTACGCCGCCTCGGCACCGGTCCTCAGAACCCTGACCTCCTTGAGCGCGCACCCCGTGGGACGGGCCGCCCTCATGACCCAGGTCGGCGTCTTCATGGGTGCGCTCGGCAACCTGGTCAAGCAGTTCGGCGACATCTACCTCGCCAACGAAGGCAGCCTCAACAGCCTGGAGCTGCGGCTCAACGACCTGAGGGGCGCCTTCTACCAGTCCGGCAACCCGGACCTGGGGCCGCGCGACCTCAACCTCGCCTCCACCATCGACGACCCGGACAGGGTGCAGGACCTCTGGGTCCCGGCCACGGAGAACGAATGAAAGAGATCAACGCCTTCGCCGAAGGCAGGGAAGGCGACCTCGCGGGCCTGCTGCGGGAGATCAACGACTGGACCGGCACGCTCGCGAGCAGGATGGACGACCTGGCCCGGGAGCATCTGGAGGGCGCCGACGCCGGCGGGGTCGTACGCGCCCGGGTCTCCGGCGCCGGCCGCCTGCTCGGGCTGAGCATCGACGGGCGCGGCCTGCGCGACCTCGACCACGTCCAGCTCGCCGAGGCCGTCAAGGAGGCGATCGGCGCGGCCCACGCCGCCATGGGCGAGCGTCTGACGGAGCTGACGGCCGAGCTCTCCGGCCTGGAGGCGTCCGGGCGAGCGGCACAGGACCCGCTGGCGCCGCACGTCCAGCGAGTGATGCGGGAGGGATGAGCCGTGCGGGAGATGCTGGAGGCGATGGCACGCCTGGACAAGCTGGCCGCGGCCGCCAGGCGGGCCGAGGAACTGGCGGCCGAGTGGGGCACGCGCCGGTTCGTCGGCCGCGCCGACGAGGGCCGGATCGTGGCCACGACCGACGCTCTCGGCGCCCTGGTCGAGCTGGAGATCCATCCCCTGAGCAGGAAACGGCTGGACGCCCGCCGCCTCGGCGACGAGATCCTGGCCGCCGTCGTCCGGGCGGAGGCGGCCGCGGCGGCCGCCAAGGACGAGCTGATGGACGACCTGCGTCCCTGACCGTGAGGCACTGAACGAGAACCCCCTCCGGAAGCATCCGGAGGGGGTTCTCGCGCGGTGCCGTGGTGCGGTCAGCCGCAGTTGGACCAGTTCGCGTCGGTGCCGGAGGACCCGACGCTGCCCGAGAAGCGCACGCACTTGCCCTTGGCGGGCAGCTTGACGGGGCCGGCGTAGAAGTCGTAGTTGCCGCTCTGGGTGCTGCCGGGACCGCCCTGAACCTCGAGCGTGGCGCTCACCCGGGTCGGCTTGCCGACGTCCGTGGTCTTCATCGTGACCACGCAGTTCTCACCGGTGCCGGAGTTGTAGAGCTGGAACGTCTCGCCGCCGGGGAAGGCCTTGCTGCGCTGCACGAAGAAGCCCGCCCCGCAGACCTGCACCGGCGAGTACGGGTTGCGCATCGGCGGCGGTGGGCTGGCCGTGGTGGGCTTCGGCCCGATCGTGGTGGGCCTGGGCCCGGCCGTGCTCCTCGTCGGCGCGGGCGTCGAAGTCGGCGGCCTGGTCGTCGGCTTGACGGTGGTCGTCGGCTTCGCGGTGGTCGTGGGCTTGGCGGTGGTCGTGGGCTTGGCGGTGGTCGTCACCGTCGGCGTCGGCGTCACGGTGACCGTGACGGTCGGCGCGGGAGTCTGAGCCGAGGACGGCGTCGGGGTCGGGGTGGCGGTCGTCTCCGGATCGGTGATGAGCGCGTTCGACGGCGTCGGACTCTGGGTCGGCGACGGCGTCGGGGTCTGCGTCACGGTCACCGTGGGCGCGGCCGACGTGGGCGCGGAGGTGGTCGGAGCGGCCGACGTGGG
>NZ_JBQQCB010000012.1:0-193580 GCF_052246675.1 Nonomuraea sp. KM90 | reverse complement strand
GGGGCGGAGGGCGGCGGTCAGGTCGTCGGCGAGCGGCTCAATCTCCTCCAGGTCCAGGGAAGAGACGGTCAGGCGCAGCGCGGGCGGCGCGCCGATCCGGTTGCGGGCGCCCGGCGCGCACGCCCACCCTCGGGCCAGCAGCCGGGTGATCGCGGTGGCCTCGTCGGCGACGGGGATCCACACGTTCAGACCGCTGCGGCCGTGCGCCGGTACGCCGCGCCCGGCGAGCGCCGACACCAGGCCGTCCCGGCGCCGCGCGTACGACGCCGCCACCGCCGCCGTGTCCACCGCGCCCGTCCGCCAGAGGTGCGCGACGGCGCGTTGCAGCAGGTGGCTCACCCACCCGGCGGCCAGCCGCTGCCGCCCGCGCAACCGGTCGAGCGTGACCGGGTCGCCGGTGATCAGTGCCAGCCGCAGATCGGGCCCGAACGCCTTGGCCGTGGACCGGGTGAGGATCCACCGCGTCGTGACGCCGCCCAGCGGATGCAGGGGCACTTCCACGAACCCGGAGGCGTGATCGTCCTCGATCAGCAGCACCTCCGGGTAGGCCGCCAGCAGCCCCCGCAGCGCCTCGGCCCGCGCGGCGGAGACGGCGGCGCCCGTCGGGTTCTGGGCGCGGGCGGTGATCACCACGGCCCGGACCCCGGCCTTCAGCGCCCGGCCGAGCTCCTCCGGCAGCGGCCCCTCGTCGTCCAGCCGCATCGGCACCGGGCGCAACCCCAGGACGGCGACCAGGTCGAGCAGCGCCGTCCAGCCCGGGTCCTCGACGGCGATCGCGTCACCCGGGCGCAGGTGTACGGCCAGGACGCGTTCGACCGCGTCGAGGGTGCCGGAGGTGATCGCCAGCGACCCCGGGGGCACGCCGTCCGCCCGCAACCGCTCGCCGGCCAGGGCGATGAGCTCGTCGTCGTCGCCGGTCCCGTACATGGCGGGCCGCTCCTCGTGCGCCCGGGCCGCCGCGGCGAGCGCCTCGTGCAGCGGCGGCAGCAGCCGGGGGTCGGGGTTGCCCTTGGCCAGGTCACGCGCCCCGGCGGGCACGTCGATACGGATCTCCTCGCGGAACGTGCTGGCGGGCCGGGGCCGTACCCGCGTCCCCCGCCGCCCGGCGGTCTCCACGACGCCCCGCTCGCGCAACAGCCGGTACGCGGCCGCCGCCGTCCCGGGGCTGACCCCGGCCCGCGCCGCCACCTCACGGACCGGCGGCAACATCGCCCCAGGCGGCAGCCGCCCTTCCGACACGGCGACCTCGACACCCGCGGCGATCTCACTGGCTGTCTCACCAGCGATCGTGTATGTTCCTAGCACAAAATTTATTATGTACTAATACAAAGAGGTTCGTGTGCTCATTCACCCCTGGGACGCCGCCCGCGACCACGACGAGTGGCGAAGCTGGCTGCGTACGCGCGACTTCGGCCAGATCGCGGTCAACGGTGTGGACGGCGCGGCGCCCGTGGTGGTGCCGACCCACTTCCTGTTCGACGGGGAGAGCGAAGTGGTGCTCCACCTGGCCAGGCCCAACCCGATCTGGGCGGCGCTGGAGGCCAACCCGACGGCGGTGGTGAGCGTGCACGACGACTACGCCTACATCCCGTCCGGCTGGCGCGCCGACTCCCCCGAGACCGGCGTGCCGACCAGCTATTACGCCTCCGTGCAGCTCGTCTGCCGGGCCGAGATCGTGGACGACAGGGAGGGCAAGGCGGAGATCCTGCGCCGCCAGCTCGCCCACCACCAGCCGGCCGGCGACCATGGCGAGATGTCCGCCGGCGCGGGGCCGTACCACAAGATGTTGTCGGCGATCCGCGGCCTGCGGCTGCGGGTGCTGGACGTGCGGGCCAAGTTCAAGTATGACGACCACCGGCCCGAGCTCCGGGAACGCGTCGCCGCCGGGCTCACGGAACGCGCCCTGCCCGGGGACGCCGGCGCCCTGACCCAGCAGCGCCGCCGAAGCACCACGACCACCACCTGACCCCGCGCCGGCCTTCGGCCAGGCCGGGTCACCCGCCACCTCCCTGTCTGCCAGTTGTTTCAGCCCGGCCTGAAACGACTGGTGAGAACAGTGACGGTTAGGCTGATCGCATGAGTGCGCTGGACGGCCCCGAGCGCGAGCAGGTGCTCGAATGGGTCGAGCGGGTGGCGACGTTCGTCTCCGCGGAGTGGGGGCTCGCCCCGATCACCGGCCGCGTCCTGGGCTGGCTCATGGCCTGTGACCCGCCGGAGCAGACCGCCGGCGACATCGCCGGGGCCATCGGCGCCAGCCGCGCGTCGCTGACGACGAACCTGCACCTCCTGACGTCCATCAAGCTCATCCGCCGGTTCCGCAAGCCCGGGGAGCGCAACGTCTACTACCAGATCGAGGACGACGCCTGGTCCAAGGTCATCCGGCAGCAGCTCGCCGCGTTCACCGCGTTCGACGAGCTGGCGGCCGAGGGCCTGCGGCTGGGGTGGACCGACGAGGCGCAGACCGCACGCATCCGCTCGGCCAGGACCTCCATGGCCGCCCTGGCCGAGGCGCTCGACCGGACCGCGGCCCTGCACGACTGACCCCGCACGACTGACCCCGCACGACTGACCCCGCACGAGACCCTCCCGTCGCGACCCAGCGGGCTGAAGGCAGAGGAGTCGAAGATGATCGCCAGGATCTGGCACGCCACCGCCACTCCGACCGGAGCCGAGGTCTATCAGCGTCACTTCAGCAACGCCGTCCTCCCCGAACTCCAGGGCGTCCACGGCCACCGCGGCGCCTACCTCCTCCAGCGCGCCGCCGGAGACCACATCGAGCTCCAGGTCGTCACCCTCTGGGAGTCGCTCGAAGCGATCAAGGGCTTCGCCGGGGAGAGCATCGACACAGCGGTCGTCGAGCCGGACGCCCAAGCCGCCCTCCTGACCTACGGCACCACCGTCAGCCATCACGACGTCATCATCGCCGCACCGGAACCGCCCGGCGTCCACTGACCCACAACCTGTGGATAACACCCTCAGACTGTGGATAACCTCACAACGCCGCACCCCACGACAAGGCCGCCCACCTGCCCGGCGGCGCCCGAACCGGGACGAAACTCGGCACCTCCACCCGCGCCCCCGGAGCCGTCCGGAACTACGCTCCCGCGAGCCGGCCCCCGACCCCACCGGCAGCACGTTTCCCCAGGTCAGAGGCATTTTCAGAGCACCGCAGCCCACCGTCGCACCGGCCACGGCGGCACGGCCGGGGCGTCTTTTACCACACCTCCGCAGCCCTTCATCCCACCATCGGACGACGCCGGGCCACTCCCCCGCCACCCATCCCGAGAGGCTCACCGCCCGGCAGGCACACCCTGTGGACGACCGCACGCGCCGACGTGGTGAAAGACCACGCGGCGGGGTCGCGCGACCCCGCCGCGTCATCGAAATGGGATCACCAGTTCCAGTACGACCGCGCCTCCGACTTCCACTCCTTGGGGAAGTACTGCTGGATCATGAACGCCATCCCCTTCCCCCGGGCGATGTACTGGTCGCGCTCAAGCTTCCGGACGATCGGTTTGCCGGGACTGCCGTTGTTGTCCCACCACGACTCCCACTGCTTGATGCAGGTCTGGTGGCTCAGGTACCGGTTCGAGCAGGGAGCGGGCGGCGACCAGATCTGGGTGTGCCCGAAGTCGACGACCTTGCCCGAGGACTGCTCGGTGATCGTCCCCCACGCCTTCAGGCAGTACCCCTGCGGAGGAATGTCCCACTTGACGTAGTGCTGCCGGCCAGAGGTGGCGAATGTCCGCAAATTTCCGCACTTGGCGTCACCGATCTGTTCCTTGGTGACCCTGAGGATGTAGTAGGTCCCGTTGTCCCGCCACCCGTCCAGCAGCAACCAGTCGCCACCGCGAACGAACTTCTCCGCGTAGTCCGGCGGCCAGCTCTTCGGGTCACCCCAACTGATCTCGGACGTCGTGGACGAAAGCGGCTTCCACGTCCATTGCCCGGCCGCCTGCCCGTCCGCCCAGTGCTGCCCGGCGCTGCGCTCGGCGAACCGGGAGTACTCGCCGTAGTTCTCCGCCGCCTGAGCGGGCGCGGTCATTCCCGCGAGCACCGTGGCCGCCACGGCACCCACGACGGCGACGGGCCTCATCCTCTGGATCATCACCGGCCGCACGTTACCGCCGCCCGCCAACCGCCCGGCTCAGATCGAAAATTCTCTAAGAGACGGGCGGAGGCCCCGGCGGAACCGGGACCTCCGCCACCGACCCGACCAGGTCAGCCGGGTCGCCGCATGAGCGCGAAAACCCCCCAGCCAAGATATTCACGCTGGTAACGGGCATGCCGCACCGGAGCGGTCGCGAGCTCCGCCCGCAGCTCGCCGGCCAGCTCGTCGTCGGGATGCCGATCGAGCCAGCGCCGGACGTTCAGCCACTGCGCCGCCGCGTACCTGTCCCAGCTGTCCTGATCGGCCAGGACCATCTCGACGACGTCCCAGCCGAGCTCCCCGAACCGTTCGAGCAGCCCGGGCAGGTCGCGCAGCTCGTCCTTGCGGCTCATGTGGCAGCCCTCGACGGTGGCCTGGTCCGGCGGGTCGAGCCGCCAGTACGGCTCGCCGATCAGCAGCGTCCCGCCGGGACGGAGGCTGCGTTCGAGCAGCTCGACGGTGCCCGGCACGCCGCCCCCGATCCAGGTGGCGCCGATGCAGGACGCGACGTCGACGGGCTCGTCGGAGACGTGACCGGACGCGTCACCGTGCACGAACGCGACGCGGTCGGCGACGCCCAGCTCCACGGCCCGTTCCCGGGCCGCCGCCGTGAACACGGTGCTGATGTCGACCCCGACGCCGGCCACGCCGTGGTCACGCGCCCAGGTGCACAACATCTCGCCCTTGCCGCTGGCCAGGTCGAGCATCCGGGTGCCGGCCGGCAGGTCGAGAGCACGGCCCAGGACGGCGAGCTTGTCAACGGTGATGGGATTGAGGACGCGGTGGCTGCTCTCGCGGATGGTGAAGCTACGTGGAAGGTCCACTTCTGAGGTTCCTTACGGTCGAAGACGCGATACGTACGAGAACCGGCCGGACGACACCGGCCGAACGCGCCTGGACCTTCATGAAATGCACCTCTTCACGTGGCAGGAACCTGTCGTCCGGGCGACGCTAGAGCAGCCGCCCTCCTCCCGTCCACCGGTTTTGGCGCGGCGGAACCGGCGTGCGGAACCGCGACTCCACCGCGCCGGAGCCAACCGGTCAGGATTCGAGAAGCGCCGCCTCCCGTGCCGCGCCTAGCCTGGCTGTCAACGACCCCGGAAACGACCGGTGACCCCGGCATCGAGGCCACGAAGGCCGTCCTGGCGATGAGCGCCGCTGGCCGGAACAACCGAAAACCGGACGTACCCTGCTCGGAGCTGGTCAGCGAGGGCCGGGCCCCGCGCAACAGATGGAGAAACGATGAGCATGGCCACGAGGACGGACACGCAGTCGCCGGCGCCGCACGTCGCCGACAGCCACGACCTGATCCGCGTGCACGGCGCGCGCGTGAACAACCTCAAGGACGTCAGCGTCGAGATCCCCAAGCGCCGGCTGACGGTGTTCACCGGCGTCTCCGGCTCGGGCAAGAGCTCCCTGGTGTTCGGCACGATCGCGGCGGAGTCGCAGCGGCTGATCAACGAGACGTACAGCGCGTTCGTGCAGGGCTTCATGCCCACGCTGGCGCGGCCCGAGGTCGACGTGCTCGACGGGCTGACCACCGCGATCATCGTCGACCAGCAGCGGATGGGCTCCGACCCCCGCTCCACGGTCGGCACCGCCACCGACGCCCACGCGATGCTGCGCATCCTCTTCAGCCGGCTCGGGCAGCCGCACATCGGCTCACCCCAGGCCTTCTCCTTCAACGTCCCCACGGTCCGGGCGAGCGGCGCGATCACGGTCGAACGCGGCGCCCGCAAGACCGAGAAGCAGACCTTCACCCGCATCGGCGGCATGTGCCCGCGCTGCGAAGGCCGCGGCGCGGTCACCGATCTCGACCTCACCCAGCTCTACGACGACTCCAAGTCGCTCACCGAGGGCGCGTTCACCATCCCCGGCTGGAAGTCCGACAGCTTCTGGACGGTACGCGTCTACGCCGAGTCGGGCTTCGTCGACCCCGACAAGCCGATCCGCGACTACACCAAGAAGGAGCTGCACGACTTCCTCTACAAGGAGCCGGTCAAGGTGAAGGTCGACGGCGTCAACCTCACCTACGAGGGGCTGATCCCGAAGATCCAGAAGTCGTTCCTCGCCAAGGACCGCGAGGCGATGCAGCCGCACATCCGGGCGTTCGTGGACCGGGCGGTCACCTTCACCACCTGTCCCGAGTGCAAGGGCACCCGGCTCAGCGAGGAGGCGCGCTCCTCGCTGATCAGGGGCGTCAACATCGCCGACGCCTGCGCGATGCAGATCACCGACCTCGCCGAATGGATCCGCGGCCTCGACGAGCCGTCGGTGGCGCCGCTGCTCGCCGCGCTGCTGCAGAGCCTCGACTCGTTCGTGGAGATCGGGCTGGGCTACCTCTCGCTCGACCGGCCGGCGGGCACGCTGTCGGGCGGCGAGGCGCAGCGCGTCAAGATGATCCGCCACCTCGGCTCCTCGCTCACCGACACCACGTACGTCTTCGATGAGCCCACCATCGGCCTGCACCCCCACGACATCCAGCGGATGAACAACCTGCTGCTGCGGCTGCGCGACAAGGGCAACACGGTGCTCGTCGTGGAGCACAAGCCGGAGACGATCGCGATCGCCGACCACGTCGTCGACCTCGGCCCCGGCGCCGGTACGGCGGGCGGCACCATCTGCTACGAGGGGCCCCTCGAAGGTCTGCGGGCCGCCGGCACCATCACCGGCCGCCACCTCGACGACCGGGCCTCGCTCAAGCCGTCGGTGCGCACCCCCACCGGCAAGCTGGAGATCCGCGGCGCCACCACCCACAACCTGCAGGACGTGGACGTCGACATCCCGCTCGGCGTGCTCTGCGTCGTCACCGGCGTCGCCGGCTCCGGCAAGAGCTCGCTGATCCACGGTTCCGTCCCCGCCTCGGCGGGCGTGGTCTCGGTCGACCAGGCGCCCATCCGCGGCTCCCGGCGCAGCAACCCCGCCACGTACACGGGGCTGCTCGACCCGATCCGCAAGGCGTTCGCGAAGGCCAACGGCGTGAAGCCGGCGCTGTTCAGCGCCAACTCCGAGGGCGCCTGCCCCACCTGCAACGGCGCCGGCGTCATCTACGTCGACCTGGGCATCATGGCCGGCGTCACCACTCCCTGCGAGGACTGCGAGGGCAAGCGGTTCCACGCCTCGGTGCTGGAATACCGCCTCGGGGGCCGCGACATCGCCGAGGTGCTCGCGATGCCGGTGACCGAGGCCGCGGAGTTCTTCGGCGCCGGCGAGGCGCGCACGCCGGCCGCGCACGCCATCCTCACCCGGCTCGCCGACGTCGGGCTCGGCTACCTCAGCCTCGGCCAGCCGCTCACCACGCTGTCCGGCGGCGAGCGGCAGCGGCTCAAGCTGGCCACCCACATGGCCGAGAAGGGCGGCGTCTACGTCCTGGACGAGCCGACCACCGGCCTGCACCTCGCCGACGTCGAGCAGCTGCTCGGCCTGCTCGACCGGTTGGTCGACGCGGGCAAGTCGGTCATCGTCATCGAGCACCACCAGGCGGTCATGGCGCACGCCGACTGGATCATCGACCTCGGCCCCGGCGCCGGCCACGACGGCGGCCGGATCGTCTTCGAGGGCACCCCCGCCGACCTCGTCGCCGCCCGCTCCACCCTCACCGGCGAGCACCTCGCGGCCTACGTCGGCGCCTGACGCAGCAGCCCGCGGGCCCGGCCCGCGGGCTGCTCACGTCGTCACCCGCGCCCTCCTGCCGGCCCGCCACCGGAACCGGTGAGCCGTCCGTCTTCCTCTGGTAATCCGCGTTTCCCACCTCACCCCGGCCCCGTCGCTACCATGCCGCCCCATGAAGGGACGCTTATCCAGCACGCTCGCCATCGCCATCGCCATCGCCGTCTTCCCCGCGACCACACCCGCCTCCGCCTCCGCCACCGCCCTCGCCGCACCCAAGACGTTCATGATCAGGAACGTCGGCACCACGATGTGCCTGACCTGGGGCCTGGCCCCGGTCGACAGCGGCGCGAAATACTCCCTGCGCACCTTCCACTGCCAGCCCACGGGCACCAGGGACGGCTACGTGTGGACCCGCAACTCCCGCTCGGAGCTGCGCAGCCTCTACAGCGGGAACAAGCTGTGCGTCGGCCGGCCGAACAAGGACCCTGGCCTCGTACGGATGGAGCGCTGCGGCATCGACCTCAAGAACCACCGCATCGCCTTCGTCACCGTGCAGAAGGCGTGGGGAGGCGACCGGATCGTGATCAAGTGGAAGGGCCGACCGCTCAAGTGGCAGGGCCCGGTCCAGGAGACGTGCCTGCACGCCGGCCGGCGGAACGAGGTCTTCGGCAGCCCGTGCGACCCCACGAACGGTGACCAGAACTGGACGCTCAGGCCGGCGTGATTGAATCGGCACTCTTCTGGCTAGGGAGAGTGTCATGACCGTGGACCGTGAGCGAAGTGTGGTGTTCGGCGAAGCGGTCGACCTGTACGAATCGGCCCGACCCGGATATCCCGAGCAACTCATCACCGAGGTGCTGGCGTACGCGCCCGCCGGGCCGGTGCTGGAGGTCGGGGCCGGAACGGGCAAGGCCACGGCCGCCTTCGCCGCCCGCGGGGTCGACCTGACGTGTGTCGAGCCCGACGCCAGGATGGCGGCGACGCTGGCAGCGAAGTGCCCCAGGGCAAGGGTCGAAAACGGGATATTTGAGGACTACACCCCGGACCGGCAGTTCGCCCTGCTCTACTCGGCGCAGGCCTGGCACTGGGTCGACCCGGAGCGGCGCTGGGACCTGGCCCACGCAGCCCTGGCCCCTTCGGGAGCCCTGGCCCTCTTCTGGAACCGCTACCTCGTCAACGATCCCGGCCTGCGCGCCGCCCTCGCCGAAGCCGACCACCGCCACGGCGTGACCAGCTCCAGCCTCCACCAGGAAGAGCCGGATCGCGCCGACGAATCCCAGCACCTGCTGGCCGGCGACCCCCGCTTCACCGGCCTCGACGAGCGCTCCTACTCGTGGACGGAGCGGTACACGGCCGACCGCTACCTGGACCTGGTCCGCACCATCTCCGCCTACCGAATCCTCGCCCCGGCCCTCCGGGAACCCCTGCTGCGGGAGCTGGCCGGGCTGCTGGGCGACGGCGTGGAGATGACCTTCGTCACCGACCTCAGCCTCGCCCGCCGAGCCGCTTGACCGCTCTCACCCATCGACGGAGCCGGCGGCCGGGTGAAACTCTCCCGTCGATCTCGTATGGACGTCCTCAAACGAGGGTTGCGGCCGCCCGCGTATGGAGATCTATGCAGCACAGCGCGCTGTGATCACCTTCCGTGAGGAAGCCACGATCTCGGGGGGCAAGATGTGTGAATATCCACCGTCCGCGTTCGTCCGTAGTGCGCCGGCCGACCCCCGGCGAGCCCGTGGACCCATCTGTATCGCGCTCGCGTTCGCCGTCAGCATGGCATTCAGCACCGGTCTCGGCTTCTCCGTCGGCCACGCCGTGCGGCCGGGCCACGCCGTCGCCCGCCCCGCCCCGGCGAAACGGGCTCCCACCCCGGCTGCCTCGAGCCCGGTCGCTGCCCGAACACCAACGGCCACGTCGGAACCCGCCCCGGTCCGGCAGCCGAAGCGAGCCGTGGCGCACAAGAAGAAGCGCTTGAGGCACGTCGAGATTCACCGGCCCACAGTCGTCATCAAGCAGCGTCCACAGCCTCGCGGAATCGGCGACCTGGGCAAGCGCATCCGCCGGGTCATCCACGAACGAGTGCTGAGACACCTGGACGCGCGGTTGGGCGGGTACATGCGTCGTCTGGAGCCGTGATCAGGCCAGGACCTCGTCGAGGAGCCTGGCGCGCCGCTCCAGATCGGCAACCGGAAGTGGCTCGGCCAGACCAGGGGCGAGGTCGGCGACGGCTCACCCGAGCAGCGTAATCGCCCGTGCCCGGGGTCAGGCGTCGCTCGGGAGCCTGGCCTCGCCCGCCGGCCGGCGAACCGCGATCTCGACGAGCTCACGAACCTGCGCCGCGGGAACGACGACCCCGGGCGTCCGGGCGGTCCAGCGGAGGAAGTCCTCGACGTTCAGAGCGGGCACGTCACCGAGATAGGGCCGGATGTAGACCGGCGTGTCCGGTTCGCTGCGCCAGCTGCCGGCGAGCGTACCGATGTCCACCGGGTCGTAACCCAGGACGTCCAGCAGCCGGGCGGCCTCCACCTTGGCCGGCGCGTCGTCGCCGGCGATGGGCAGGGCGCTGCGGTCCGGCGCGCCCGTGGGCCGGGCGAGGGAGACCAGCTGGTGCGGGGTGATGGTGTTGAACGCCTTGACCACCCGGGAGCCCGCGAGGTGGCGCTGCAAGAGAGCGCTGGAGGTGAGCTCGCCCGCGTCCAGCTCGGCCAGGTGACCGTCCCGCTCCGGGTAGTAGTTCGCCGTGTCCAGCACCGTCTTGTCGGCCAGCGCTTCGGCGGGGAGCAGTCCGTACGCCTTCAGCGGGATGGCCGCCACCACCAGATCCGCGGCACGCGCCGTTTCGGCCGGTGTGGCCGCTCGGGCACGCCCGCCCAGGCCGGAGACCAGATCGGCAAGCGTTTCCGGGCCTCGCGAGTTGCTCAGGACAACCTCGAGGCCCGCCGCGACGGCCAGGCGGGCAACGGAAGAACCGATCATTCCGCTGCCGATGATTCCCAGTGTTCGAGGCACGGTCTCTCCGCTTCGTTCGGGTGGATGTCGGGACAGGAGCCGGTCGTGGCGCGCAGGGGCGGAGGGAGTCCGCGCCGGTCGCGCACGGTGGCCCGGCTCGCCTGACAGCGTGGCGCCGCCGCGAGTGCCCCGGCCAGGCCCGTGGTGTGCGTACTCACGGCGTGATCACCCGCCGGATGCTCGGACGTAGGGTTGTCGCGTGGACGACCGGACCGAGCTGAGCGGGTTCCTCAAATCACGCCGTGCCCGTCTGCGCCCGGAGGACGTCGGGCTGCGCGACTACGGCGGGCCGCGCCGGGTCGCGGGCCTGCGGCGTGAGGAGCTGGCCCGGCTGGCGGGCGTGAGCATCGCCCACTACACGCGTCTGGAGCAGGGCAAGGGCGACAGCGTCTCGGACGAGGTTCTGAACGCCATCGGCGCGGCGCTGCGGCTGGACACCGACGAGCTGGCGTACCTGCACCGGATCGCCCGGCGCCCCCAGCCGTGCACGGCGACCGCGGGGTCACCGACGGTGCCTCCGAGCTTGCGCTACCTGCTGCGGTCGTTCGTGATGACGCCCGCGCTGGTGGTGGGCCGGCACACCCAGATCGTCGGCTGGAACCAGCTCGCCGTGGCGGTGTTCGGCGACTTCCCCGCGCTGCCGGAGAGCCGCCGCACGCTCTCGCACCTGCTGTTCACCGAGCCCCACCTGCGCGAGCTGCACCACACGGGTTGGGAACGGGCGGCGCGCGAGCACGTGGCGCATCTCCGCGTCCTGCACGGGCGCTATCGCGGCGACCCGGCACTCGCGGCGCACATCGACCACCTACAGGAGCTGAGCGCGGACTTCGCACGCATGTGGGCGGAACACCCGGTCGCACAGGCCCGGTCCCGGACGTACGCGCTGCGCCACCCGGTCGTGGGCGAACTGACCCTGCACGGCGAGCTCGTCAAGCTTCCCGACGAGCCGTCCTGCTACGGGCTCGAACTGTTCGCCGCCGAACCGGGCTCCGCCTCCGAACAGGCACTGCGGAAACTCGGCAGCCTGTAACAATCGCCGCGCGGGCGAAGGGCGACCGATCAGCTCACCCCACGGCCAAGTCCTCGGGGCTGGCTGCGGGCGGGAATCCCGTACTGGCCCCCCACATCTCCGCGAACCGGCCATCGTCGATGCGGAAGATCTCGAACAGCATCGGCTGCGCATCGCCCTCCGAGACAGCGATCCCCTCGACCGTCGAGCGGACGGCGGCCTTGTCGCCGTCGACCAGGATGTCCCGGGCGACGACGCGCATGCCGGGGAACCGCGCAACGAGCGTGTGCCAGGCGGCCTTGCCTGCCTCGAACCCTGTGGCGCCGAGCGGATGGCTGAAGAAGCCGGGGGTGTGCAGGTCGGCGGCCTGGTCGAACTGCCGGCTGTTGAAGCACTCGTGCATCCGGCGCACCAGAGCGCTCGCGTCCTCGCGTGTGGTCATCGGCCTGGTCTCCTCGTGACTGACGGATCGCGCCATGATGAGCGGCGCGAAGCCTAACCGGTGCGCCGCCCCGGTTAGTGCCACACTATACGGTGCGTCGCCCCGGTTATGCTGATACCGCCATGTCCGACCAACCGCCTGAGCCGCCCCCAGCGAACCCGACGGCAGCCCACGGGACCGACCGGGAGCTGCGAGCCGACGCGCGCCGCAATCGCGAGCGCGTCCTGCGGACCGCGCAGCAGCTGTTCGCCACGGAGGGGCTCGGCGTCTCGCTCGACGAGATCGCCCGCCGCGCAGGCGTCGGCCCCGGCACCGTCCACCGGCACTTCCCGGCCAAGGAAGCGCTGTATCTCGCCGTCGCGACCGACCAGCTCAGGCAACTGGTGGCGCAGGCGGAAGCCCTTGCCACGACCAGCGATCCGGCGGCCCTGTTCACGCTGCTGTCCGCGATGATGGCCGGCGGCGCCGAGAACGTGGCGGTGAAGAGCGCGCTGGTGGCCGCCGAGTTCGACCTCCGCACCGCCGCACCGGACGTCGCGGCGGACCTCACGCGCCACGTCGCAGACCTGCTGGATCGCGCGCACGCGGCCGGCACGGTACGCCCCGACCTCACCGTCGAGGAGGTGATGGCACTGGTCGCCGGCGCCTTCGCCGCGATCCGCCACGCCGGCGCCGACACCAGCCGCACGCGCTCAGCGCACATCGCCCAGCTCATCCTCGACGGGCTGCGCCCCCAGTCCAGCCAGGCACCGCATCTGGGTATCCACAACCCTGTGGACGACAACCACGGGTAAGGCCGCTCCCCGAATCGCGGACAGCGGCCTTGCCCTCAGAAAACCGGATGAGCATCAGGCACCCAGACTGGGATGATCCGGGATCATGGCCAAGGGGACGGCGCTCAAGGACCTGAAGAGGGCAAGAAGTTCCGGTGAGCCCGTGAGAGTCCGCCGTGAGATCGACGGTGCGGATCGACTCGATGCTTACGTGGCGGGCATCGGCCGCAAGTGGGTGCTGCTGCACACCATCACCGACGAACTCCGTCTCGACGGCCACGCGGCCATCCGCCTCCGCGACATCGAGCGCGCATCGCGCTCGGGCTGGAAGGGCGCGATGACGGCCCACCTTGCCATCGCCCTTCGCGGGGAGCAGTGCCGGCCTCTGCCAGACATCGACCTCGACTCCACCAAGGGCCTGATCGAAACCCTGACCACAGCGTTTCCTCTTCTAGGGGTCTACATCGAGAAGATCGACCCCCATGTCTGCTACATCGGTCGTGCCCGCGGGATCTCCCGGAAGAAGCGACTGCGTCTCCAGGAGATCGGCCCAGCGGCGGACTGGGCGCTCACGTGCCGCACGAACAGGACGAAGGACATCACCCGGTTCGACGTCGGCGGCGGGTACATCGATGCGCTCCATGCGGTCGGCGGAGATCCACCGGAATAGAACGGTGGGGCCGAACACCGGAAGGACACGCAGCGGCTCCATGAACCTTTCAGGCCACGACTCGGACGGCGCCCGCGCGGAACCCGCTCCGGCAGCAACGTCGCCGCGAGAAGACCGGAGCTCATCCGTTCGAGACGGTCGACATATGCACAGGCGGCCTCCGGACGGTGCGCCCGGGCAGCTGCCAACCCACTCGTGAAAGGGCTCTCTCGGACGTACGGTGTCGGGATGGAGCTAGCTGAGATCCGGAAATATCCGGTGAAGTCGGTTTCGGGGTGGGTGGTGGATTCGGCGGTCGTGGAGCCTTGGGGGCTGGCGGAGGACCGCCGCTGGGCCGTCGTGGACGAGCAGGGCGATATTCACTGGCTCGGGGAGAATCCCCGGCTGCTGTCCGTCGTCGCCAGTGTCACGGACGAGGACGGGCTGCTGCTCGACGCGCCGGGGCTGCCCCAGCTGAAGGTTCCCCCGGCCACCGGGGAAAGCGTTCCCGTGGGGTTCGCCGAAGTGGACAGCGTTGTGCTCGCGGACCCCGACGCGCACGCCTGGTTCACCCGGCTGCTCGGCAAACCGGCGCGCCTGGTCTGGCTCGACGACCCCAACCGCTGCGCCGTCCCGGCGTCCCACGGCGGCCTGCCCGGCGAAGTCGTCAGCCTCGCCGGGGACGCCCCCATCCTGCTCACCTCCCGCTCCTCACTGCGCCGCCTGGACGACTGGATCCTCGAAGGCGCCATGGAACGCCAGGACGACCCGCCCGCCCCCCTGGACATGGCCAGATTCCGCCCCAACCTCGTGATCGACGGCGCACCCCCGTACGCCGAGGACAGCTGGCGCGAGATCCGCATCGGCCCGGTCGCCTTCCGCGTCTCGGAACACTGCGACCGCTGCGCCGCCACCACCTACGACCCGGTCACCTTCCAGAAGGGCAAGGAACCCCTGCGCACCCTCGCCCGCCACCGCCGCTGGGACGGCAAGACCTGGTTCGGCATCCGCCTGGTCCCCCGAGGCCGAGGCGAACTACGACTCGGCGACCCGGTCACCGTCCTGGCCTGAAACCGATAGACGTCGCAGGGCTTGCCGTACCTTCTGGCGGACCGACTACACCAGGACGAAGGAGAAGCCCAGTTTCGTCCTGCGGTTCAGCGGGATATCGATCTTGACCCTGCGAGTGATCTCATGACGGCTGATGCCCAGCCCATGAGCGATGAGCCGTTCCGGACGGACCGGCACGGGATCGTAGAAGGTGACCGTGATCCGAAGGGGCCACGGACCCTCGGGAACGGGAGGTGCGTCGAGTTCCCAGCACCCGTCCCAATCGAGCGCGAACCGGTTGCGCCGGGCGATCAACGGGTCGAGGAGGGTGTCCACGACGAGGGAAGGCGAGTTGGCCGAGTAACCGGCCAGCAGGTCAGCGGGCAGTGAGCGGACGGGGACGCGATCGTGGACGGTGAGCTTGCTGGTCCGGTCACAGGAAACGCAGTTGACCAGGAGCCAGACGTCGAGCAGTTTGCCGTTGGCGTTGACGCGGAACCTGCCGTTGCCGATGGTGGCGCGGCCGGAAGGGCAGGCCACGCACCGGAGGGCGATCAGAGGCAGGCGGGTGCGCCGCACCGCCCAGGGCAGCACGATATGAGGATGTGAAGACATGATCTCTCTGAAGACCTGACGAAGAGCACGGAAAACAGAGCCGACGGCGTCGTCGGCGACCGATGCGCAGGGAAGGTGTCAGGTCTAAAGAGCAGGCGGCGTCATGCGCGCGAAGTCCTCACATAGGGGTCGTTTGCCGGTGCGAGCCGATGCTCAGCTCAGGCGGGCTCGCAGAAGGCAGAATTCGTTGCCCTCGGGGTCGGCCAGGACGTGCCAGGACTCCTCGCCGGTCTGGCCGACGTCGGCCGGGCGCGCCCCGAGCTTCAGGAGACGTTCGAGTTCGGCGTCCTGATCGCGATCGGTGGCATTGACGTCGAAGTGCAGCCGCAGACTGCCCGCCCTGGGCTCGGCAGTGGGACTGAAGACCAGAGTCGGCTGCAGTCCGCCGAACCCTTCCCGTGGCCCGATCTCCACCGCGCCGTCGTCCTCGGTGTCGAGCACGACGAAGCCCAGCACCTCGCACCAGAACGCCGCCAGCCGTTGCGGATCCCGGCAAGGGATTATCAGTTCAGAAATACGACAAGCCACGATCGGCACAGTACCGGGCATCAACCGCACGCAGCCAACCCTTAAACGGCCCAGGACCGCCACGCACCGGCACCCGGGAGCAGCGGGCCGCCCGGACGCGGGATGGACCGCAACCTGACGAAGGTAGCCGAACGATGATCTACCGGGGTGCGCGATTTACGGGACGTGGTGTGTGTCCTCGTCTTCCACCACGGCGAGAACGGCCGAACGCTCGATGGTGCCGCCGCCGGCCTTGTCCATCTCGGCACGAGAATCGAGGGCGATATCGCGGTTGTCACTCATGACCCAGATGCGATCTGGTGGCACCGTGATGTCGAACCACCTCGCCAATGCTGCCCCACGCGTAATGAACGGCTCCTTCACGAGTACGCCGTTCACCTGAAGCGCCGCTGAGGGGTTATCGCAGCATGCCACTCTGTCACCTGGCACGCCGATGACCCGGGAGAGGTAAGTGCCGCCCGCGCGGTGGGCGGTCCAGTCCTCGGGGGCTCGATAGACGATGATGTCCCCGCGGCGCGGTGTGTAGCCGCCCTCGGTGCGCCGCGCCGACACCTTCGTGCCTTGTTTGATCGTCGGCTCCATGGACTGGCTGGACCAGGTGATGGTGAGGGTGCCGAAAGCGCTGTCGACGACAGTGCAGTTGGCGGTCAGCAGAACGAGGATCAGGACTGCCGGAAGTCGACGAATCACCCGAACAGTGTCCCGTACGAGATGTGCCGCGACATCCCTCGTCGGCACGTGATCGCCTGGTCTGCGCCACAGGCCTACAGGGGCGGCTCTCCTCCTCCTCAATCGAACACACACCAGAGGAAACAGCTGCACCCCTGGCCTGGCCGCTGCCCTCAGGAGCCCTGGGCCGACAACGCCAGGGCAGCCACCGGAGACCATGCAGTCCACCGGCCAGATCGGCAACCTGCCCACGAGCGATCCGTCCCGTTCGACACCTGACCGCGCCACGACAGTTCCTCGATAGACACGGACGACATCAAACGCTCACCGCGGCAAGCCGGTGCATCCACCGTGCGATCCTGCGCTACCGGCTGCGCGGGACCGAGGAGATCGCTGTCGAGCCGTCCAGCAGGGATGACGGCGGTCGGCGCGACCGTGACACAACCATGACACGGCGCGGACGAGGCGGGGACACGGTCGGCCGACAGTGAATGGGCTGACCGGCGCCTGTTCGCAAGCGCCGGGTCCGGCCGTCTCCGTCCCGCTGAGGAAGGCTGATTGATCGTGACCGAACGCGTGCGCGTGGCTGTGCTGGCGGGTGGGCCGTCCGCCGAGCATGAGGTGTCGCTGCAGTCGGCGCAGGCTGTGCTCGACGCCCTGCCGAGGGATCTGTACGAGCCCGTCCCCGTCATCATCGACCGGCAGGGCAGGTGGCCGGTGGAGCTGCGACGCGATCTGGCGGACGTGGTCTTCCCCGTGCTGCACGGACCGTTCGGCGAGGACGGCGTCGTCCAGGGTCACCTGGAGACGCTGGGCATCCCGTACGTGGGCTGCGGCGTCATGGCCTCCGCCGTGGCCATGAACAAGGTCGCGATGCGGCGCACGTTCCTGGCGGAGGACATTCCCGTCACCCCGCACGTGTGGTTCACCGAGCACCAATGGCGCACCACCACGGACCACTGGGGTCTGGTGAAGTCGCTCGACTGGCCGATGTACGTCAAACCGGCCAACATGGGCTCCTCCATCGGCATCTCACGCGTCACCTCCATGGAGGAACTGCGCGTGGGTGTGGATCTGGCGCTCACCTACGACCGGGTGGTCGTCGTCGAGCAGGGCGTGACCGCGCGCGAGGTCATCTGCGGCGTGCTCGGCGACTACGACACGCCCGATGCTTCGGTGCCCGGCGAGCTCCTCGTGCCCGGCGACTGGCTCGACTACGAGGCCAAGTACCTCAGCCAGGCCGAGATCGCCACCATCCCCGCCGTGCTGCCGGAACGGGTGGCCGAGGACGTGCGTGAGCTGGCCCTGCGTGCCTTCCGGGCGATCGATGGCTACGGCCTGGCCCGCGTCGACTTCCTCTACGAGGAGGACACCGGCCGCCTGTACGTGCTGGAGATCAACACCATGCCCGGTTTCACCTCCCGGTCCGTCTACGCCAGGGCCTGGGCCGAAAGCGGCGTCCCGTACCCGGACCTGCTGCGCCGCCTCATCGACCTCGCGTTCGCCAGGAGCGGCTCGTGATCCCCATGACGCTGAACACGATCGCGCAGGTCGTCGGCGCGAGCCTGCACGACGTACGCGACCCGCAGGCGCTGGTGACGGCGCCCTCGGCGGTCGACTCCCGCGAGGTGGTGCCTGGCGGGCTGTTCGTCGCGACGGTCGGCGCCCGCGTTGACGGCCACGACTACGCGGCCGGTGCCGTCGCGAGCGGCGCCGTCGCCGTGCTGGCAT
Organism: Nonomuraea sp. KM90; assembly: GCF_052246675.1. Taxonomy (NCBI): domain Bacteria; kingdom Bacillati; phylum Actinomycetota; class Actinomycetes; order Streptosporangiales; family Streptosporangiaceae; genus Nonomuraea; species Nonomuraea sp. KM90. The sequence continues at coordinate 175,343 of NZ_JBQQCB010000012.1, read as the reverse complement.
CGAGGCCCGTCGGCGTGCCCGCACTCGTGGTCGAGGACGTCGAGCTCGCGATCGGCCTGCTGGCCAGGCACCTGCTCGAACACATCAGCCCGACCGTGATCGGCCTGACCGGCTCCGTGGGCAAGACCACGACCAAGGACCTGCTGGCCCAGGTACTCGAACGGCACGCCGCGACGGTCGCCACCGACAAGTCGTTCAACAACGAGCTCGGGCTGCCGCTCACCGTGCTGCGCGCCGATGCCACCACCCGATACCTGGTGCTGGAGATGGGCGCGGGCCGGAAGGGCGACCTGACGTACCTGACCAGGCTCGCACCGCCCCAGATCGGGCTGGTGCTCAATGTCGGCACCGCGCACGTGGAGCGTATGGGAGCCGGGCTGGCCGGCGTGGCCGAGGCCAAAGGCGAGCTGGTCGAGGCGCTTCCGGCCGACGGGTTCGCATTGCTCAACGCCGACGACCCGTACGTCATGGGCATGGCCGGCCGCACCAAGGCCCCGATCCTGTTGTACGGCAGGTCGTCGGAGGCACAGGTGCGGGCCGAAGCCGTGCGGATGGACGATCGGGCGCGAACCGCGTTCGAGCTGGTGACGCCGTCCGGCAGCGCCCCGGTCGAGCTCGACCTCATAGGCGAGCACCAGGTGAGCAACGCCCTGGCCGCCGCCGCCGTCGCCACCGCGCTCGGTCTGAGCGTCGCCGACATCGCCGATGGGCTGAACGCCGCACAGCGGCGCTCCGCGGGCCGGCTGGAGATCGTCGAACGACCCGACGGCATCACCATCGTCAACGACGCCTACAACGCCAACCCCGAGTCCATGCGGGCCGGCCTGCGGGCGGCCAAGGCCCTGGCCGGCACCCGTCGTACCGTCGCCGTGCTCGGCGCGATGGGGCAGCAGGCGGACGCCTCCCGCGCCCGGCACGCGGAGATCGGCCGGCTCGTCGCCGACCTCCGCTTCGACGTGCTGATCGCGGTCGGAGGAGGGGATCCGCTCGCGATGGCGGAGGCGGCGAAGTCCTCGGACCAGGGCGTGACCGTCCACACCGTCGTGGACGTACCCGAAGCCATCAGGCTGGCCGCCGCGCTTCTCGAACCGGGAGACGTGGTACTCGTCAAGGCCTCCAGCGAGATCGGACTCAGTTCCTGCGCCCGTGCGCTGGCCGTCGCCTGACCGTTGGGGCATCGCCGAGGTGCCCGCCCTGCGCGGCCTCGACCTCGACCTCGACCTCGACCGGACCAGTGGCGGCACCCTCACCGCGGCCGGCACCGGCCGGCCGGCACAAGCTAGCGAAACGGAGTTCCATGCGCACGATCGGTCTCATCGGCGGGTTGAGCTGGGAATCGACGGTGATCTACTACCAGATCATCAACCAGCGGGTACGCGAGCGACTCGGCGGCAGCCATTCCGCCAACAGCCTCATCTGGTCGGTCGACTACACGACCGTCGAGGACCTCATCTTCGCCGACCGCTGGGACGAGGTGAGCACGTTGCTGACCGGTGCGGGCCGGAAACTGGAGGATCTCGGCGCCGAGGTCCTGCTCGTCTGCAGCAACACCTTCAGCCGGGTGAGCGACGACGTGGCGCGGGCGGCGACCGTACCCGTGCTGCACATCGCCGACGCCGTGGGCGCCGAGGTACGCGCCAGGGGCATGCGCAAGGTCGGCCTGCTGGGCACGACCTTCACCATGGAGCAGCCCTTCTACCGGGACCGGCTGGCCGCCCACGGCTTCGACGTGGTCGTCCCGCGGCGTGAGCAGCGCGATCTCGTCCATCGCGTGATCTTCGACGAGCTGGTACGCGGGGTGATCCGGGAATCGTCCAGGGACGCGTACGCCCGGATAGTCGCCGATCTGGCAGCCGACGGCGCCGAAGGCGTCATCCTCGGCTGCACGGAGATCGAGCTCCTGATCAGCGAGAAGGACACCGCCATCCCGCTGCTGCCGAGCGCCCGGCTGCACGCGGAGGCAGCGGCGGGCTTCGCGCTGGCCGACTGACACACCCTCGGCCGCGACGCGATGTGGCGGCCGAGGTGGATCACCACTGTGATGGAGCCGAAGATCAAGCGATCGCCGCGTTGGCCAGGTAGAACATCTCAGCGCCGCTCGTCTGCAGGCCGGGCCTGGATGCCGCGTTCGCGTGGGTGACCGGACGATGCAAACGCCCTGAAGTCCAGCAGCGGGCCCGCGCGCGCATCCAGGGACCACTGAAACGTCAACCCCACCGGCCACCAACCGATCCTACGAGCTCGTCGCCCAGAAACGTGACGCCCGACTTCCACGGCCAGGGCCCGCGCCACGTAGACCGGACAGGTACCGATCGAAGGCGAACATCAAAGAGTGACGCGGCCCGAATGGCGGCTCTCAGACGCGGTGGGTGACGCAAACGGAGACGCTGAAGGTCGTCTTCTTGCCGTTGATCGACGGGAGGTAGGGCGCGTTGCTTCGACCGAACGCGCCACCGGTCGAGGACCCTGTCGACTGATCCAAGCCCCGGCAATGCCAAACGATCTTGGCGGCGAATTGGTGGCAAACAAGCAAAAGGCCATCTCCCGATCTCCGGGAAACGGCCTCTGAACTGGAAAACTCTGTGGGGCTACCAGGACTTGAACCTGGGACCTCTTCCTTATCAGGGAAGCGCTCTAACCGTCTGAGCTATAGCCCCGCGCACCGAACGTTATCGCATCCGTCGGACGGAGGCGAACCAGTTGTTCGGACGAGGAAAAGCTTACCGCGTCCGGCAGGCTGCTCGCGCCGTGCCAACCGAAGGCACGGCGCGAGCATCCGGGCCTACTCGGCCTCGCTGAAGGTCACCTCAACGCCGCCCACCAGGTCAGAGGCGATGTTGTAGATGACCGCCCCCAACGTGGAAAGCGCAGTGATCAGTACGACATTCACGGCCCCGATCAGCGCCGTGTAGCCGAGGATGCGTACCGGCTCGAACCAGGAGGCGATGTCGATCGGGATCGAGCTCTGCCCCTGCTCGCCCTGGCCGAGCTGGTTGACCAGGTCGACGACCGAGTCGAACACGCCCAGGGCCGACAGCACGCCGTACAGCACGGCGACCGCCACGAACAGCACCACGAAACAGACCAGGGAGACCACGAAGCTGAACTTCATGGCCGACCACGGCTCGACGCGGCGCAGGACCAGGTGGGCCTTGCGGGGGAGCCTGCCCCCGCCGGAGTTCGAGGACTTCTTCTTGGAGGACAGCTCGAGGGCCGGCGGGGCCTCGGTGGCCAGCGACGGACGGATGCGTACCGTGTCGTTGCCCTCCGGCTGCTGCCCGCCCTGCGGCGGGGCAGGCGGCGCGCCCGGCCCGGACGGGCCGGGGCCGGAAACAGGACCGGAGACAGGGCCGGGACCCGGGCCCGCACCGGGCGGGCCCGCCTGCTGCGGCGGCGAAGGCTTGTGGTCCTCCTTGCCGGGCCTGGGCCTGCCCTGTGCGGGCGAGGTGTCCTTACCTTCGTCGACCGCGTCGAAGATCTCGGGTTCTGTGGGCTTCTTCGGCTGCTGTCCGTTACCCGAAGCCGCCTTTGTCCTGGCGGTGCCACCCTGGGCGCTCATGAACTACTCTCCTCCCCCGTCTTCCTCACTCTCCACCGAAGTCTCCATCGACTCCGCATTCCGGGCGAGGGCCACCACGCTGTCGCCTTCAGCGAGATTCATCAATCGCACTCCCATGGTCTGGCGGCCGGACTGCTTGATCTCGCCGGCACTCGTCCGGATCACCCCGCCGGCAGACGTGATCGCGAAGACCTCGTCCTCTGGGTTGACCATGACGGCTCCGACCAGCTTGCCACGGGAAGATACGATTTTCGCAGTAAGCACGCCTCTACCGCCACGTCCTTGAACTGGATACTGCTCCACTGGCGTCCGTTTTGCGTACCCAGCCTTAGTGGCGATAAGCACATCTTGACCGTCGGCGATCCGATTCATGGCGAGAAGTTCGTCACCTTCGAGGAACCTCATGCCGATAACACCGCTGGTCGCCCGTCCCATGGGACGAAGTGCCTCGTCGGAGGCGGTGAACCTGATCGACTGCGCTCCTCTGGAGACGAGCAGCAGATCGTCGGATTCGGAGACCAGGCGGGCTCCGATGACCTCGTCGTCATCCCGCAGGTTGATCGCGATCAGACCGCCGGACCTGGGGGAGTCGTACTCGGCCAGGCGCGTCTTCTTCACCAGCCCGCTGCGGGTGGCGAGGACGAGGTAGGGGGCGACGTTGTAGTCGCGTAGGTCGAGAACCTCCATGACTGTTTCGTCGGGCTGCATGGCGAGAAGGTTCGCCAGATGCATGCCGCGGGCGTCGCGACCGGCGTCGGGCAGCTCATATGCCTTGACCCGGTAGACGCGGCCCTTGTTCGTGAAGAACAGCAGCCAGTGGTGCGTCGTGGTGACGAAGAAGTGGTCGACGATGTCGTCCTGGCGCAACTGCGCACCGCGTACGCCCTTACCACCGCGCTTCTGCGCCCGGTAGAGGTCGGTCCTGGTGCGCTTGGCGTAGCCGCCCCGGGTGATCGTGACGACGATCTCTTCCTCGGCGATGAGGTCTTCGATCGACATGTCGCCGTCGTAGGCGATGATCTCGGTCTTGCGCTCGTCGCCGTAGCGGCCGACGACCTCGGCGAGCTCGTCGTTGATGATCTCCCGCTGGCGGGACTCGCTGGCCAGGATCGAGTTGTACTCGGCGATCTGCGTCATCAGCGAGTCGTACTCGTCCTGGATGGACTGCCGCTCCAGGGCGGCCAGCTTGCGCAGCTGCATGTCGAGGATGGCCTGCGCCTGCACCTCGTCGATCTCCAGCAGCGCCATGAGGCCCTGCTGGGCGTGCGAGGCGGACTCCGAGGCCCGGATGAGGGCGATGACCTCGTCGAGCCGCTCCAGGGCCTTCAGCAGGCCGCGCAGGATGTGCGCCCGCTCCTCGGCCTTGCGCAGCAGGTAGCGCGTCCGGCGGACGATGACCTCGATCTGGTGCGCCACGTAGTGCCGGATGAACTGGTCGAGCCGCAGCGTCCGCGGCACGCCGTCCACCAGTGCCAGCATGTTGGCGCCGAAGGTGTCCTGGAGCTGGGTGTGCTTGTACAGGTTGTTGAGCACGACCTTGGCGACGGCGTCGCGCTTGAGCACGATGACCAGGCGCTGCCCCACCCGCGAGGAGCTCTCGTCACGTACGTCCGCGATGCCGGTGAGCTTGCCCTCGCGGACCAGCTCGGCGATCTTCAGGGCGAGGTTGTCGGGGTTGACCTGGTACGGCAGCTCGGTGACGACCAGGGCCTGCCGCCCCTTCTCCTCCTCGACCTCGACCACGGCCCGCATGGTGATCGAGCCGCGCCCGGTGCGGTAGGCGTCCTCGATCCCGCGCCGGCCCACGATCAGCGCCTTGGTCGGGAAGTCGGGCCCCTTGACCAGCCTGATGGAGGCTTCGAGCAGGTCCTCGTCGCCGGCCTCGGGGTTTTCCAGCGCCCACTTGACCGCGGCCGCGACCTCGCGCAGGTTGTGCGGCGGGATGTTGGTGGCCATGCCGACGGCGATGCCGCCGGAGCCGTTGACCAGCAGTTGCGGGAAACGGGACGGCAGGACGTCGGGCTCCTGCGACTTGCCGTCGTAGTTGGGGCGGAAGTCGACGGTGTCCTTGTCGATGTCCCGCAGCATCTCCATGGCGATGGGCGCGAGCTTGCACTCGGTGTAGCGCATCGCCGCCGCCGGGTCGTTGCCTGGCGAGCCGAAGTTGCCCTGCCCGTCGACCAGCGGGTATCGCAGCGACCACGACTGCGCCAGGCGGACCAGCGCGTCGTAGATCGAGGTGTCGCCGTGTGGGTGGTAGGTGCCCATCACGTCGCCGACCACGCGGGCGCACTTGAAGTAGCCGCGGTCGGGACGGTAGCCACCGTCGTACATCGCGTAGAGCACCCGGCGGTGCACCGGCTTGAGGCCGTCGCGCACGTCCGGCAGCGCCCTGGACACGATGACGGACATCGCGTAGTCCATGTAACTGCGCTGCATCTCGGACTGGATGTCCACAGGCTCGATGCGGTCAGCCGGGGGAGTGGTGTTCACGTCCGTCACAGGTAAAGGTCCTTCTAGTGGCTAAACATCGAGGAAGCGCACGTCGCGGGCATTACGGATGATGAAGTCTCGCCGCGCCTCGACGTCCTCTCCCATCAGCACGCTGAACAGGTCGTCGGCCTGCGCCGCGTCGTCGAGCGTGACGAGGCGCAGCAGCCGGGTCGCCGGGTTCATCGTGGTCTCCCAGAGCTGGCCCGCGTTCATCTCGCCCAGACCCTTGAAGCGTTGTACGTTGTCCCGCGGCCGCGGGTCCTGCTTGCCGTTGGCCATGCCCTCCGCGATGACCGCGTCGCGCTCGCTGTCGGAGTAGGCGTAGGAGGCGTCCTCGCCCTTGCGGTCCCACTTGATCTTGTACAGCGGCGGGCACGACAGGTAGACGTGACCGGCCTCGATCAGCGGTCTCATGAACCTGAACAGCAGCGTCAGCAGCAGCGTGTTGATGTGCTGCCCGTCGACGTCGGCGTCGGCCATGAGGATGACCTTGTGGTAGCGCAGCTTGGCGATGTCGAACTCGTCGTGCACGCCGGTGCCCAGAGCCGTGATCAGCGCCTGGACCTCGTTGTTCTTGAGGACCTTGTCGATCCGCGCCTTCTCGACGTTGAGGATCTTGCCGCGGATGGGCAGGATCGCCTGGAAGCGCGAGTCGCGGCCGCCCTTGGCCGAGCCGCCGGCCGAGTCGCCCTCGACGATGAACAGCTCGCACTTCTCGGGGTCGTTCCACTGGCAGTCGGCCAGCTTGCCCGGCAACCCGCTGCCCGACTCCAGCAGCGACTTGCGCCTGGTCAGGTCGCGGGCCTGGCGGGCCGCGATGCGGGCGCGGGAGGCCTGGAGGGACTTGTAGATGATGTCCTTGGCCTCGCCGGGGTTTCGCTCGAACCAGTCGCGCAGGTGGTCGTTGCAGGCCTTCTGCACGAACGACTTGGCCTCGGTGTTGCCGAGCTTGGTCTTGGTCTGGCCCTCGAACTGCGGGTCGGAGAGCTTGACCGAGATGATCGCGGTCAGCCCCTCGCGGACGTCCTCACCGGAGAGGTTGTCGTCCTTGCCCTCCTTGAGGAACTTCTGCTCGCGCGCGTAGCGATTGACGATCGACGTCAGCGCCGCGCGGAAGCCCTCCTCGTGGGTGCCGCCCTCCGCGGTGTTGATAACGTTGGCGAAGCTGTAGACCGACTCCGAGTAGGAGTTGTTCCACTGCATCGCGATGTCGACCGCGAGCCCGTCGCCCTCCTCCTCGAAGGAGATGATCGACGCGTGCGCCGGCTCCTTCTTGGCGTTGAGGTGCTGCACGAAGTCGGCCAGGCCGCCCTCGTAGTGGTAGGTGACGGTGTGCGACTCACCGTTGATGTGGTCGGGACGCTCGTCGGTGAGCGTGATCGTCAGGCCCTTGTTGAGGAAGGCCATCTCCTGGAAGCGGCGCGAGAGCGTCTCGTAGTTCCACGTCGTGGTCTCGAAGACGTCGGGGTCGGGCCAGAACGTGATCGTGGTGCCGGTCTCGTCGGTCTCCTCGCCCTTGGCCAGGGGGGCCGTGGGCTTGGACATCTCATAGCGCTGGCGCCAGTAGTGGCCGTTCTGCTTGACCTCCACCTCCATGGCGGTGGACAGCGCGTTGACGACGGCCGAGCCGACGCCGTGCAGACCGCCGGAGACCGCGTAGGACTGGCTGTCGAACTTGCCACCCGCGTGCAGCGTGGTCAGCACGACCTCGACGGCGGAGCGCTTCTCCACCGGGTGGATGCCGGTGGGGATGCCGCGCCCGTCGTCGATCACGCGAACGCCGTTGTCGGCGAGCAACGTGATGTCGATCCTGCTGGCATAACCGGCCAGGGCCTCGTCCACCGCGTTGTCCACGATCTCCTGGACGAGGTGGTGCAGGCCGCGCTCACCAGTGGAGCCGATATACATACCCGGGCGCTTGCGAACCGCCTCAAGCCCCTCGAGTACGGTGATTGAGCTAGCGTCGTAGGACAACTGCGAAATCCTCCTGCCGCGGACACGCGGCGGGGGAGGCGATCGATTGCAAAAGCTGCCCCTGCCGTGCCCGTCACCGTCGTGAGTGCCCCGATGCGCGGTCACCCAGGGGAGTCGGCTTGCTGCCGGGGTGACACGCAAGCGGACGTGTCCGGAATCCTTTTTCATTCTACCGCTTCCGGAGGGCCAAAGTGGCAATGAACGCGCCTGTGATGCCCTCTAGCTCGTTTTGCCCCCAGGCAAGCATCCCCCCTCCGGAAAGGGGGCTTCTCGCGTCTGCGGCTGTCTGATCGCCCCTCGGCGCCTAACCGTGGCACTGGAAGTGCCTGCTGCGGGCAGCAGCTGGACGCTGCTATCCATAGGTGTCGCCGGGGCCTCGGCTTCCGGTCACCCGCAATCCACCTGATGGACGCGGAGCGTTCTGCGGGCCTCTGACCTTGACTTTCTTGACCGTTCCGTCGCCGAGCTCCTCGTTCAGCCTGCGTACGAGGGTGCGCGCGAGCAGCCGCACCTGCGTCGCCCACGCCGTCGAATCGGCCACCACCAGCACCTCGCCGTCGTCGAACGACTCGGGCTTGGTGTGGGCGGCCAGGTCAGGGCCGACGATGTCGATCCAGCGCCCGAACACCGCGCCGACCGCCGCCGACCGCTCCCAGCCGCGATCGGCCAGCAGGTCGGCGATCGCGCGTCCGAAAAGCTGGGGATCGCCGCCCTCCCGGCTCGGCCCCCTGCTCTTGCGCCTGGGCTCGCGCCGGGGGAGCTGGCCGCGCTTGGCCGCGTCGGCCTTGGCCTGCGCGAGCTTCTCCCTGGCCATGGCCACGCCCTTGGCCGTCGCGTTCTCCCCGCCCCGGCCCTCGCCACCTCCGGTACGCGCCGAACCCGCCTGACCGTCACCACGCCCGGCACGCGCGGAACCCGCCTGACCGTCACCGGACCCAGGACGCGCGCTCGACGAACCGTTCACGTCGTCACCGGACACGGGTCACGCTCCCCTCCGCGACGTCGAACCTGCCCCCGGCCAGCTCCTGCGGCACGTCGTCCGGCACGGCAGCCGTGATCAGCACCTGCTCGGCCGGCGCGACGATCTCGGCCAACCGCCGCCTGCGCTGGCTGTCGAGCTCGGCGAACACGTCGTCGAGGATCAGCACGGGATCACCCCCGTCGGCCCGCAGCAGGTCGTAGGCGGCCAGCCGCAGCGCCAGCGCGAACGACCACGACTCCCCATGGCTGGCGTAGCCCCGGGCGGGCAGATCGCCGAGCCCGAGGATCAGGTCGTCGCGGTGCGGCCCGACGAGCGTCACGCCTCGTTCGAGCTCCGCCGGGCGGACCTCCAATAGCCGCTCCCGCAGACGTTCTTCAAGGGTTTTCCCCAAGTCTGTGGATAACGTCTGTGTATCGAAAGATCCCCGCTCACCGGGGACTTCGCCCTCCGATTCACCCTCAGCCGCATCCCCACCTGTGGACAACGTGCTGCGGTAGGCCAGCGTCGCGGGAGCGCTCGCCGGGGCCAGCGCGGCATAGGCCCCGGCCACCAGCGGGCGCAGCGCCTCGATGAGCTCCAGCCGCGCCCGCAACAACTCGGCACCGTGCCGGGCGAGGTGGGCGTCCCACACCTCCAGGGTGCTCAGCACGTCTCCCGCGCCCGCCGAGGCGAACCCGCTGTCGCTCTCCTGCCGCCGGGGGCTCCTGGCGCCCCTGCGGGCCTGCGCGGCCGTGCGCAGCAGGGCGCCGCGCTGCTTGAGCACCCGGTCGTAGTCGGCGCGCACGCCGGCGAACCTGGGGGTCCTGGCCACCAGCAGGTCGTCGAGGAAGCGGCGGCGCTCGGACGGGTCGCCCTTGGACAGCGACAGGTCCTCGGGGGCGAACAGCACCGTGCGCAGCAGGCCGACGACGTCGCGGGCCCTGGGCACGGGGGAGCGGTTGAGCCGGGCGCGGTTGGCCCGGCCCGGGTTGATCTCCAGCTCGATCAGCGCCCGCCGGTCGTCCCTCTGGACGGCGCAGCGCACGATCGCCCGCGCGGCCCCCTGCCGCACGAGCGGCGCGTCGCTCGCCACCCGGTGGCTGGAGTGCGTCGCGACATAGCCGAGGGCCTCGACCAGGTTGGTCTTGCCCTGGCCGTTGGGCCCCACGAACGCCGTGACGCCCGGCTCCAGGCCGAGCTCCACGGACGCGTAGGACCGGAAGTCGGTCAGCGAGAGGTGGGCGACATGCACCCCACGAAGGTTAGTGGGCCCCGCGGGTCACCGGGGTCACCGGCATGCGTTCCTGTGGAAAACCGTTAGCGATCGATCTCGCGCGGCGGCGTCACGTCAGCGCCGGGCGCGTCGGCGCCCTTGCCGGTGCTGCCCTCCGCCGAGGTGATGGCGTGGCCGCCGAACTGGTTGCGCAGCGCCGCCACGACCTTCATCGCCGGGGAGTCGTCCTGGCGGGAGGCGAACCTCGCGTAGAGCGCGGCGGTGATGACCGGCAGCGGGACCGCGTGGTCCACGGCCGCCTGGACCGTCCACCGGCCCTCGCCGGAGTCCTGTGCGTAACCGCGGAGCTGTTCGAGGTGCTCGTCGTCGTCCAGCGCCCGCACCATCAGGTCGAGCAGCCAGGAACGGATCACGGTGCCGGTGCGCCAGCTGCTGAACGAGCCCTTGACGTCCTTGACGACGTCGGAGGCCTCGAGCAGCTCCCAACCCTCCGCGAACGCCTGCATCATGCCGTATTCGATGCCGTTGTGGACCATCTTCGCGAAGTGGCCGGCACCGACCTCGCCCGCGTGGACGAAGCCGTCCTCGCCCTCGGGCTTGAGCGTCTCGAAGATCGGCATGAGCCGGTCGACGTTGGCCTTGTCGCCGCCGCACATGAGCGCGTAGCCGTTCTTCAGGCCCCAGACGCCGCCGCTGACGCCGCAGTCGACGAAACCGATGCCCTTCGTGGACAGCTCGGCGGCGTGCTTCTGGTCGTCGACGTAGTGGGAGTTGCCGCCGTCGACGACGATGTCGCCCTCGTCGAGCAGCTCACCGAGGTCGTCGACGGTGGTCTGGGTGGGCTTGCCGGCGGGCACCATGACCCAGATCGCGCGCGGCGCCTCCAGGCGCTCCACGAGCTCCTTCAGGCTGCCCACGTCGCTGATGGCGGGATCGCGGTCGTAACCGACGACGTCGTGACCGCCGCGGCGCAGGCGCTCGGCCATGTTGCCGCCCATCTTGCCGAGTCCGACCATGCCGATCTGCATGTCTCCTACCCCCTTGTCAGACTTCCATCATCCCCGATGACAGGTTCAGCCTGACAGGCGGATGGGCATGATCAGGTAACGGTAGTCGGTAACGGCTCCGTCCTCCACAGGCTTGCCACCGGTGAGGATAGCGGGCTTCGTCGATGTGGTCATCTGCAGCCGCGCGACGTCGGAGTCGATCGCCCCCAGCCCTTCCAGCAGGAACTGGTGGTTGAAGGCGATGTTCATCTCCTCGCCCTCGTAGTCCACCGGCAGCGCCTCCACGGCCTGCGCCTCGTCGCCGCTGCCGGCCTCCAGGACGACCTCGCCGCTCCTGAACGCCAGACGTACCGGGGTGTTGCGCTCGGCGACCAGGGCCACGCGCTTGACCGCCTCGACGAACGGGCCTGTGGACAAGTCAGCGCGGGCGGAGAACTCGGTGGGCAGCAGCGAGCGGTATTTGGGGAACTCGGGGTCGAGCAGGCGGGTGGTCGTACGCCGTCCGGCGCTGGAGAAGCCGATCATGCCCTCGCCGGTGCCGCCGGCCGAGCTGAGCGCGACCTCCACCTCGGCGCCGGTCGCGCCCAGGGCCTTGGCCGTGTCGGCGAGCGTCTTGCCGGGGATCATCGCGATGGCGGCGAAGTCGGGCTGGCCCGGCTGCCACTTCAGCTCGCGTACGGCCAGGCGGTAGCGGTCGGTCGCGGCGAGGGTCACCGTGTCGCCCTCGATCTCCATGCGTACGCCCGTGAGCATCGGCAGCGTGTCGTCCCGGCCCGCGGCGACGGCGACCTGGCCCACGGCCGAGGCGAACACGTCGCTCCCGACCCGGCCCGCGGCCGGCGGCATGGCCGGGAGGGAGGGGTAGTCCTCCACAGGCATGGTGAGGAGTGTGAATCGCGCGCTGCCGCACGTGACGACCGCCTTGGCGCCTTCCACCACGAAATCCACAGGCTGTGCGGGAAGCGCGCGCGTGATCTCGGCGAGCAGCTTGCCCGAGACCAGGACGACGCCGGGCTCGCCGGTGTGGAGCTCGAGCGTCACCTCGGCGGAGACCTCGTAGTCGAAGCCGGACAGCTTGAGCCGCTGCTCCTCCGTGACCTCCAGGCGCATGCCGGCGAGTACGGGCACCGACGGACGCGCCGGGAGGCTGCGTGCCGTCCATGCCACCGCCTCAGCGAGGACGTCTCGCTCGATTCGGAACATCACGGTCATCAGCCTCCTGGGTTCGTCGTTGATTCAAGGATCTCAAGGATCCACCCTCCCGGACTCGCGCTCCGGGAGAACCCCTCTATGGGTCTTTGAGTTTCTTAGTTAGAGAGATAAGAGGTCATCACACTAGGGGCTGTGGGAACTGTGGACAACCGGCGTCCTGGCTGGTCAGCGGCCCTATTTTCATCCACTGGGGATGTGGGTGAAGCCTGGGGAGAACTCTCGCGCCTGGGGATGGAGATTCTTCGCCCACAGGCCGTCCCCAGATCTTGGTGCCTTCATCCACGGCCAACCGGGGGTTATCCACGAGGTTTCCACAGGTTGTCCACGGGGTAAAAGGGGCGCTTTTGGAGCCCCAGATCGACTGTTCACAGTCCGTCCACACGTTGTCCACTGGTAGTCCCCAAGTTCTCCCCAGGATGTCCCCAGCACTGTCCCCAGCCAATGTGGACGGATTTTTCCCGGCATTGTGGGGCGAACGTCGGCCGTCTTTTCGCGTTTGCGCTGGTCCACAGTGTTTTCCACAGGCTGTGTATGACTTCAAGATCCACGCTGTGTCTGCTTGATCCGCATTGTCAGCTCGTTGACCTGGTTGTACATCGACCTGCGCTCCGCGATGAGCGACCGGATCTTGCGCTCGGCGTGCATGACGGTGGTGTGGTCGCGGCCGCCGAACTGCTGGCCGATCTTGGGCAGCGACAGCTCGGTCAGCTCGCGCGCCAGATACATGGCGATCTGCCGGGCGTTGACGAGCGCCCGGCTGCGCGAGGTGCCGCAGAGGTCGTCGATGCTGATGCCGAAGTATTGGGCGGTCTCGCTCATGATGGCCGCGATCGTGATCTCGGTGTCGGACTCCGAGGTGATCAGGTCCTTGAGCACCACCTCGGCCAGCTGCAGGTCGACGCCCTGCCGGTTGAGGCTGGCGAACGCGGTCACCCTGATCAGCGCGCCCTCGAGCTCGCGGATGTTGGTGGAGATGCGGCTGGCGATGTATTCGAGCACCTCGGGCGGCGCGGCCAGGCCCTCCTGGATGGCCTTCTTCCTGAGGATGGCGATGCGGGTCTCCAGCTCCGGCGGCTGGACGTCGGTGATCAGGCCCCACTCGAACCGGTTGCGCAGCCGGTCCTCCAGCGTGATGAGCTGCTTGGGCGCCCGGTCGCTGGAGATGACGATCTGCTTGTTGGCGTTGTGCAGCGTGTTGAAGGTGTGGAAGAACTCCTCCTGCGTCTGCTCCTTGCCCTCCAGGAACTGGATGTCGTCCACGAGCAGGATGTCGATCGCCCGGTAGCGGCCGCGGAACCCGTCGGCCTTGTGGTCGCGGATGCTGTTGATGAAGTCGTTGGTGAACTCCTCGGAGCTCACGTATCTGACCCGCGCGCCGTCGTACAGGCTTTGGGCGTAGTGCCCGATCGCGTGCAGCAGGTGCGTCTTCCCCAGCCCCGAGTCTCCATAGATGAAGAGAGGGTTGTACGCCTTCGCCGGCGACTCGGCCACGGCCACGGCCGCCGCATGGGCGAACCGGTTGCTGGCACCGATGACGAATGTCTCAAATGTGTACTTTTGATTGAGCCTGGCCGGTTCGCTGGGCTTGTTGCTCTTCGCCTCCCACCGGTTCGGCGCCGGTTCCGGCGCCTTCTCCACAGGCGGTGTGTACGGCTGCGCCTGTTCAAAAGAGAAGCCCGGCTGTGGATATTCGGTGGATATCTGGGGTGGCTCCGGCTGTGGAGAATAGAACTGCGGCGGCTCCGAAGCCTGGTTGTGCTGCGGTTGCACCGGCTGTGCATAACGCAGCTGACTCTCCACACCTTGGGGATAACTCTGAGTCACAGGCTGTTGATGGGGGTCAATGGCCGGCTGCTCGGGGGCCGTCGTGTCGATCATCACGGCCAGCCGCATGGTCCGGCCAAGCTCCTGCGACAGCGCGTGCGCGACCAGCGGGCGCAGTTTGCCCTCGATGAGGTCCTTGAGGAAGTCGTTGGGGACGCCGAGCACGATCGTGTCGTTGGCCAGCGCGATCGGACGCACCATCGACAGCCAGGTGCGCTGCTGGATCGGCACGTTCTCGTTGAGGAAGTTGCCCAGGGCCCTCGCCCATACCGTGCCGAGGTCGACACCGTTCATGGTGCGGCTCCCCCTCCTTCCTCTCGCGGCCCCCCGCGATCGTTTATCCACATGGCACGGCCGCCCACGATGCTCGGCGACCCCTTCGTCCACACGTGGCGGCCGGGCTTCCCGCCCACGCCCTCCACAGGAGATCCACAAGCTGTCCACAGGGGTTGAGCGGGCCCGAAAGGGCCGACAGTATCTATGTGCACAGCTGTGTTCAAGACGTTGTCCACAGCCTAGTGGCACGAGGGTGCACATACTGTGGACGTGGGGCCACCGGTGGAAAAGTGGCCTGTGGAATAGTGGATGACCCGTCCGGTTTGACCTGGGCGGTGCTTGGCCCGTAACGTACGACGGTCGGCTTGTCACGCGACGGCTATTTCGCGTGCCCTCGCTTCTTTGGCAGGCCACCCATGTGTGTTAGGCGCCCCTGCGGCGCACCATCAAGCCTGGAGCCCACCCGTGAGCAAGCGTACTTTCCAGCCGAACAACCGTCGCCGCGCGAAGACCCACGGCTTCCGGCTGCGGATGCGCACCCGGGCCGGTCGCGCCATCCTCGCCTCTCGTCGCCGTAAGGGCCGCGAGAAGCTGTCGGCCTGATCGCCCTGCGCGACAACAGCCCGCCGGCGGTTCACGCCGGCGGGCGTTAGACGTATACGGTGCTGTCCCGTCAATCCCGCATGCGACGCGGGGAGGAGTTCGAGGCGGCGGTCAGGCGCGGCAAGCGCGCCGGTCGCCCGACTCTCGTGGTGCATTTCACCATTTCCGGGGAAGACCAACCTCTGGTGGGTTTCGTGGTGAGCAAGGCCGTCGGTGGCGCCGTGACCCGGAACAAGGTCAAACGACGGCTCCGACACCTGATGCGGGACCGTCTCGACCGGCTGCCGCGAGGTAGCCTGCTTGTGGTACGCGCCAACCCACCGGCCGCGTCCGCGCGATTCGAGCAACTGGCCGCCGAACTCGACGTCGCGCTGGATCGTTTGCTCAGGCGGCGCGAGTCCTCGACGGGTGGACAAATATGACGGAGCAACCGCTAGGGGTGGCACCGAGCATCGCTGCTCGGGTGCTCATCATCCCCATCCGGTTCTATCGGGCGTTCATCAGCCCGCTGCTCGGTCCACGCTGCCGGTTCTATCCGTCGTGTAGTGCTTACGGACTCGAGGCGATTGCCGTACATGGAGCATTGCGCGGCACATGGCTGACTGTCCGGCGCATCGGGCGGTGCCACCCATTCCATCCCGGAGGTATAGACCCGGTGCCCCCACGCCCGGTCCGGTCCCACGAAACGCAAGGGAGATAGCTCGGTGGAGCTGTCCTGGCTGAGCTGGCTGTACCAAGCCGTAGCCCAAGTCATCATCTGGATCCATACTGCATACAGCACGGTCCTCAACCCGGACAGCGGGCTGACCTGGGCGTTGACGATCATCACGCTTACCGTGTTCATGCGGATCCTGATCTTCCCGCTCTTCCTGAAGCAGATGCGCTCGTCGCGGAAGATGCAGGAGCTCGCCCCCAAGGTTCAGGAACTGCGTAAGCGCTACAAGAACGACAAGCAGCGCATGAACCAGGAGGTCATGGCGCTCTACCAGGGCGCGGGCGCCAACCCGCTCGGCGGCTGCCTCCCTGTCGTCGCCCAGTTCCCCATCTTCATCTCCATGTTCACTGTGCTGCAGAACATGGCCAACGGTCACGCCAAGTACGGCATGACCAAGGAGCTGGTCGACAGCGCCCGGTCCGCGCACATCTTCGGCGCGCCGCTGCCCGCCAACTTCTTCATGTCCTCCGCGGACATCGCGGGCTTCGACGCGGGCGTCGTACAGACCAAGGTGGTCCTGGCGATCTTCGTCGCGGTCAGCTCGCTGACCACGTTCCTCACCGTTCGGCAGAGCGTCACCCGCTCCATCGCCCAGATGCCGGACAACCCCATGGCGCAACAGCAGAAGATCCTGATGTACATCTCGCCGCTGTTCGCGTTCTTCAGCCTGAACTTCCCGCTCGGTCTGATCCTGTACTGGGTCACCACCAACGTGTGGACGCTCGGTCAGCAGCACTGGTTCTACAGCCGGCACCCGATGCCGCAGTACGACGCCAAGGGCAACGTGATCCCGGTTGAGGAGAAGCCCGGTCTGCTCGCGAAACTTCGCAAGACCACTCCGGAAGAACAGGCCCCTCCGCCCCCTCCGGAGCCTAAGATCATCAGGCAGCAGCCGAGCAGGCAGTCCCGCAGCAAGCGCACCGGCAGCAAGAAGTCTTGAACACGAAGGAGAGGCCGGCCATGACCGAGGCCGAGCAGGAGAAGGCTCCTGATCTCACTGCGCTGGAGCAGGAGGGCGAGATCGCTGCCGACTACGTCGAGGGCCTTCTCGACATCGCCGACATCGACGGCGACATCGACATGGACGTCGAGGGCGACCGCGCGCTGGTCTCCGTCGTGGGGCTCAAGGGCACTGAGCTGGTCGGGCCCGCGGGAGAGGTCCTGGAGGCGCTGCAGGAGCTGACCCGTCTGGCCGTGCACCGGCAGACGGGGGAGCGTTCGCGGCTGATGCTCGACGTGGCCGGTTACCGCGAGCGCCGGCGGGCGGAGCTGACCAAGCTCGGCACCGAGATCGCCAGCCAGGTCAAGGAGCGGGGGGAGCCGAAGTCGCTGCACCCGATGACCCCGTTCGAGCGCAAGATCGTCCACGACGCGGTGGCCGCCGCCGGGCTCCGGAGCGAGTCCGAGGGCGAGGAGCCGCAGCGGTACGTCGTGGTGATGCCGGCCTGAGGGCCGGTGGTTCGCCTCGTCGACTGAGGGCGTGGTGGCTCCACTCGATGCCCGCCACCTGTCTTCGATCCGGCCGTCTGCCCGCCGTCGCGCGGGGTAGACGGCCGTTTCGCATTTGTAGGCCTTCGTCCCCATGCAAGGCGCTTTCTGTGCTCATGCTCTCTTAAATGCTGACATGTCGTTGTTAACGCTCCCGCGCGGAGCCGTGCGGACGGCGCGCTCACCGGCCACCTTTACCCCGGCCCGCTAGTCTTCCCTTGTGATCTCACCCTTAGCCTTGGGTAGAGACCGGACTCGAATCCTTAGACCTGTCCCTGAATCATCGAAGCCGGGCGACGATCCCGTGCCGACACGCCGATCAAAGGGCCACCAGCCCCAGAAAGGGCCACCGACCAGTGAGCGATCAGCTTCCGGAGCCGCCGGACATAGCGCGGGACGTCTTCGCGGGGGAGGCTTGGAATCGTGCCCACGCGTTCGCCGAGCTGCTGGCGGGCCCCGGTGTCGTCCGCGGGCTGCTGGGTCCGCGGGAGGTGCCGCGGATCTGGGATCGCCATCTGCTCAACTGCGCGGTCGTGGCCGAGGTCGTGCCGCCGGACGTACAGCTGGTGGACATCGGCTCCGGTGCCGGGCTGCCCGGGTTGGTCCTGGCCATCGTCCGGCAGGACATCAGGGTGACGCTGCTGGAGCCGTTGCTGCGCCGTACCGTGTTCCTGGAGGAATGCGTCGAGGCGCTCAAGCTGGACAACGTCGAGGTGTTGCGCGGCCGGGCCGAGGAGCTGGCGGGCAAACGTGAGTTCGACGTCGCCAGCGCTCGTGCGGTGGCGCCACTCGACCGCCTCCTGACCTGGGCCATGCCGCTGCTCCGTGAGGGCGGCGAGCTGATCGCCATGAAGGGGGAGCGGGCCGCCGGCGAGCTCGCCGAGGCGGAGGCGCAATTGCGGGCCAGCGGAGCCCGAACGGCCGAGCTTGTGACCGTCGGGCACGGTAAGGTCGAGCCGCCTGCAACATTGGTTCGGGTGGTAGCGGGTCGCGCGCCGGAGCGAGATAGGCGGCGACGAAGGAGGTGACGGTTATGCCAGTCGCGTCAAGCGGTCTTGGCTGGCCGGACAGCCGTCCGTCTGAGAGTCCAACCGGGGTTGGCTGGCCCGAAATGGGCGTGTCGCGACAGCAAATTCCCGGCACCGGCACACCACTGGTTGAAAGGATGGCCATCGTGACCCAGACCCCCCTGAACCCCGGTGATTCGCCGTTGGTACGAGAGGCGCTCAGCTCAGTGGTTTCACGTGAAACATCTGCAACCCAGACGGCCGCCCAGCCCGGCGAGACAGCTGGCGACGGAGACGGCACCTGGCCGCGCCCGTCCAAGACGAGAGTGATCGCGGTGGCCAACCAGAAGGGTGGCGTGGGCAAGACGACCACCTCGGTCAACATCGCCGCCGCCCTGTCCATGCATGGCGAGCGCGTCCTTGTGGTGGACCTCGACCCGCAGGGCAACGCCTCCACGGCTCTGGCCACGGAGCACCGTGGCGACGTTCCAGATGTGTACCAGGTGCTTGTTGACGACCTGCCCATGGCGGACATCGTCAAGCAGGTGCCGGAAATGCCGAACCTCTATTGCGCGCCTGCCACGATCGACCTGGCGGGTGCCGAGATCGAGCTGGTCTCCTTGGTCGCCAGAGAGGCCCGCCTCCGGCGCGCGCTGGCGGCGTACGAAGCGATGGACTTCGACTACATCATCATCGACTGCCCGCCCTCCCTCGGCCTCCTGACCGTCAACGCTTTGGTCGCCGCGGACGAGGTCATGATCCCGATCCAGTGCGAGTACTACGCCCTGGAGGGCCTCGGCCAGCTCCTCAGGAACGTGGATCTGATCAAGGCCCACCTCAACCCGACGCTGCGGCTCTCGACCATCGTCCTGACGATGTACGACGGCCGTACCCGGTTGGCTTCGCAGGTGGCGGACGAGGTGCGGGCGCACTTCGGGGACACGGTGCTCAACACGGTGATCCCGCGCAGCGTCCGGCTGTCGGAGGCGCCGAGCTATGGGCAGTCGGTGATGACGTACGATCCGGGGTCCAGCGGGGCGATGGCGTACATGGACGCGGCCCGCGAGATCGCCCACCGCGCCATGGTCGCCTGACCTTTCTGCGGGGATCCTTCTCTGAGCCGATCTTGTCACTTCTCCCTCTGGGCAGGCCGCACGGCGGCTTCGGCGACGGCCTGAACGCTTCGGCCGTCGAGCCTGCCTCAGGCCTTCTCTCGGTCCGGTCTCGGTCGGTGGCCGGGACGCGGGGTGTCGTGCGGGCATGCCCGAGGGGTTGGCTCAGAGGGGTTGGGCTCGGCGACGGCGATGAGGTGTGGCGGGGGAGCAAGGCGAGGCTAGTCGGGCGTGTACGGAGGACTGGGCGCCCTGGCCGGCACGCCCACGACGGGCGGCGGTCTCACGTGACCTGCCTGACGCTTGCGACGGGGCGGGGGAGTACGGCGGTCTGGCCGACCCGTAACTGGTGAGGCCGGGCGGCGCCGGAGCTGGACGCCTGCCGCGGGGGCGTCGTGAGGTGCTGTCTGCCACGCGTGACGGATGGTGTGAATCGCAGGGGCACGACGAACCGAGCCGGAGCGATACCGGGCTGCGCTGGGTGGTGACGGGTAGAGCGTCGTCGAGTGAGCTTGCGTGCTCGCGGTGTCGATGGTGGTGCTGATGGTGGTGACCATGGAGGCGCGTAGCGGTCATTGTCGTTGGCAGGGGCCTTGCGAGGCCGGGGTCAGGCTGCGCGACGGCACAAGGGCAGTGCGTCGATCATCCAGGACTTGTGCTGACATGCGCACGGCCGGCAGCCCAGCAACGTCAGCCGGGCTACTCTCATCCGGCCGTTCCCCTCCAACTTCCGCCTCCGTTCAGTTGCCCCATCCGGCCGCTCCTGCGCGGCTGTGTCTTGCGGCTCTCCCTGCTCGGCCACTCCCGCGCGGCTGTAGCCGTTCCGACTGCCCCTGCCCCGCTGCCCCTACCCGGCTGCCCTTGCCCGGCTGCTCCCGTCCGGCCGCTTCCGCGCGGTTGCCGCGCCCCCGCCGCGTTTGGCTGGCTGCGTTTGTCTGGACGGGGGCATCCGACCGTGATCCGCCGGACGGTCGGAGCGGGCACGTACCGCCCCAGCCGGCCGTCGACTGGTCGGGTGGCTGGCAGTGGGCGGGGCGGTGCATCGCCGGGTGCGGCGTGTGCAGTCGGCGGATGAAAGGGGAACCGGAGCGCGGTCACAGCCTGGCAGCCACGAACCGGCCCCTCGCACGACAGAACCGAGCCGGGATGGGGGCGAGCAGGCTGGGCCGGTGCGTTGGAACAAGGGGCGGCGGCCCGTCCCGGGAGATGGTGGGGCGGTAGGAGAGGGGAGATGGCGCGTCGGCCCGAGCGGACTGAGCGTCCTGCCACACCCACCGTCCTGCCACACCCACCGCCCTGCCACACCCACCGCCCTGCCACACCCACCGTCCTAACGCCTCACTGTCCTAGCAATCCCGCCGTCCTGACGCCCCGCCGTCCTGACGCCCCCGCCGTCCTGACGCCTCGACACTGGCCCACCATCAGCGCACCATCCCACCAGTGCCGACCACTCCAATCGCCTCACACCCACCATTCTCGGGCGCCGCACCGTCCGCTCAGGCCAACCCAACCTTCGTAGGTCGGCCCAAAGGTGGATGGTGGGAGTTGCGGAGCGGGGGGTGGTTTTGGGGCATGGCTGGGTCGAGGGCGGGGCATCTTGGGGCTCAGTCACGAGTTGGGCAGATTTGTGACCGTGTCGGTGTAAATCCAACGGGACGGTGTGTGGCGAGAAGACGCCTCGTCGGGTCTGCGACGGTAACCTCTCCTGGAGTGACCGGAATCGACCGGGTGGATGAGGAGACGCAGTGAGTCAGCAGCGGCGGGGATTGGGCAAAGGACTCGGGGCGCTCATCCCGACCGGTCCTATCGTTGACGACACGGGGGCGGTGCCGTCTCCGGCTAACGGTTCAACGGGGGAGACTGGTCCGAAGCCGATTGCGGGTGCGTACTTCAAGGAGGTTGCTCTAGCAGCGATCGTCCCCAATCCGCGCCAGCCGCGTCAGGTCTTCGATGAGGAGCGCCTCAAGGAGTTGGCGGCATCCATCGAAGAGGTCGGTCTTCTGCAGCCGATCGTGGTCCGGTCTGTGGGTGGCGGGCAGTATGAGCTGATCATGGGGGAGCGGCGTTGGCGGGCGTGCCAGCGGGTTGGCTTGGATCCGGTTCCCGCGATCGTCCGCAACACCCAGGACACTGACCTTCTCCGGGACGCGCTTATCGAGAACCTTCAGCGCGAGCAGCTGAACGCTCTTGAAGAAGCGGCGGCGTATCAGCAGCTTCTTGACGACTTTCAGGCAACCCACGATCAGCTTGCCAAGAAGGTCGGTCGCTCTCGCTCCCACATCACCAACACTCTCCGCCTTCTGAACCTCCCCCCTGAAGTCCAGCGCAAGGTTGCCGCACAGGTCATCAGCGCCGGCCACGCCCGGGCGCTCCTGGGGCTCAACAGCCCGGAAGAGCAGATCAAGCTCGCCAAGCGGATCGTGGCGGAGCTTCTCTCGGTCCGGGCGGTGGAGGAGATCGTTGCCATGGGCAGTGCCGAGGCGGCTCAGAAGGCGCCTCGTGAGCGCCAGACGGCCAAGCCCACGGCGCCGGGCCTCACCCATCTCGCCGACCGCCTCTCGGATCACTTCGAGACCAAGGTCAAGGTGGATCTGGGGCGGAGGAAGGGCCGCATCGTCGTGGAGTTCGCCACGATTGACGACCTTGAGCGCATCATCGGCACCATGGCACCGGAAGCAGTTCGAGCGATGCGGGAAACCGAGGACTGATTGACCGGTGTGGGGTGAGTCGATGGGTGGGTGGGTTGGCGGGCTGACGAAGCGGGCGGCTGATGCGGCGGTTGATGTGGTGATGGGTGGGTGCGCTGATGGGACTGGCGGGCGGGCTGGTTAGCTAGTGGGCTGGGGTCGGCTTTCCGTTGTTTCACGTGAA
Source organism: Nonomuraea sp. KM90 (assembly GCF_052246675.1). Classification (NCBI taxonomy): domain Bacteria; kingdom Bacillati; phylum Actinomycetota; class Actinomycetes; order Streptosporangiales; family Streptosporangiaceae; genus Nonomuraea; species Nonomuraea sp. KM90. Next base: position 153,007 of record NZ_JBQQCB010000012.1, on the reverse strand, counting down.
ACACGCCGCCAAGTCGCCCCGGCCCGAGTGTCGCCGTGGATGAGGGTTCTTCGTCAGTGGTTGTTGGGTTGGTTGCCCTGTTGTTGTCTGGCGACGCTTCCCCGCGTTACCGGTCGATGAGTTCTGGGGCCAAGCATCTCGGCGGATGGCAACGTCTCACCGGGAGCCGCGTCTCTTGTCTGCAGCTGCACCCCCTCACCGGGCGTCGCGGATCTCGCCGAGCGTCGCGTCCCGGTCGGGGCGTCGCGTCCCGGTGGGTACCGCGTTCTGGTCGAGTGCCGCGTTTCGGTCGGGTGCCGCGTCTCCGACCGGGAACGGCGTAGCTCGGCAGTTGTTATGCCTTGCCGAGGGACGTGGGTTGAGGTGCTTTGGCTTACGGCTCACCCCCACCGGATGATGGCCGAACGCAATGGACTTTCGGATGCCACGGCTCTCCCGGTGGATCAATCCCTCACGGCGGACGCCGTAACTCGCCGGGGATGCGAGGTATGGCGCGAGCGAGTTGCGAGTTGCGCGGGAGCTCGGCTCGCTGGCGGGCGGGCGCATCTGCTGACTCGCGCGTGCCGGGTCCCTCTCGTGGGATCTGCTGGGTGCCTTCGCTGTAGAGCTGGACGGCTGTGCGCCACCTTCTCGGCCTGATGAGGTGGAGGCGTTTCACGTGAAACATGCGGAGTGGCCGGGCGCGTGGAGGGCGACGAAGTTCGCGGTCGCTGGGCCGGGTCGGGGCGTTGTTGGTGTGCCAACGGAAGTGGTGGCCGCGGTGGGAGAGCGGCCCTTGGAAGGCGGCGTGTTTCACGTGAAACAGCGGGGTTGGTGGGCGGCGGAGAGGGTGGCTGGGTTACACGGCGACGGCCTTGCGGATGTCGTCGAGGAAGTCGTCCACGTGTTCCGGGGTCGTGTCGAAGGCGGTCATCCAGCGAACCGTGCCGGCGGCCTCGTCCCAGTAGTGGAACAGGTAACGCTGTCTGAGCGTCTCGGCGACGGCGGGCGGGAGGGTCGCGAAGACGGCGTTGGACTCGACCGGGTACGCCAGCGAGACGCCAGGGATGTCCGCCAGTCCATCGGCGAGGCGTACGGCCATCTGGTTGGCGTGCTGCGCGTTGCGGCGCCACAGGTCGTTCGTCAGGAGAGCGGAGAGTTGGGACGAGATGAAGCGCATCTTCGAGGCGAGTTGAAGAGACTGGCGGCGCAGGAACGGCACGGCGTGTGCGAGCGACGAATCGAGAACCACCACGGCCTCGGCGGCCAGGGCGCCGTTCTTGGTGCCGCCGAAACTGAACACGTCCACCCCGGCGTCCGTGGTGATCGCCCTCAGGTCGCACTCAAGGTAGGCGGCGGCGTTGGCGAGCCGGGCGCCGTCGACGTGGAGGCGTAGGCCCGACTCGTGTGCTGCTTCGGCGAGGGCGGCGATCTCGGCGGGGGAGTAGCAGGTGCCGAGTTCCGTGGCTTGGGAGATGGAGACGACCGTCGGCTGCACTTCGTGGGGGTTGCCGATCCCGCCCAGGCGTGACGTGATGTCGGCGGGGCGGAGCTTGCCGTCGTGGGTCGCGACCGTCATGAGTTTCACCCCGAGGAGACGCTCCGCCGCGCCGGCCTCGTGGGTGGCGATGTGGGCGCTGTCGGCACAGATGATGGCGTCGTAGCGGCCGAGCATCAGGGCCAGACCGACCATGTTGGCGCCTGCGCCGTTGAGGACCGCGAAACCGTCCGCGCCTGGGCCGAACGTCTCCTTGATCTTGGCTTCGAACGCCGACGTCCAACTGTCATCGCCGTAGGCCGGCGCGTCTCCGTGGTTCGCCGCGGCCATGGCTTCGAGGATCGCCGGGTGTACGCCTGCGTGGTTGTCGCTGGCGAAGCTCTTGGGGTACATCGAATCGATCAGCACACGGTAAGGCTACTTACAGAGGTGTGGCTTGCACCTCTGCGGCTGCCGGTCCTGGCAGGTGCCTCCTGCCCTGGTGACCGACCGGTGCTGGTGGGTTGGCGTAGCGGTGGGAGACGACGGGGGATGGGTGGCAGTCGCCGGTGTGGGAGAGGTGGCGGCGGAGTTGGATGCGGCGCCGTGCGGAGCTTTGGTGGCGGCCGAAGGGGGTGTGGGGGAGAGGCATCGGGCGGTGGCGGGGTTGGGCTGCGGGGAATCGGTGGTGACGGAAATTGGGTGGTGGTGGGTAGCGAGGTCGCGGGGGTCGCGAGATGGAAGCGGCGGGCAAGCGCAAGTCAGTCTGGTCGCTGGCGGAAGGCTTTGGTGGGGGGTTGGGGCCGGTGGGTTAGGGCGCAGATGGCAGTGTGGATTGGAGCGGCGGATGGGGCGGTGGCTTACGACGGCAGAGGGGGCCGGTGGCTTGTGGCGGTGGCGCGAGGTGGCGGCGGGGGGATGAGTCGCAGAATTGGAGACGCAGGGGAGGCGGGTAGGCGAGCTGAGGTCGGCGGAAGGCGGGGGCGGCGGAGGCGGAACGCTCGGAGCGGTGGGAAGCTCGGGTTGGGTGGCTGGGGTGGTGGGCGGTGGGAAGGCTCGGGTTGGGCGGCTGGGGAGCAGTGGGCGGTGGACGGTGGGCGGTGGGTTGTTCGCGGTGGCTGCTTGCGTGGTGTTGCCCTAGCTCTGCGACCCGAGTGTTGGATCCGCGCGTTGGGGTGTGGCGCGTGCCGAAAATGGCGCCGTGTACCGCGGGCGCGGGCCCGCGTCAGAGCCGAGGGTCAGGAGGTGGTGTGGGTGCGGGTGGCGGCGATCTGGAGGAGGGTACGGCAGAGCTCGCCCAGATCCCGGCCGGCGGCTTCGGCGGCCATCGGCAGGAGGGAGGTCTCCGTCATGCCGGGCGCCACGTTGACCTCCAGGAAATGCGGCACCCCGTCACCGTCGACGATCAGGTCCGTACGGGAGATGTCCCGCAGGCCGAGAGCGGTGTGGGCGGTTACCGCGGTCTCCGCGCAGGCGGCCGCGGCCTGGGCCGAGAGGCGGGCGGGGGCGAAGAACTCCGTGTGGCCGGCGGTGTAGCGGGCCGCGTAGTCGTAGACGCCCTCGTCGGGGACGATCTCCACGGCGGGCAGGGCCACCGGGCCGTTCCCGAGGTCCACGACGGAGACGGCCACCTCCACGCCTTCGACGTACCGCTCGATCAGCGCCGTGTCGCCGTACGCGAAGCAGCCGACCATGGCGGCGGGCAGTTCCTCGGCCGTGCGGACGAACGAGGCGCCCAGCGCCGAGCCGCCGCGCGCCGGCTTGACGAACAGGGGGAGGCCGAGGTGCTCCACGATGCGGCCGAGGACCACCGTGGCGCCGAGATCGTGGAACGTCTCCTTCGGCAGCGTCACGGACTCGGGCGTACGCAGGCCGACCGAGCGGACGACGGCCTTGGCGGTGGGCTTGTCGAAGGCCACCCGGCAGGCGTCCGGGTCGGCCCCCACGTAGGGGACGTTGAGGAGCTCCAGGACGGAACGGATGGCGCCGTCCTCACCGGCGCCGCCGTGCAGCGTCACGAACACCGCGTCCGGCGGGTCCGCCAGGATGGAGGGGACGAGGGAGGCGTCGGTGTCGCGGGCCTCGACGTCGACGCCCGCCGCGCGCAGCACCTCACTGACTCTGCGACCCGAGCGCAGGGAAACCTCTCGCTCATAGGAGAGGCCTCCGGCCAGCACGAGCACGTGGCCCAGATCGCTCATCACATCTCCTTCGCTGATCGCACGCTGTCCAACCGTACCGGCGTCGGGGGCGAATGGTGTACGGGAGGTGCTTTCTCCGGCGATCCCAGCCCATCTCAGCCATACGGCAGAGGGATTCTTGGAGTTCACCGGGAAAGTTCGTCAGTGAAAGAGGGCCGGCGTCGTGCGGTTTGCGCGACGCCGGCCCTGAGAGGCGGTGGGTGGCTAGGCCAGGTCAGGCCCCGGCGTGTCCACGCCCTGGTGGTCGCGCGCGGTGGCCGTCCCGAACGTGTCCCTGAGCTGCATCTCCTGGTCGATCACGCCGGCCAGCCGGCGCACCCCCTCGCGGATGCGGTCGGGCTCGGGGTAGCAGTACGACAGCCGCATGTGCCGGGCCCCGCTGCCGTCGGAGAAGAACCCGGTCCCGGGCACGAACGCCACCCGCTCGGCCACGGCCCGCGGCAGGATCGCCTTCGAGTCGAGCCCTTCCGGCAGCGTCGCCCAGACGAAGAAGCCGCCCCCAGGTCGCGTCCACGTGACCTCGGGCGGCATCAGCGATTCGAGCGCGTCGAGCAACGCGTCCCGGCGCTCGCGGTAGAGCTCCCTGAACGTCTTGATCTGCTCCTGCCACGGCTGCGTGGTCAGGTATTGGCCCACGGCGAGCTGCGTGAACGAGGAGTGGGACAGCACCGCGGACTCCATGGCCAGCACGAGCTTGTCGCGGATGGCGTGCGGCGCCAGCGCCCAGCCGACGCGGAAGCCGGGGGCGAGCGTCTTGGAGAACGAGCCCAGGTAGACCACGCCGTCGGGGTTGTCGGCCCGCAGAGCGCGCATGGGCTCCCCGTCGAAACCGAGCAGCCCGTACGGATTGTCCTCGATGATCAGGATCCCGGCCCGCTGGCAGATGTCGAGCACCTGCTGCCGGCGGGCGATGTTCAGCGTGACGCCGCCGGGGTTGTGGAAGGTCGGGATCGTGTAGAGGAACTTGATGGGCGCGCCCGCCGTCTCCAGGGCATAGATCGTCTGCGCCAGAGATTCGGGCACGATGCCCTGATCGTCCATGGCGACATGTACGACTTTGGCCTGGTAAGCGGAGAACGTCCCCAGGGCCCCCACGTACGAGGGCCCCTCGGCCAGCACCACGTCGCCCGGGTCGATGAAGATCCGGGTGATCAGGTCGAGGGCCTGCTGCGAACCGACGGTGACGACCACGTCGTTCGCCCCGGCGTGAATCCCCTCAAGCCGCATGACCTCGCAGATCTGCTCCCGCAGATGCGGATCACCTTGGCCGGAGCCGTACTGCAGCGCGACCGGGCCGCGCCGCGTGACGAGGTCGGAGACCAGCTCGCCGACCATGTCGAGGGGAAGAGCCGTGACGTACGGCATGCCGCCGGCGAGCGAGACCACCTCGGGCCTCGACGCGACGGCGAAGAGAGCTCGGATCTCGGAGGCGACCATCCCGGTAGCTCGCGCGGCGTACCGATCGACGTATGCGTCGATGCGCGACCCTTGGGTCGCGGGTGTCTGACCGTGATCCAGCTCTTCCGTCACGGCCCACCTCCTAGGTGTCATATCGGACTGAAATACCAGATTACGCCAGACGGACATGTCGCACGTGACCGGGCTCGACCGTCGTGGTGTCCGCTGGCGGCATCTTCACTGAGCTACGATGCCACCTGTAGACGCGGTTTTCGCGCGCTTTTCCGGGTCAACGATAGGGGCCGTAGTTGTCGCGCCGGCTGGTCAACATAACCCTGGACAATCTTGAAGATCTACCCCGCCGCTGCCGTAGGTGTGTGTTCTGGGAGCTCGATCCTATGAGCGGCGAACGCGCGGTGGAGTCGGGCGATCCCACGCTGGAGAAGGAAGCCTGGCTCTCCGGCACGCTGCTGGAGTGGGGGAGCTGCGGGAAAATCGCCTACGTCGACGGGGTGCCGGCGGGGTTCGTCCTCTACAGCCCGCCGCTGTACACGCCGCGTTCCGTGGCATTTCCCACCTCCCCGGTCAGCGCCGACGCGGTGCTGTTGATGACGGCGCACATCATTCCCGAGTTCTCGGGTGGCGGGCTCGGGCGGATGCTGATCCAGGGAGTGGCCAAAGACCTCACGCGGCGCGGGGTGAAAGCCATTGAAGCTTTTGGGGACCTCAAGTGGGAAGAGCCTAGTTGCGTAGTACCAGCGGAATACTTGCTTTCTGTGGGGTTTAAGACCGTTCGTCCGCATTTGCGATTTCCGCGGCTCCGGCTGGAACTCAAGAGCGCCGTCTCATGGCGCGAGGACGTCGAGGTGGCCTTGGAGCGGCTCCTGGGGTCCATGAGCCCGGAACGCGCCCTACGTCCCGTCTGAGAGCCGCTCAGAGCCGCACGGACCAAGATCCTGGCCGGGGGAGCGCTGCCACCGGCCAGGAACCGGCTCAGAGCCAGGTGGTCCCCAGCCAGACGGCCGCGCCCGCGGCGGCCAGCAGAACGATGTTCAGCCCGATCAGCCGGGCCTCCCCGCGGGAGAGGTGCAGGGCGATGCCGCCGACCTGGATCAGGAAGAGGCCGATCGCCGCGGCGACGGCCAGCCAGGGCGCGATCCCGGTGAGCGGCGGCAGGATGAGACCGATGGCGCCGAGGAGTTCCAGCACGCCGATGGTCCGGACGAGCGGCATGGGAACGCGGTCGACCCAGCCCATCATCGGCTGGAGCCGTTCCTTGCTCTGGACGACCTTCTTGCCTCCGGCGTAGAGGTACATCACCGCCAGAAGCGCGGCAACGATCCAGTAAGCGACGTTCATGTGGGCTCCGAGGTAGTTGGTTACCGTTCGTAAGTTGCCTCATGATGCGTCACTATTGAGAGCCTTACAAAAGGCACACGCGTGTGCGTCAGGCACAAGGGGCTGTCATGTCGCAGTACGAGCACACCTGCATGATCCGCGGAGACGGCGGCCGGACGATCCGCACGATCCTCGACCGGATCTGCGACAAGTGGACCCTGCTGGTCGTGGCGACGCTCGACGAGGAGCGGCTGCGGTTCACCGACCTGCATCGGCAGATCCCCGGGATCTCCCAGCGGATGCTGACGCTGACGCTGCGGAACCTGGAGCGCGACGGCCTGGTCTCCCGCACGGCATACGCGGAGGTTCCCCCGAGGGTCGAGTACGCGCTGACCCCCACCGGCCGGAGCCTCATCCCGCCCGCGCTGGCCCTCGCCAGCTGGGCCATCGACCACATCTCGGACATCGAGGCCAGCAGAACCGCCTACGAGACCCGGACCGGATGACCTCATGAAAGACGCGAAGAGGCCCCGGCCACAATGGGCCGGGGCCTCTTCGCATGTGAGGACCTACGGGTCGAAGCGCGCCCGAAAAGAGATCACCGTTAGATGATGCCCTCGAGCTCGCGCAGCAGCATGGCCTTCGGCTTGGCACCGATGATCTGCTTCACGACCTCGCCGCCCTTGTAGACGTTCATCGTCGGGATCTGCAGCACACCGTACTGGCGCGGGACCTCGGGGTTCTCGTCGATGTTCAGCTTGACGATCTCCAGCTTGTCGCCGTGCTCGTTGGCGATCTCCTGCAGGATGGGCGAGACCTGACGGCACGGGCCGCACCACTCGGCCCAGAAGTCGACCAGCACGGGCTTGTCGCTCTTGAGGACCTCGGACTCGAAAGTGGCGTCAGTGACAGCCTTCACGGTGCGCTCCTTTACTTCTCGTTGTTGGCGAGCCAGCGCTCGGAGTCGAGCGAGGCCGCACAGCCGGTGCCGGCCGCGGTGATGGCCTGGCGGTAGGTGTGGTCCACGACGTCACCCGCGGCGAACACGCCGTCGATGTTGGTCGCCGTGGTCGGGGCGGCCACCTTGATGTAGCCGTCCTCGTCGAGGTCGATCTGGCCCTTGACCAGCTCCGTACGGGGATCGTGGCCGATCGCCAGGAACAGCGCGTCGGTCGCCAGCTCGCACTCCTCGCCGGTCTTGACGTTGCGCAGCTTCACGGCCTCGACCTTGGTGTCACCGAGCACGTCGACGACCTCGGAGTCCCACACGAAGCGGATCTTGTCGTTCGCCAGGGCCCGGTCCTGCATGATCTTGCTGGCCCGCAGCGTGTCGCGGCGGTGCACCACCGTCACCATGCGCCCGAACCTGGTCAGGAACGTGGCCTCCTCCATCGCGGTGTCGCCGCCGCCGACGACCACGATGTCCTTGTTGCGGAAGAAGAACCCGTCACAGGTCGCACACCAGGACACCCCGTGACCGGACAGCCGCTTCTCGTTGTCCAGGCCGAGCTCGCGGTAGCCGGAGCCCATGGCCAGGATGACCGACTTGGCGTAGTAGGTCTCGGAGTGGGTCTTGACGACCTTGGGGTTGGCGTTGAGGTCGACCTCGATGACGTCGTCCGCCACCAGCTCGGCACCGAACCGCTCGGCCTGCTTGCGCAGGTTGTCCATGAGGTCGGGGCCCATGATCCCGTCGGGGAACCCCGGGAAGTTCTCCACGTCGGTGGTGTTCATGAGTGCCCCGCCGGCTGTGACGGAGCCCTCGAAGACCAGCGGCTGGAGCTCGGCGCGCGCGGAGTAGACGGCCGCGGTGTAGCCAGCTGGGCCGGACCCAATGATGATCACGTTACGAACGTCGCTCAACGCTCCACGCCTTCCTCGTCTGCTGTTGCACCGGCGTCAACAGATCCTAGGCCGCCGTGATTCCCAGCCCTACCCAGCAACGCTCAACCGACGCCGAGACAAAACGAAAGAGCCCGCCGAAGCGGGCTCTGACGTGGGCTTTCGTTACCAGCGGCCCAGGGTGGGCTTACGCAGGTTCTTGCAGTTGAACGGATCGACGATGTCGATGCGGACCCTCTTGGCGGCCTGCTGCTTCCAGGAGGCGACGATGAGCGCCTCCTGCCCGTTGTACTGCCCCTGGTCCACCGCGAACACGTCGAGCTTGGACCGGTTGGAGACCGCGGTGACGCACTTGGCGACCTGGTCGGCGTCGCCGGAGCCGCCCTGGATGGCGGGCGCGGGAGCCAGGTAGCTCCCCAGCGGCTGCCGCAGCTCCGGGTCGCTGTAGTTGTGGCCGCTGTCCGTCAGCGCGTACGCCCTGGCCTTCAGCGGCGACTTGGCCGGCTCGGACGACTGCGGCTGGGCGACCGGTGGCGCCACGCTCGTGCTGCCGCCGTCACCACCGCTGGCCAGCAGCAGGTTGGCGGAGGCCACGGCCGTGCCGACCACGACGGCTGCCGCCGCGGCCGCGACCGCGGGCATCGCCCACCGGCGTCGCCGCGATGTACGGCTCCTGGCCGGGACGATGGTGCCGTCGTCGGAGACCACGCCCAGGCGCACCGGCTCGTGGACCTCGTCGGAGCCGAGCCGCGCGGGCTCGGGAACCGACCGCTCCCACGGGGCGTCCCGCATGAGCTCATCCCAGTCCGGTGTTTCCGCGAGGCCGACACCCCCGCCCCGCCTGGACTCCGCCTCGGCGGCCAGGGCCTTGTCGATGCGCAGTGCGACACCCATCGGCATTGCCGGAGTGGGGGTCGCTGCCAGCACCTCGCGAACCGCCGCCAGGTCGGCCAGCCGCTCCCCACAGGGGTCGCAGACCGCGAGATGCTCGCGGACCTGGCGCGCCGTGTCGACGTCCAAGAGGTCCTCGGCCAACTCGGCGAGGATCTCAAGATCGTAGTGCGTATCACCCGTCACGAAGTTCTGCTCCCTTCGCGGATGAGACGCGGTTGAGGTCCGTTCGGTTCCGCAGATGCGAAAGAATTGGGGCAAGTTTCGCGCGCCCTCGGGCGCACCGGCTCTTCACCGTGCCGCTCGGCACCTGGAGCACCTGAGCTGCGTCTTCGACTGAATAGCCCATCATGTCCACCAGTACCAACGCTGCCCGCTGGTCGGGGGGCAGCAGCTTGAGAGCAGCCGAAACCTCCATCGAGACCTCGCGCTCGACGGTCTGGTCCGGCAGCGGGGTCTCGCGTTCCGCGGCCTCGATGAGCTCGTCGTCGGCGACCGGGCGGACCGATTTGCGGCGCATCCTGTCGAGGCAGGCGTTGACCACGATCCGGTGCAGCCAGGTGGTTACGGCCGCCTCGCCGCGAAACGTGGCGGCCTTGCGGTATGCGGAGACGAAGGCGTCCTGCACGGCGTCGGCGGCCTCGTCGGGGTCACCGAGCGTACGCAGGGCGACCGCCCACATGCGGTCGCGGTGTCTCTTGACGATTTCGCTGAAGGCGTGTGGATCCCCGTTGATATGCGCGGTGAGCAGCTCGGCGTCTGTGACCGCCGGCCGCTCCGCTGCTGAGGGTGTCTCGGGTGGGGAGTTCACAAGAGAGATTCCTGATTATGCCGATCCGGGAGAGTGCACCACTACCTCATAGATGGTGCCATGAAAAGTGCCTGCATCCGTCGGAACACGCGTAAACCAGATCAAAACGTACTGACCGCTGGTCGCCTGTTCAGGCGTGAGAGTGGTCTTACCTGCGGCGTTCTTCTTGGTCGCCACGGTCTTCAGCGCGCTGAGCTCGGGGGAATCGCCGACCTTGAGCTCGACGGTCGCGCCCTGGGCTTCCGACAGCGTAGCCACCACATCGCTGATCTGCATGGACTTGCCCATGTCGACCAGCAGACCTACACCGTCCTTGAGGCGGCCCAGGTCGGCGCTGGTGTAGGTCTCGGTCTTCCACAGTGTGCTGGGCTTGCCGTCGATGGCCAGCTTCGCCATGTCTGACTTCTCGTCGCCATCGCCGAGCGGGTCGAAGCCCTGGGCCTTGTCCGGCTTGACGGACTCCGCGGCGGCCGAGGACGACGCGGAGGACGTGGGGCTGGCGCTGGCCGTCTGGGAGGCGGTCGGGCTGCCCAGGCTGCGGCCGATCGTCCAGGCGCCGACGCCGACGGCGGCGATGACCAGCAGCACCACGAGGGTCATGAGCACCCGGTTGAGCGTGCTGCCGCCACCGCCGTTGGAGACCCGGCGCGGCGGCAAGGGCGGCCGCGGGGGAGAGGAGGACTTCTGCCGGTGGGCGATGTCCAGGCCCTCGGTGTGGGAGGCGGAGGCCACCGCGGGGGTCGAGGGGTAGGAGATCGGGATCGGCATGGGCCTGGCCACGTCGGCCAGCGCCTCGGCGACGTCTGACGGGCTGGCCAGCGCGCTCTGCCCACGGCGGGACTCGGGCAGGCAGGCCCGCACGGTGACCGTGTCGAGATAGCTGGGGACGCCGGCGGTGACCTGCCGGGGCGAGCAGAAGTGGCCGTCGATCATGGGAGCGGCGGGCAGGCCGCCCTCTTCCTCGTCGCCCGGCCAGTGACCGGTGAGCCCGGCGTACAGCAGCCGCCCCAGCCCTTCGGCGTCGTCGAGGGCCGGCTGGTCGGTGGTGAGGCCGTACATCGCCGCGTCCACGGCGACGCCGAGCACCTTGACCGTGTTGCCGGTCGTCCACACCAGGTGGGAGGGGCGCAGGCACAGGTGGTAGAGGTTGGCCTCGTGGGCGTGCGTGAGCGCCTCGGCGGCCTCGGCGACGAGGCCGGCGGCACGCTCGGGCTCCAGCGGGCCCGAGCTCAGCAGGTCGGTCAGCGACTCGCCGGTGACCCACTCGCTGACGACGTAGGAGGCTTTGTCGTCCTCGGCTGCGTCGAAGACCTGGGTCAGGCGCGGGTCGGTCAGCCTGCTCGCCGCACGGGCGGCCGTGACGACCTCGTGGACGCGCGGGAAGTCGGGTCCGAAAGTGTGCACCGCCACGGGGCGGGCAAGGATCTCGTCGATGGCTTTCCACAACGTGGCGCCGTCGGACTCGCTGACGCGGTCCTCGAGCCTGAAGCGCTCGGCGAGACGGGTGCCGGGTTCCACGGCCGACGTGCTGCTCACTGGCTCACTCCGCTAGGCCGATCGGGCGTGTTCATGACTCGTCTCACCTGCGTGGTGTCCCACGAAGGCACGCTATGCCGGGTGGATCCGCCCACGCCCCTCCTGCTTCCATTCGCGCGTGTCGGGCTCCATGGTAGTGCCGAGTAGATTCCGCCCGCGTTCTTTACCGACCTACCCGCCTCGCGACCATCCCAACGATCGAGTTGACCTCCGGGATGCGCATTCTGTGGGCTACGCCGAGATAGAGCAACATCCCCAGCCCGCCGCCGATCGCCAGCACGATGATCGAGTTGAGGAAACCGAGCCCGCCGAACACCCCGGTGACCACCCAGACCGCCGCCAGCGCCAGCACCGCCGTGGGCAGTGACGCGATGTACATCCTGGTCAGCGCCATGCCGACGGTCCAGCCGCCCAGCCCCTGGACGCGGCGGCTGGCCAGCCACCAGGCCAGGACCGCGCCGAGCGCGTACGCGATCGCGTACGCCAGGGCCAGCCCCATCACCGCGTACCGGGCCGGCAGCGCCACGTAGAACAGCACCATCAGCATCGCGTTGACCGCCGTCGTGCCCGCCCCGATGAACACCGGGGTGCGGGTGTCGCCGAAGCTGTAGAACACCCGGAGCAGGAGCTGGAACACCGCGAACGGCACCAGCGCCAGCCCGTAGACCTGCAGCACGTTGCCGATGTAGACGGCGTCGGCCACGCTGTTGGCGCCGTGGCCGTAGATCGGCACGGTGATCGCCGGCCCGAGCACCATCAGCAGCAGCGACACGGGCACCATCAGCGAGCAGACGAGCCGGACGCTGGACCCGAACTCGCCGCGCACGTCCCCGAACCGCCCTTCGGCGATCGCCCGGCTCATCCGCGGCAGCATGGCGGTGATCACCGAGACGCCGATGACGCCGTACGGGAGCTGGAAAAGCTGGAACGCCAGCGTGTACGGGCTGATGCCGTGCCCATCGACCACGTTGCCCGCCGAGCTGGCCAGGTTGGTCGTCAGCACGAAGCCGAGCTGCGTGACCACCACGTAGCCGATCGTCCAGACGCCGGCCTTGGCCATCTCGCCCAGCCGCGCGTTGCGCAGGTCGAACCGGGGCACGAAGGAGAACCCGGCCCGCCTGAGCGCCAGGATCAGCACCACCGCCTGGGCCACGATGCCGGCCGTGGTGCCCAGGCCGAGCAGCGCCAGGTCGCCGTCGGTCACCTTGTCGATGTCGCCGCCCGTGCCGATCACGGCGTAGATCACGAACACCACGATGACGACCAGGTTGTTGACCACCGGGGCCCACATGGGGGCGCCGTAGCGGTCGCGGGTGTTGAGGATGGCGCCGGCCACCGCGCCCACGCCGAAGAAGGCGAGCTGCGGCAGGATGAACCGGGCCAGCGTGACCGCGACCTCGAACCTCCTGCTGCCCGCGTCCCAGTCGGTGTAGAGGTCGATCAGCAGCGGGGCGACCAGCGCGGCGGCCGCCGCGACCACGACCAGCGCGACCGTGGAGATCGTCAGCAGCCGCTGCTCGTAGGCCCGGCCGCCGTCCTCGTCGTGCTGCTGGGCGCGCACGATCATCGGCACCACGACGCTGCTCAGCACGCCCAGGAGCAGCAGGTCGAGGATGCTGTAGGGGATCGCGTAGGCCGCGTTGTAGGCGTCGCCCAGCGCCGCCGTGCCGATGGCGTAGGCGAGCACCATCGTCCGCACGAACCCCGTGACCCTGGACACCATGGTGCCCGCCGCCATGATGGCGCTGGCCCGAAGCATGCGGCTCATACGGTCTCACTCTCCCGGTTCCTGGCGGCCCGCGCGACCTTCCGCTCCGACCTGCGCCGCAGCAGCCGCGTGACCACGGCGGCGAGCATCACGGTCAGTGCCGCGCCCACGATCACCAGCGCGATGCCGGTGTAGCCGGTCGTGCGGATGGTCAGCCGCTGCGGCTCGCCGTACGGCTGGCCGTCGGCGGTCTGCAACTGCACGGTCACCGTCGCGTCGCCGCTGATGGAGGCGTTCATCGGCACCTGGACGGTGCCGCTCTGCCCGCCGCCGATCGGCAGCGGCTCCTCCTGCACGAAGTCGACCTGCAGCAGGTCGGGGTTGTTGGACTTGACGTCGATGTAGAGCTCGACGGAGGTGCTCAGCGAGTTCTTCACGCTGATGGGCACCACTCCGTTGCTCCCCGCCAGCGTGCGTGGCCGGTCGGGGCCGGTGATCTGGATCGCGGCGGTCCTGGCGTTGACGGCCGCGCTGACCGTCTTGGTCAGCGCGCGGCCCGCGCGCGTGCTGTTGCGCCAGGCCGAGGAGGTCAGCCGCAGCACCGCCGCGTCGAAGGCGGACTTCGTCTTCACCTCCTTGATCAGCGCGGTGAGCTGCGCCTTCGACCAGGCGTCCTTGACCGGCGCCAGATATTTGCGGGTCAGCTCCTCGCCGCGGTTCTGCTCGGTGTAGGCCAGGCCGGCGCGCGGGACGGACGCCTTGCTCGGCTTGATGGACTCCAGCGTGGTGAGCTGCAGCCACGGCAGTCGGGTGGCGGCCTTCAGCAGGGCGGTGACGAGCGCCGGGTTGGGGTCCCAGCGCCGCGAGGGGGCGACGACCAGCGACCGCGGCCTGGTCTGGCCGGGCTCGGTGGCGATCATCGCGGTCTCGGCGATGAAGCGCTGCGTGCTGAGCAGCACCGACGTGCTGGAGGCCGGCTCGAACAGGCGGCTCAGCTCGGCGTCGGCGACCAGGGCGGTGACGGGGCCGGTCACCGAGTCGAGCCGCGCGGCGGCGTCGGGCGTGGTGGTGACGGGCTGCTGCGGCGGCAGGTTGGTGGAGTTGAGCAGGACGGTGTCGACCTTGCTGACCGAGAGCAGGTCGAGCGCGTCGGCGTCGATCACGCCCGCGGCCGGCCAGTTGACGTTGGTCTTCGCTTTGTCGCTGAGCAGCGCCTTGGCGGTCTGCCCGCCCAGCTCGATCGCCCGGCTGGTCTGCGTGTCCAGCCCCTGGTGGGCCAGCGCCGCGACGTCGGGGTCGGCGTACGGGACCGCGACCACGGGAGAGGAGGCCAGCGCCGTGCGCATGGTCGTCAGCCACTGCGAGGCCGCCGTGCTGGCCGGCTTGGCCTCCTCGGCGTCCTTGGTCTTGACCTTGTAGCCCTTGGTCATCATGTTGAGGTCGTCGAGCAGCGCCGGGTCGACGACCCAGGTGACGCTGCTCGGGGCGGACTGCGCGATGGTCGCCAGGTCGGCCAGGCGCCCCTTGCCGGCCAGCGACTGGCTCAGCTTGTCGTCCACGAACACGGCGTCGTCGGTGGCCCGGTGCGGCTGGTCGATGACGGGCAGCGCGACGGCCAGCTTGTTGCGCGGCGGCTTCGGCACCGTGGCCGGCGCGTACGTCAGGTAGGTGCGCTGGGTCTGCATGGACACGCCGTTGGGCGCCACGTCGACGGCGACCGGGTAGACGCCGAACGAGCGGTAGCCGAGCTGCACGGGGGTCGCGGTGAACTCCCAGCGCGCCGAGGCGCCGGGGGCCAGCGACGCGATCACCGTCGACGAGTTGGAGGAGACGCTGCGCGGCAGGGTCGCGGTGTTCTGGTCGGCCTGGTAGGCGGCCATGGCGGCGCGGTCGGTGAACGGCTGCGCGTCGTAGCGCAGGCGTACGAAGACGTTGTAGAGGGGCGAGCCCGTGTCGTTGCGGAGCGTGCCGGTGAACTTGATCACATCGGTCAGGTTCTTCGGCACCTCCGGCGTGATCGACGTGATCGCCACGGAGAGCGTCTGCCGAGCGGCGGTGCTCGCCTTCGTGGCAGCGGTGCTTGGCGCCGCCGCCACCACCGGGGCGAGCAACGCGACGGACAGCGCGGCGAGCAGCGTGGCCTTACGGATCACGCGGATGCCCGGGCTTGACTACGACGACGCACGCCCGCAATGGTACGGGTTCAGTGCCGTCGCGCGACCGCCCCACGTGATCCTCTCGGGCGCGATCCGCTCAGGTCGACCATCTTGCCTGGCAGGAAGGCCAGCAGGTCGAGCGCACGTATGCACAGGGCCGTGTGCCGCTCGCCGGTGGCGGTGAAGATCGGCTCGGTGTCCATGGACAGCCGATCGTCGATGAGCATCTGGAGCGACTCCGGCAGGAGCAGCGGGCACACCAGCCCGTCGGCGTAGTCGGTGGTCGTGTTGACCACGTGTGCCGGTGCGGGACGTACCTGGCGCGCGCCGAGCAACCCTCCGACGGCTCCCGGCGTGGGCGGCGACGAGACGGGGGAGGTGACCCCGACGACGACCTCGCTGCCGACCCTGGTGGTGACTTCGAGCACCGTGACCATCAGGCACCTCTCGGGTGCTGCGGAGACCGTCTCCGGCAGCTCTTCCGCGCATGTCATGGGACGCGGAAGGCGTACGATCTCATGATGGACCTGGTGTGCGAGGAGCCAGCGGTGGATCGCGAGGGCGTCCTTCATATAGTCCTCCTTGCCTTGTTCCATGGCCCCCGACGGTCCCTTGACCGACGGTAACCCGGACCTGGTGTGGCTCGGGGGATATGTTCCGGAAGCAAAAGGACCGACTGAGTTTGTCCGACTCAACTCTGACCGAAAGCCAGCAGCAGGCCATGACCGACCTGTTCCGCAAGATCGCCCCGGTGGCCGACGAGCTCGGCCGCCTGTTCGCCGCGCAGGGCCACGAGCTGGCCCTGGTCGGCGGGCCCGTGCGCGACCTCCTGCTCGGCCGCATCGGCAATGACCTCGACCTGACCACCGACGCCCGCCCGGAGCGGGTGCTCGAGATCGTCAGGGACTGGGCCGACTCCGTCTGGACGATCGGCATCGACTTCGGCACGGTCGGCCTGCGCAAGGGGAGCTGGCTGATCGAGATCACGACCTACCGGAGCGAGTCCTACGACCCCAAGTCGCGCAAGCCCGAGGTCATGTACGGCGAGACGCTCGAGGCCGACCTGGAGCGGCGCGACTTCGCCGTCAACGCGATGGCGGTACGCCTGCCCGGCCACGAGTTCGTCGACCCGTACGGCGGTCTCGACGACCTGCGCGCCAGGCTGCTGCGCACGCCGGGCACCCCCGAGCGCTCCTTCGACGACGACCCGCTGCGCATGCTGCGGGCCGCGAGGTTCGCCTCGCAGCTCGGCTTCGCCGTGGACGGCAAGGCGCTGGCGGCGATGACCGCGATGGCCGACCGCATCGAGATCGTCTCGGCCGAGCGCATCCGTGACGAGCTCGACAAGCTGATCTGCGGCGCCAACCCGCGCGAGGGCCTGCGGCTGCTGGTGGAGACCGGCCTGGCCGCGCACGTGCTGCCCGAGCTGCCCAAGCTGCGCCTGGAGATCGACGAGCACCACCGCCACAAGGACGTCTACGACCACACGCTGACCGTGCTCGACCAGGCCATCGCGCTGGAGGAGGACGGCAAGCCCGACCGGATCCTGCGCTGGTCGGCGCTCATGCACGACATCGGCAAGCCCAAGACGCGCCGCCACGAGGCCGGGGGGCGGGTCTCGTTCCACCACCACGAGGTGGTCGGGGCGCAGATGACCAAGAAGCGGATGACGGAGCTGAAGTTCCCCAAGGACGTGGTGGCCGACGTCTCCCGCCTGGTCGAGCTGCACCTGCGCTTCCACGGCTACGGCACCGGCGAGTGGACCGACAGCGCCGTGCGCCGCTACGTGCGCGACGCCGGCCACCTGCTGGCCCGGCTGCACAAGCTGACCAGGGCCGACTGCACCACCCGCAACAAGCGCAAGGCGGCGGCGCTGTCGCGTACCTACGACCAGCTCGAGGAGCGCATCGCCCGGCTCGCCGACGAGGAGGAGCTGGCCAAGATCCGCCCCGAGCTCGACGGCAACGAGATCCAGCGGGTGCTCGGGATCGGGCCGGGGCCGGTGGTGGGGCGGGCCTACAAGTTCCTGCTCGACCTCAGGCTCGACAAGGGCATGATCGGCAAGGAGGCGGCCACCGAGGCGCTGCTGGAGTGGGCCAGGTCAAACAGCCTTGGCACGTGACGCCGTAGTGATCATCCGGTAGCCCAGCGCCGCGAGGGGGTAGCCGAGCGAGATGATCGCCACGGCGACGTACGACTTGCCGTCCGCCGGCAGGATGGTCGCCGACAGGGCCGCGGCGAGCACGTACATGCCGTTGAAGAGCATGTCGTAGATCGAGAACGCGCGGCCCCGGTAGATGTCCTCCACGTCGCGCTGGACGGTCGTGTCGGCGCAGATCTTGACGCTCTGCCCGGCCAGCCCCAGCACGAACCCGGCCACCGGGAGGCCCCACTCCTGGAACGGCAGCACCAGCGCCGCCGTCAGGACCCCGGCCCCGGCCAGCGCCATCTGCACCCACCGCTCGATCCCGAACCACTCGGTCGTGTACGGGGTGATGATCACGGCGAGGGCGGTGCCGATGCCGGCGCCGATCACCACCAGGCTGATCCCGCGCAGCGCCGCCTCGGCGTCACCGTCGGTGAAGTAGTAGCGGTAGAGAATGATGCCGAGCGCGGTGGACATGCCGAACAGGAAGCGGTGAGTGGCCATCGCGCCCATCGTCGCGGCGGCCACCCGGTGCCCCACCAGGTGCTTGGCGCCGTCGGTCAGGCCGGTGAGCACGTTGCGCAGGGCCTGGCGCGCCTGCGGCCGGTTCGGATCGGGCCACGGGCCGAGGAGCTGACGGTCCATCGTCCGCGCCACCAGCGCGCTCAGCGTGAACACCACGCCGGACGTGGCCAGCAGCAGCGCCACCCCCAGGTCGCCGCCGCCCAGGACCTCCCGGAGCAGGAACCCCACGCCCGCGCCGATGAACGTGGCCACCGTCCCCGAGGTCGGCGTGACCGCGTTGGCCGCGATCAGCCGCTCGGCGGGCACCACGTGCGGCAGCGAGGCGCCGAGCGCGGCCAGGAAGAACCGGTTGACGCCGAGCACGAGCAGCGCCGCCGCGTAGAACGCCGGATCGGGCACGTCGGCGGCGACCAGCCCGGCGGCCACGAGCAGCAGCAGCCCGCGTACGAAGGGCGCCACCACCAGGATCTGCCGCCTCGACCATCGGTCGATGAAGACGCCGACGAAGGGACCGAGCACGCTGTACGGCAACAGCAGCACGGCCAGGCCGGCGGCGACCTCCAGCGCGGTCGTCTGGTTCTCAGGGCTGAAGAAGGCGAATCCGGTCACGCCGAACTGGAAGATCCCGTCGGAGAACTGGGAGACCAGCCGGGTGCCGAACAGCCGCTTGAAGTCCCTGCCCCGCAGGACGACGCGGAGATCGGCGACAAAAGACACGCCGTCAGCCTAGCTCCGTACCAGTCCTTCAGGATCCGCGGAGGTTGGTGCGGCAGGTGAACAACGGGTTCCGAGCGGTGCCCATGATCTCGTACGCTTCATAGCGTGACGATCGAGGAACACGTTGTGCTGGTTGACCGTGCCGGCCACGCACTTGGCACCGCGCCCAAGACTTCGGTGCACGGCCGGGAAACCCCCCTCCACCTGGCGTTCTCCAGCTACGTCTTCGACCGTGAAGGCCGCGTGCTGCTCACCAGGAGGGCGGATCACAAGATCACTTGGCCGGGTGTCTGGACCAACAGCTGCTGCGGCCATCCGATGCCCGGCGAGCCGCTGGACCAGGCGGTCGTGCGCCGGCTCTCCTACGAGCTGGGGCTCACCGCCGGCGGCGCCGACCTGCTGCTGCCCACCTTCTCCTACCGCGCCGTCATGGCCAACGGCATCGTGGAGCACGAGCTGTGCCCCGTCTACCGGGTCGTCGTCGACTCGCCCGTCTCGCCCAACCCCGAGGAGGTGGGGGAGACGTGGTGGATGCCGTGGAAGGAGTTCGCCGAGGCGGCGCAGAACGGGCTGCTGGCGATCTCGCCGTGGTGCCGGGAGCAGGTGCCGCTGCTGGCGGAGCTCGGCTGCGACCCGCTCACCTGGCAGCCCGCCTCCCGGGACGAGCTGCCCCCGGCGGCGCGCCTCTGAGGACGCGCCGCCGGCAGGGGGTCAGCGCTCGACCTCACCCCGGATGAACTTCTCGACGTAGTCACGGGCCTCGTCGTCCGAGAACTGCTTCGGCGGCGACTTCATGAAGTAGGAGGAGGCCGACAGGATCGGCCCGCCGGTCCCGCGGTCGAGGGCGATCTTGGCCGCCCGTACCGCGTCGATGATGATCCCCGCCGAGTTGGGCGAGTCCCAGACCTCCAGCTTGTACTCGAGGCTCAGCGGGGTGTCACCGAACGACCGGCCCTCCAGCCGCACGTACGCGAACTTCCGGTCGTCCAGCCACGGCACGTGGTCCGACGGCCCGATGTGCACGTCGGCCTTGCTCATCTCGTGCGGGATCTGCGAGGTGACCGACTGCGTCTTGGAGATCTTCTTCGACTGGAGGCGGGTGCGCTCCAGCATGTTCATGAAGTCCATGTTGCCGCCGAAGTTGAGCTGGTACGTGCGCAGCAGCTCCACCCCGCGGTCCTCGAACAGCTTGGCCATCACCCGGTGCGTGATGGTGGCGCCGACCTGCGACTTGATGTCGTCACCGACGATCGGCACCCCGGCCTGGGTGAACTTCTCCGCCCACACCGGGTCGGAGGCGATGAAGACCGGCAGCGCGTTGACGAACGCCACCTTCGCGTCCAGCGCGCACTGCGCGTAGAAGCGGTCGGCCTCCTCCGAACCCACGGGCAGGTACGACACGAGGACGTCGACCTGGTTGTCACGCAAGACCTGGACCACATCGACGGGTTCCTCGTCGGACTCCTCGATGATCTCCCGGTAGTACTCGCCCAGGCCGTCGAAGGTGTGGCCACGCTGGACCGTCACCCCCGTGGGCGGCACATCCGTGATCTTTATGGTGTTGTTCTCGCTGGCGACGATCGCCTCGGACAGGTCGCGGCCGACCTTCTTGGCGTCCACGTCGAACGCCGCGACGAACTCGAGGTCGCCGACGTGGTAGTCGCCGAACTTCACGTGCATCAGGCCCGGCACCCGTGTCTCCGGGTCGGCGTCCTTGTAGTAGTGAACGCCCTGGACCAGCGACGACGCGCAGTTGCCGACACCGACAATGGCCACGCGAACCGAACCCATCGCACTCGCTCCCTTACTCATCAGTTGACGTGGTATCTCTTTCGGGCCTCTCCTCTGACGAGGCCCGACGCTCTGTTGCGATCAGCTCGTTCAGCCAGCGCACCTCGCGCTCGACGGACTCGAGCCCGTGACGTTGCAGCTCGAGCGTGTAGCTGTCGAGCCGCTCCCTGGTGCGCGCCAGCGCGGTGCGCACCGCGTCGAGGCGCTCCTCCAGCCGGCTGCGACGGCCCTCGAGGATGCGCAGCCGCACCTCGGCCTCCGTGTGCCGGAAGAAGGCGAAGTGCACGCCGAAGCTCTCGTCCTCCCAGGCGGAGGGACCGGCCTGGGTCAGCATGTCCTGCAGCCGTTCCTTGCCCTCGGCGGTCAGCTTGTAGACGATCTTCGACCTGCCGCCGACGATCGTGGCGGGAGCGGGTTGCTCCTCCGCGATGAGGCCCTGAGCCAGAAGTGATCGCAGACAGGGGTACAGCGACCCGTAGGAGAACGCACGGAACATCCCCAGCAGGGCGTTGAGCCGTTTGCGCAGCTCATAGCCGTGGAGCGGCGTCTCGTGCAGCGACCCGAGCACGGCCAGTTCCAAGACCCTGCCCTGTCCGCTGGCCAATGGAACCGCCCCCTCTCGCGTCGATGTATCGAGCCGATACATCCTGAGGATACGTCGAGTCGCTATATGGCCGCAATCTACGAATCTGCCAAGCCGTTGGGATGAACCCGTAAAACGCCGTAGTCTGGCGCTCATGTGGTCACAGAGAGGGGTGGTGGATTACGGCCTCGCGAAACGGGCGGTGGTCCGATCCCTGCGCGCGGGGTACGCCTCGCGCGGCGACATCTGCGACGCACAGCCCTACCTCCTTCGCGCGGCGCGCCACTTCGGCGAGCCGACCGAACGCCTCTGCCCGGTCTGCGAAAAGGAGAACGTCACCAACGTGACCTATGTCTACGGGGAGTCCCTCGGACGGCATGCCGGTCAGGCAAAGGTCACATCAGAACTCGTCGCCATGGCTCATGATTACGATGAGTTCCGGGTGTACGTTGTCGAGGTCTGCCAAGGTTGTTCCTGGAATCACCTGACGGTTTCGTACGTCCTCGGGAACGGACCGCCTGACCTCGTCGGCCAAGCGTGAAGATCGAGGGCGGCGAGAAACCTCACGCCCAACCGCCGTTTTTGTTCCGACGACGTTGCGAGGACGTGTGAGTAACAGCATGAACGAGGGGACGGCTCGCCCGGGGAGGCGCCGTCGCTCCAGCTCATCCCGTTCTTTGCCCCAGGGTCCAGCACCCCAAACCGGCGAGTCGGGTTGGGGTGCGGCGGCCCCGCCGCGTCGTCCGGAAGCCGCTTATGAGCAGACCGGCGCCATGGCCGCGCAGCCTTATGACCAGCAGCCGCCGAGGCGCGAGGAGCAGCAGCCTGGCCGCACCGAGCGATATCCGGTCCGCCCGGAGCCGCCGCAGCGCCACGCCGAGCAGCCGCCGGCGCGCTCCCGCGCCCGGCAGGACACGAACACGGTGAGTAACCAGGAGACGATCGTCAGCGACGCCCCGCGGCGGTCGCGCCGGCGCGGGCAGGGTGAGCCACCCGTCCCCCCGGGGCCCCCGACGAAGAAGGGCGGCGGCGGCCGGGGCGGCTGGCGCAGATTCGTCCCGAGCTGGAAGATCGTCGTGGTCGGCGTCGTGGTGCTCGCGGCCGGCTTCTTCGGCATGATCATGGTGGCGTACGCCAACACCCCGGTCCCGACCACCGCCCAGGCCGAGGCGACGGCCCAGCAGAGCACCATCTATTTCCGGGACGGCAAGCACGAGATCGCCCAGCTGGGCTTCAAGCGCGAGATCGTGCCCATCTCGAGGATGTCCCAGAACGTCAAGGACGCCGCGGTGGCCATCGAGAACAAGACGTTCTACGAGGACTCCGGCATCTCCATCTCCGGCATGTTCCGCTCCGTGTGGATGACCGCGACCGGGCAGCAGCTCCAGGGCGCCTCCACCATCACCCAGCAGATGGCCCGTAACTACTACGACGGCCTCAGCCAGGAAGTGTCCATCAAGCGGAAGGTCATGGAGATCTTCGTCGCGGTCAAGCTCGACGAGACCCTGACCAAGGACGAGATCCTGGCCAACTACCTCAACACCATCAACTTCGGCCGCGCGTACGGCGTCGAGGCCGCCGCGAAGGCGTACTTCGGCGACAAGGTCACCGCCGCCAAGCTGACCCCCGAGCAGGGCGCCTACCTGGCCGCGCGGATCCAGCAGCCGAACTGGGACCACGACGCCCCCGAGCTCAAGGAACGGTTCAAGACCGTCATCCAGTACATGGCCGAGCAGTGGCCGGAGAAGTACGGCAACCTCCCGCAGACCGCCCAGTTCCCGAAGACCCGCAAGTCCGCCGGCAACAACGAGATGGCCGGCATGAAGGGCTACATGGTCGAGGAGGTCCTGAAGGAGCTGGAGGGGCGCGGCCTGACCCGTGACGAGGTCAGGAGCGGTGGCTACGACATCATCTCGACCTTCGACAGGGAGCTGATGCAGGCCGCGAAGACCGCGGTGAAGAGCACGATGCAGGCCTACAACATGTCCACGGAGTTCCACGCCGGCCTGGCCGCGGTGGACCCGAAGCACGGGCGCGTGCTGGCCTTCTACGGCGGTGACGACTACCTCACCGACCCCTGGAACGAGCCCTTCCAGTCGACCAAGCAGGCCGCCTCGGCGTTCAAGCCGTACGTGCTGGCGGCCTGGCTGCAGGCCGGCTACTCGCTCAAGAGCTACGTGCCGGGCAACCAGACGGTGCCGAAGGAGCTGCCGGGCCAGCAGGAGGGCGGCATCAAGAACAGCCACAACGTCGGCGCGGCCGTGGACGTGATCAAGGCCACCGCCCAGTCGGTCAACACGGCGTTCGTGTCGATGGCGTACGCGCTGCCGAACCAGCTCAAGGACGTCAGGAACCTGGTCGAGGCGGCCGGCTTCAACGAGAAGCGCATGCAGGACGACGTCAAGGTGCACCACTACCAGTTCGCCATCGGCAGCGCGCTGGTGACGCCGGTGGAACAGGCGGCGGGCTACGCCATCTTCGCCAACGGCGGCAAGTACACCCGCTACCACGTGGTCAAGGAAGTCAAGCTGAACGGCAAGCTCGCCTACGGTGAGCAGCTCGCCGCCAAGTCGGTCATCGACCCGGGCGTCGCCGCCGACTCCACGATCGCCATGCAGGAGGTGCTCAAGTCGGGCACCGCGGCGGGCAAGGGCCTGGGCTCCAGGCCGGCCGCCGGCAAGACCGGCACGAACAACGACGAGAAGGAGGCCTGGTTCGTCGGCTACACGCCGCAGATCTCCACCGCCGTCGGGTTCTACCGCGAGCAGTGCGTGACCAAGGCGGGCAAGGTCGTCCCGCCCCAGCACTCCAACTGCCCGAGCAGCCGCAAGGGCAGCAAGAAGTACGGCCCGACCAACCCGTACACCATGCCCAAGGAGGTCTCCCTGGGCTTCGAGGGCGCGGGCCCGCCCACGATCGTGTGGCAGAAGTTCATGCAGCTCGCCCACGAGGGCCTGCCCGTCGAGCAGTTCCCGGACCGGGCCGAGGTCGGCGTGCCGGAGAACATCGTGCCGAGCCCGACGCCCACGCCGACGCCGACGCCGGACGAGAACCCGTTCGACAGCGACAACCCGTTCGACGACGGCACCGACGGCGACTGCCTCATCGGCTGTGACGACAGCGACGCCACCGTTCCCGACGAGGACGTGACCACCGACGACGGCGGCGGCTTCCCGCAGACCGCCGACGACTCGGGGGTCGCGGGCGGCGGCTCCGCGCCCGACCCGAGAACCAGCGGCACGCAGCCGAGGTCCACCAGGCCAGAGGACCAGTGACAAGTCCAGTGACGAGCACTGAGGCACGCGCCCCCTGGGTGGCGCGTGCCGTGCCCTACCTGCCTCTGGGACTGATCGCCGCCCTGGGGGCGAGCCTGGCGTACGTGGTGCGGCTGCCGTGCCGCACCGGCGGGTGGAACGACCAGGTCTCCACCTACACCAACTTCTGTTACACCGACATCTACCCGCTCTACTTCGACCGGGCGCTGGACACCCAGAACCCGTACTTCGCCCAGGTGCCGTTCGACAAGCAGGTCGAGTACCCGGTGGTCCTGGGCGAGGTCATGCAGGTGATCAGCTGGATCGCGCGGGCGCTGACGCCGGACAAGGTCGCGCAGGCGGTCCGGTTCTACGACCTGACGGTGATCCTGCTCGGCATCTGCCTCGTGGTGGGCGTGCTGCTGATGGCCGCGGTGGCGGGGCCGACGCGGCGGTGGGACCCGCTCTGGTACGCCATCTCGCCCGCCGTGGTGCTGGCCGCCTACATCAACTGGGATCTGGTCGCCGGCGCGCTGTCGATGGGCATGCTGCTGGCCTGGAAGCGGCGTCAGCAGGTGCCGGCCGGGGTGCTGCTGGGGCTGGCGATCGCGACCAAGTTCTACCCGCTGATGTTCGTGGGGGCGCTGTTCCTGCTGACGTTGCGCACCGCGCGATGGCGGCCGTTCCTGGTCACGATGGGGTCGGCCGCGGTCGCCTGGCTCGTGGTCAACCTGCCGTTCATGATCTTCGCGTGGGAGGGCTGGAGCAGGTTCTACGTCTTCTCCCAGGAACGCGGGGTGGACTGGGGCTCGGCCTGGCTGTTCTTCCAGACCAAGGGCACGCCGGTCCTGGGCGAGGGCGACGTGAGCACGATGGGCATGGTGTCGCTCGCCCTCCTGTGCCTGGGCATCGCCGTGCTCACGCTGGCCGCGCCGCGCCGGCCCCGGCTGGCGCAGATCTGCTTCCTGGCGCTGGCCGCCTTCATGATCACGAACAAGGTGTGGTCGCCGCAGTTCGTGCTGTGGCTGGTGCCCTTCGCCGTGCTGGCCAGGCCCAACTGGAAGCCGCTGGCGTTGTGGCAGCTCGCCGAGGTCTGGTACTTCGCCGCGATCTGGCTCTACCTGCTCTCCCAGCCGCCGCTCGACCGCGACGACCTGGGCATCGGTGACGACACCTACTTCACCGCCGTCTGGGGCCGGATCATCACGATCGGGATCATGATGGCGTTCGTGGTGCGTGACATCCTGCGTCCCGAGAAGGACGTGGTACGCCAGGCCGACATCGACGACCAGGCGGGTGGCGTGTTCGACGACGCCCCCGACCGGTTCACGCTGGCCTCCGTCACCAAATGATCACCCGCTCGGCCGGCCGGGACGCGCTGCTGCTCTGGTTCGGATCGCGGTTCGGCCTGCTGGTGGCCACGCTGCTCGGCGTGACGCTGGCCGGGTACGCGGACAGGTGGCGCAAGTGGGATGCCACGCTGTTCATCACGATCGCCCAGTACGGCTACGACGGCGAGCCCGGCCGGCCTGTGGACGACGGGCTGCCGGCGTTCTTCCCCGGCCTGCCGATGGCGCTGCGGGTCGTGCACCTCGTGGTGGACGACTGGGCGGCGGCCGGGCTGCTGGTCTCGCTGGTCGCGGGGGCGGTGGCCATGGTGGCCCTGGCCCGGCTGACCGAGCTGGAGGGCGCGAACGGCTGGATGGCCGTGCTGGGGTTGCTGCTGTTCCCGATGGCGGTGTTCCTGTCGGCGGGCTACAGCGAGTCGCTCTTCCTGGCCTTCGCGATCCCGGCGTGGCTGGCCGCCCGGCAGGGGCGCTGGCCGGCGGCGGTGCTGCTGGCCGCGGGGGCGTCGTGCGTGCGGATCACCGGGCTGTTCCTCGCGGCGGCGCTGGTGGTGGAGTTCGTCATGCGGGCGGAGCCGATGCGGCGGGCCGGGTGGCTGGTCGTGCCGGTGCTGCCGCTGGCCGCGTACTCGTATTACCAGTACGGCCGGACCGGCGACTGGCTGGCCTGGAAGCACGCCCAGGAGGCCGGCTGGGGACGCGACTTCGCCTGGCCCTGGGAGGCGTGGCGGACGACCTGGCGCTCGGCCATGGGCTCCGACGACTTCTCGGTGGCCTTCCGGATGGAGATCGTCGGCGTCGTGGTGGTCGTGGCCGCGCTGGTGTGGCTGCTGGTCCTGCGGCGGTGGAGCGAGGCCGTCTACACCGGCACGCAGGCGGCGGCCCTGATGACGTCGGCCTATTACCTGTCGATCCCGCGCTCGCTGCTGCTGTGGTTTCCGCTGTGGGTGCTGCTCGCCAAGGTCGGGACCAGGAGGGCGTGGGTCTTCGTCCTCTATGCGGCTGTTTCCGGGCCGCTCATGCTGCTGAACGCCCTGAGGTTCCTGGATGGCGCGTGGGCGGGCTGATCTCTATACCCGCTTCCTCGTCTTGGTAATCCAGGGAAGTTATCCACAGGCTGTGTGTATTCGCTAGAGGTTCTTCCTCAGGAAGGCGATGTCGTCCGCCTGGCCCTCGGCGGGCGTCTCGACCACGATCGGCGCCCCCGCGGCCCGGCACACGGCCAGGATCAGCTCGGAGTCGATCTTTCCCTGGCCGAGGTTGGCGTGGCGGTCGGCGCCCGAGTCGAAGTCGTCGCGCGAGTCGTTGCAGTGGACGAGGTCGATGCGGCCGGTGATGGCCTTGACCCGGTCGACCACGTCGATCAGCTCCTCGCCGCCGGCGTGGGCATGGCAGGTGTCGAGGCAGAAGCCCACGTCGAACCCGTCGAGCGCCTCCCACAGGCGGGCGATGCGATCCAGCTTGCGGGCCATCGCGTTGCCGCCGCCCGCGGTGTTCTCGATCAGCACGGGGATCGGGCACTCCATGCGCTCGAACACCTTGCGCCAGTTGTCGAAGCCGATCTGCGGATCGTCGCTCTTGTTGACGTGGCCGCCGTGCACGATCAGGCCCTTGGCGCCGAGCCCGGCCGCCGCCTTCAGGTGCTGCTCGAGCAGCTTGCGGCTGGGGATCCTGATGCGGTTGTTGGTGGTCGCCACGTTGACCAGGTAGGGGGCGTGGATGTAGATGTCGACGCCCTCGACCGGCTTGGCGGGCAGCACGGGCTTGTCGTAGCCCTGGGGATCGCCGAGGAAGAACTGCGCCACCTCGGCCCCCACCTCGGCGGCGTGGGCGGCGGGGTCGTCCTGACCGACATGAGCTCCGATGCGCACCATGTCAACGAGCTTATCCGTTTCGCGGGGGCGCCCACGGGCAGTCGGCTGGCACCCCCTACCGAGGAGAAGCCATATGAGTCGCTGGCGCTTACGAGCGCTGATCGTATTGGTCTACGTCATCATCGGCATCTATGTCGCCTGGGTGTACGACTACATCACGCCGGGCCTGCTCAGGGATCTCGCGGAGGCGTTGCTCGCGGTCTTCCTGTGGTTCCTGGTACTGCTCGGGATAGATCTGCACATCGGTGGATGAGTCACATATCAAACGGCCCCGGGGAACGTACACCGGGGCCGTCGCTGTGCGAGCCGAGCTTCACGGGCGGACTTACGGGCGGACTTACGGGCGGACTTACGGACGGGCTCACGGGCGGGCGGGCTTACGGGTGGGGAAGGAAACCGCCGTGGGCGATGCCGAGCGCGGCGCCCACGAACGAGCCCACGAGCCCGACGACGTTGAGCGAGCGCTGCGGCGTGGTCGCCGAGACGTACTGCGAATAGAGACCCATACCGAAACCCAGCGTGCCGAACCACGACGCGATCATGTGGGCCGAGGACCAGAACGTCGCGACGAAAGCGACCACACCGCACACGAGCGTGGCGACGGCCAGCATGTTCTCGACCGGGTGTGGGCGTCCGTCGGTGTTGAGCGTGAGCTTGAACCGCTCCCTCTCGGAGGGTTGAAGCACGTGTGGCACAACCATCACCCCCTTGGTTTCCTACAGGCCTTCCCACCTACTCGCGGCTGGTAACCTGGGCAAGCTGCGTTGTGATGGGTGATCCATCGCCCCGGGGTGCCGAAAGGGGCCGCCCGGGTTCAGACGTCAGCGTCCTCCTGTCACGGCAGAGTGTCGTGACCGCAAGAGTCCAGAGGAGGTTGGAGTCCCGCATGCGTCGTTACGAAGTAATGGTCATTCTGGACCCTTCGCTCGATGAGCGCACCGTCGCGCCGTCCCTCGACCAGTTCCTCACCGTGGTCCGCAACGACGGCGGCACCGTGGAGAAGGTCGACGTCTGGGGCCGTCGCCGTCTTGCCTACGACATCGACAAGAAGTCCGAAGGCATCTACGCCGTCATCGACCTGTCCGCGCAGCCCGCGACGGTCAAGGAGCTCGACCGGCAGATGAACCTCAACGAGGGCATTCTGCGCACCAAGGTCCTGCGTCCGGACGTGCACTAACCTCCGGCTTTTGTCGGGGAAGCCCCGTACTCTGAGCCGTAACCCAAGCGAAGGCGTGCAGGAAGGCGAGCGCTAGCCATGGCAGCAGGCGACACCGTAATCACCATCGTCGGCAACCTGGTCGACGACCCGGAGCTGCGCTTCACCCCGACGGGGCAAGCGGTGGCTCGATTCCGCATCGCGTCCACTCCGCGGTTCATGGATCGACAGACCAACGAGTGGAAGGATGGCGAGAGCCTCTTCCTGACCTGCAACGTGTGGCGGCAGGCGGCGGAGAACGCCGCTGAGAGCCTCCAGCGCGGCATGCGGGTCATCGTGCAGGGGCGGCTCAAGCAGCGGTCTTACGAGACCAAGGAAGGCGAGAAGCGCACGGTCTACGAGGTCGAGGTCGACGAGGTCGGCCCGTCTCTGCGCAACGCCACCGCCAAGGTCAACCGCACCTCCCGCCAAGGCGGCGGCGGGGGCGGCGGCTTCGGCGGCGGTCCGGCCGACGACCCGTGGGCCTCCGCGTCGCCCGCCCCGCCCCAGGGCGGCGGCTACCAGGGCGGTGGCGGCGGCTTCGGCGGCGGCGGCGGTCAGCAGAGCGGTGGCGGCGGCGGCGGTTTCGGCGGCGGCGGCAACGACTTCAGCGACGAACCGCCTTTCTAAATCCAGTCCACAAGCCCGAGTCCATTCCCGCCCTGAAGGCGGGGCTCTGAAAGGAGCACCACGATGGCAAAGCCGGCACTGCGCAAGCCCAAGAAGAAGGTTTGCCTGTTCTGCCACGACAAGATCTCCTACGTCGACTACAAGGACACGGCGCTGCTGCGGAAGTTCATCTCCGACCGCGGCAAGATCCGTGCGCGCCGGGTGACGGGCAACTGCACCCAGCACCAGCGCGACGTGGCGACCGCGATCAAGAACGCGCGTGAGGTGGCCCTGCTGCCTTACACGAGCACCGCGCGCTAAGGAGGCCTGTCGATATGAAGCTCATCCTCACCAACGAGGTCTCCGGCCTCGGCACCCCTGGCGACGTCGTCGAGGTCAAGGACGGCTACGGCCGTAACTACCTCATCCCGCGCGGCTACGCCATGCGCTGGACGCGGGGCGCCGAGAAGCAGATCGAGACCATCCGCAAGGCTCGCGACGCTCGCGAGATCCGCGACCTCGGCACCGCCAAGGAGGTCGCCGGCCAGCTCGGCGCGCTGCGCGTCCGCCTGGCCACCCGTGCGGGCGACTCCGGCCGCCTGTTCGGCTCGATCACCACGGGCGACATCGCCGACGCCGTCAAGGCCGCCGGTGGCCCGATCCTCGACCGCCGCCGCATCGAGATCGTCAACCCGATCAAGAGCGTCGGTTCCCACCGCGTGACCGTCAAGCTCCACCCGGAGGTCTCCGCCTCCGTGGACGTCGAGGTCGTCGCCAGCTGAGTTCGACCGGAAGGCCCCCGCTCCGCGCGGGGGCCTTTCATTTTCCCGGGGCTTTCGCCGGCCCCTCGCGGTCTTCCGAGCCGGTTGTCGCGGATGTTCGCGGTTCTTGCAGTCTTCCGAGCCGGTTCTCGCGGTCTTCGCAGTGCTCGCGGCCGGCTCGTCGCGCCGTTCTGGGCGTCCGGGCCAACCATTCATCACGGCGGGCCGTGGCCACCCACCCGCCGCACTTCGGCTGAGCGCCTTCCAGGAAACGGCCTCTGACCCTTCACCGGCCGGTCGCCGTCACGCGAGCCCACGTGGGCCGATCGCCGTGGCGAGCGGGCACCCGGGGACGTAATTCCCTATCCGGGCGGCGTAGAATGCCCTCGTTCTTTCGGCATTCCCCCTGGAGGCACGGCCATGGCCCGTCCCTTGATGCTGCTCGCGCTGGCCGTGGCCCTGGTGGGTTGCGCACCGGTCGACGACCCGGCCACCACGGCCGCCGCCCCCACGACGTCCACCGCGTGCACCAAGGAGCAACTCCAGCTCATCACCCCGGGCAAGCTCACCATCGGGACCGACAAGCCGGCGTACGAGCCGTGGTTCAAGGACGACGACCCGAGCAACGGGCAGGGGTTCGAGAGCGCGGTGGCGTTCGCGGTGGCGGGGGAGCTCGGCTTCGACCGCAGCGAGGTGCAGTGGAACACGGTGAAGTTCGACGCCGCGTTCGCGCCGGGGGAGAAGCAGTTCGACTTCGACGTCAACCAGGTCTCGATCACGCCTGATCGGGCCACGGCGGTCGACTTCAGCAAGGGCTACTACACGGTCAAGCAGGCCGTCGTGACGGTCGAGAGCGGCAAGTTCGCGGGGGCGAAGAGCCTGGCCGAGCTGAAGGACGCGAAGATCGGCGTACAGGTCGGCACCACCTCGCTCGACGCGGTGCAGAACGTCATCAAGCCCGCCGACGACCCCAACGTCTACAACGAGCAGATCGACGCCGTGAACGCGCTGAAGAACAATCAGGTGGACGCGCTGGTCGTGGACCTGCCGACGGCGTTCTACGTGACGGCCGCGCAGGTGGAGAACTCCAGGATCGTGGGCCAGTTCAGCTCGACGGGTGGCACGCCGGAGGAGTTCGGGCTGGTCATGGAGAAGGGCAGCGCGCTCAAGCCGTGCGTGGACAAGGCCGTCGACGCGCTGAAGTCGAAGGGTGAGCTGGCCAGGATCGAGCAGCAGTGGCTCGGCTCGGCGGCGGGCGCTCCCGAGCTCCGATGAGCGAGTGGGTCAAGTCGGAGCGGCAGGCCGAGCGGGAGCGGGTACGCAGGTCGCACGGTCGCCGCTCGGCCTCGATCGCGACGGCCTCGACGGTGATCTTCGTCGTCCTGGTCGTGTGGGTGGCCACCAGCTCGCCGGGCTGGCCCCGGGTGCAGGAGACGTTCTTCGACGCCGATGAGTTCGCCGAGGCGCTGCCCAAGGTGCTGGAAGGCTTCCTGGTCAACATCGAGATCTTCCTCATCGCCGAGCCGCTGATCCTCGTCGTGGGCCTGCTGGTGGCGCTGGCCAGGGGCATCAGGACGCCGGCGTTCTTCCCGATCCGGGCGCTGGCCACGCTGTACACCGACATCTTCCGCGGCGTGCCGACCATCCTGGTGGTGTACCTCATCGGGTTCGGGCTGCCGGCGCTCCGGCTCCAGGGCATCCCGACCGATCTGGTGACGCTGGCCATCATCGCGCTGACGCTCTCGTACGGCGCGTACGTGGCGGAGGTGTTCCGGGCCGGGATCGAGTCCGTGCACCCGAGCCAGGTGGCGGCGGCCCGCTCGCTCGGGCTGAGCCACGCCAAGACCATGCGGTTCGTGGTCCTGCCGCAGGCCACCCGCAGGGTCGTGCCGCCGCTGCTGAACGAGTTCGTCTCGTTGCAGAAGGACACCGCGCTGGTGGCCACCATCGGGCCGCTGGAGGCGCTCAGGCAGGCGCAGATCCACGTGGCCAGGACGTTCGACTACACGGCCTATCTGGCCGCGGCGCTGCTGTTCATCCTGCTCACGATCCCGCTGGCCAGGTTCACCGACCACCTGGCCGCCCGCACCCGCAGGAGGCGCGGAGCATGAGCGAGCCGGCAATCGGACACAGCCTGCTGACGATCGAGGGGGTGTGGAAGAACTTCCACGGCCACCACGTGCTGCGCGGCATCGATCTCGAGGTGCGCCCGCATGAGGTGGTCAGCCTGATCGGGGCCTCGGGGTCGGGCAAGTCCACGCTCCTGCGCTGCGTCAACCTGCTGGAGACGGTGGACGACGGCGCCATCCACCTGGAGGGCGAGGAGATCACCGCCCCCCGCACGAACGTGGATGACGTGCGCAAGCGGCTGGGCATCGTGTTCCAGGCGTTCAACCTGTTCCCGCACATGACCGTGCTGGACAACATCACGCTGGCGCCCCGGCAGGTGCACCGGGTGGCGCGGGGCCAGGCGGAGGAGCAGGCGTACGACCTGCTGGCCAAGTTCGGGCTGGCGGAGAAGGCGCGGGCCTACCCCGACCAGCTCTCCGGCGGGCAGCAGCAGCGGGTGGCCATCGTCAGGGCGCTGGCCACGCAGCCCAGGCTGATGCTGCTCGACGAGGTCACCTCGGCGCTGGACCCCGAGCTGGTCGTGGAGGTGCTGGGCATCATCAGGGAGCTCAAGGAGTCGGGGATGACGATGATCCTCACGACCCACGAGATGGGCTTCTGCCGGGACATCTCCGACACGGTGTGCTTCCTCGACGGCGGCGTGCTCCTGGAGAAGGGTTCGCCCGAGCAGATCTTCACCGCACCCGAGCACGAGCGGACCCAGGACTTCCTGCGCAGCGTGCTGGAGTCCCGGCGGTTCTAGGGCGTCCGTATGGGCGGTGTCCGGCGCCGGTGCGATCCGGGTGGCTCTTACCGGCGGTGCCGCCCGTGTGCCGGCCTCTCCGGGGTGCGCGGGCGGGCCAGGAGGCTGTGGCGGCGGCCGTACGCGAGGTAGACGGCCAGGCCGAAGGCCATCCACAGGGCGAACCAGGCCCAGGTCAGCACGCGCAGGTTGACCATGAGCCAGAGCGTGGCCGCCAGCGACAGCGCGGGCAGCAGCGGCGAGAGCGGCACCCGGAACCCCCGCTCCAGGTGCGGCATCCGCCGCCGCATCACGATCACCCCCGCGGCCACGAACGCGAACGCGAACAGCGTCCCGATCACCACCAGCTCCCGCATCTGGATCACCGGTACGAACTCGGCCAGCACGATCGCCACCAGCCCGATCACCAGCGTCACCCGCGTGGGCGTGTGGTAGCGGCGGCTGACCGAGGCCAGTCCGCGCGGGATGAGCCCGTCGCGGGCCATCGAGAACAGCACCCGCGTCTGCCCCACGATCAGCACCAGGATCACCGTGGTGAGCCCGAGCACCGCCCCGACGTCGATGACGTGCACCATCCAGTCCACGCCGACCGCCCGGAACGCGCTGGCCAGCGGCGCCTGCGCGGAGATCCTCGTGTACGACACCATGCCCACCATGACCAGCGCCACCGCCAGGTAGATGACCGTGGCGATCACCAGGCTGCGGATCATGCCCTTCGGCACGGCCCTGGGCGCGTTCACGGTCTCCTCGGCGGAGGTGGCCACGATGTCGAACCCGATGTACGCGAACGCGATGGCCGAGGCCGCCGCGAAGATCCCGAACCAGCCGAACGCCTGACCCTCCCCGACGAAAATCCCCAGCACGGTGGCCGGCGCGGTGTCGAGCGGCTTCGGCGGCACGTAGAACTCGCCGAAGTTCGCCACGTCGACGTACGCCAGCCCGACGACGATGACCGCGCCGATCGCCAGCAGCTTGGCCGACACCATGATCCACAGCGCCCGCAGCCCGATCCGCGCGCCCAGCGCCACGATGCCGGTGAGCAGCACCAGGATGGCGAGCACTAGGAGGTCCTGGACGAGCGCCTCCTGGGGGACGCGGACGCCGAAGGCGGTGACCGCCCCGACCGCGATTCCGGCCCAGGCCCTGGCCACCACCGCGGCGGCGAACTGCAGCTCGAGGATCAGCGCCCAGCCGATGATCCACGCCCAGACCTCGCCGAAGATGACGTAGGTGAAGGTGTAGGCGCTGCCGGAGGTCGGCATCGTGGACGACAGCTCGGCGTAACAGAGGCAGGCGAGCAGAGAGGCGATGCCCGCGATCATGAAGGAGAGGATCACCCCGGGGCCGGCCGCGGTGGCGGCCTGCTCCCCGGCGATGCTGAAGATGCCGGCGCCGATCATCACGCCGAGACCGAGAACCACCAGGTCGGCCGGGCGGTAGAGCTCGGCGAGGCTGTGCCGCGCGCCGGTGCGCAGGCCGGTCGCTTCAGAAGGTGGCAGTCTTCGCAGAATCGTGGACAAGGGACACACCCCGCTCAGGGAACTCGCCCACAATGTCTCACCCCTTGGACAACGGCAAGCACGAAACAGTCACGCCCCGGTCACCAGCCAGGCAGGGCCGGCCGCGCGGCGGACGAGGGTGATCAGGCGTGCCACCATCCACACGCCCAGCGCGCACCAGAGGGCGACGACCCCCAGCCCGGCGGCGAGCAGGGCGGCCGGCAGGTACGCGAGCGTCGTCCACACCCCCGCCCAGGCCAGGTAACGCTGGTCGCCCGCCCCGATCAGCACGCCGTCGAGCACGAACACCACCCCGCACACCGGCTGGAACAGCGCAACCGGCCACAACAGGGCCAGCAGCAGCTCGGCGACCCGCGGATCGGCGTCGAACAGGCCGGGCAGCAGCGGCCTGGCGGCCAGGACGAGCAGACCGAGCACGGCGCCGGACCAGATGCCCCACTGCACCATCCGTTTCGTCGCGGCCCTGGTGGCGGCGACGTCCCCCGCGCCGAGCGAGCGCCCGGTGATGGCCTGGCCCGCGATGGCGATGGCGTCCAGGGCGAAGGCGAGCAGCGTCCACACCTGGGTGGCCAGGGCGTACGCGGCCAGCTCGGCCTGGCCCATCCTGGTGGCGATCACGGTGGCCACCAGCAGCACGATTCGCAGGCAAAGGGTACGGATGAGCAGCGCGAACCCGGCCGTACCGGCCTGCCTGACCCCGTTCATGCTGGGCATGAGCGGCGTCCCCAGCCGCAGCGCCCCGCGCGCCACCACCACGAGGTAGACGGCCGCGCCGAGGGTCTGCGCCAGCACCGTCCCCCACGCCGACCCCGCGATGCCCCACCCCAGCCCCAGCACGAACCAGGCGTTCAGCGCCGCGTTCACCGCGAACGACCCCACGGCCACCGCCAGCGGCGTCACCGTGTCCTGCAGCCCGCGCAGCACCCCGGTCCCGGCCAGCACGACCAGCATGCCGGGCGTGCCGAGCAGGCTGATCCGCAGGTACGTCACGGCCTGCGCGGCCTGCGTCCCGACCGCCCCGAACAGCTCCACGATCGCCGGCGCCAGCGGCCAGCACACCACGATCAGCGCGACTCCGATGGCCAGCGCGAGCCAGATGCCGTCCACACCGCTGCGCATGGCCCGTGCGTGGTTGCCCGCACCCGTCTGGCGCGCCACGGACGCCGTCGTGCCGTAGGCGAGGAAGACACACAGGTTCACCAACGTCGCCAGCACCGTGCCGGCCACGCCCAGAGCGCCCACGGCCGTGGTGCCGAGTCCGTGGCCCACGATGGCGTAGTCGGCGAGCAGGAAGAGCGGCTCGGCCACCAGCGCCCCGAACGCCGGCACGGCCAGCCGCAGGATCTCCCGGTCTCTGGATGTAATGGGCATTTGTCCATTATGGCCATTACACGGCGTGTCGGGCCAACTTTCTTTCCTCCACAGCCGGTGGACACCGTTCGCCCTGCTCACACTGGCTTCGGTGGATATCCGCAAGAGTTATCCCCAGGCCCGTCCACAGGCCGTTCACACCCTCGGCGCGATAGTGCACAGCTTGACCACAGGGTTGTCCACAGGCCACGTTGCCGACGAGCCGCGACTCCGCGAAACTGTCAGACCGGTCGACTACAAGTGGGGGTGGTGCGACCGCCTGCAAGTTTGTTGAGGGGGCGCGGTGAGCATTGACGAAGAGGCCGGCGGAGGCCCAGGTTTCGAACGCACACCTCCCCACAACATCGAGGCGGAGCAGTCGGTCCTCGGCGGCATGCTGCTGTCGAAGGACGCCATCGCCGACGTCGTGGAGATCCTGCGCTCCGACGACTTCTACCGCCCGGCGCACCAGATGGTCTACGACGTCGTCACCGACCTCTACGGCCGGGGCGAGCCCGCCGACGCGGTCACGGTCTTCGACGAGCTGCAGAAGCGCGGCGAGATGGCCAGGGTGGGCGGCGCCGCCTACCTCCACACCCTCACCGCCGTCGTGCCCACGGCCGCCAACGCCGGCTACTACGCCAAGATCGTCCGTGAGCAGGCCATCCTCCGCCGCCTCATCGAGGCCGGCACCCGCATCGTCTCCTACGGCTACGGCGGCCAGAACGAAGAGGTCGACGACCTCGTCGACCGCGCGCAGGCGGAGATCTACAAGGTCACCGAGCGCCGCACCTCGGAAGACTACGCGCCGCTGGCCGACATCATGCCCGGCGCCCTCGACGAGCTGGAGGCCATCGGCAGCCGCGGCGGCCAGATGGTCGGCGTGCCGACCGGCTTCGCGGACCTCGACCAGCTCACCAACGGCCTCCACCCGGGCCAGATGATCGTCGTGGCCGCCCGGCCCGCGATCGGCAAGGCCCTCGACCTCGACACCCCGCTGCCCACGCCGACCGGCTGGACGACGATGGGCGAGGTCGAGGTGGGCGACCGGCTCATCGGCGCCGACGGGAGACCGACCAGGGTGGTCGCGGCGACCGAGGTGCTGCACGGGCGGCCGTGCTACGAGGTGGAGTTCGACGACGGTACGGTGATCGTCGCCGACGCCCAGCACCAGTGGCGCACGACGGCCGCTCACCGGAGCGTGCTCACCACCGAGGAGCTCGCCGCCTCGCTCCGCGGCCCGACACCTGACGACCGGCCGGGCCACGCCGTGGCGGTCGCGGCCCCCTTCGAGCTCGCCGAGCAGGACCTACCGCTGCCGCCGTACTCGCTCGGCGCCTGGCTGGCCGCCGGCGAGGGCGACAGAGCTGTTCAGGACCTCCTACGCGAGCTGGGCGTCCGCCACGACAAGCACATCCCCGAGCGCTACCTGCGCGCCTCGGAGAAGCAGCGGCTCGACCTGCTGGCAGGGCTGCTCGGCCCGGAACCCGGCAGCACCGGCGGGCAGGTCCAGCTCGCCCTGACCGGCCGGCGCCTGGCGGACGACGCGCTGGAGCTCGTCCTGACCCTCGGGCACCGGGCGACGATGCGCACCGAGCAGGCGGCCGGCGGCCGCAGCCGCCACGTGATCGACTTCGCGGTCCCCCAGGAGTCCGAGCACCCCGCCACGCCGGTCCACCACATCGTGGCCGTACGCCCGATCCCGTCGCGTCCCGTCCGCTGCGTCGAGGTCGACAACGCCGACCACCTCTACCTCGCGAGCAGGGCGTGCATCCCCACCCACAACAGACGCTCGGCCTCGACTTCGCCCGTTCCGCGGCGATCAAGCACGGGATGACCACGGTCATCTTCTCCCTGGAGATGTCCCGCAACGAGATCACCATGCGTCTGCTGTCCGCCGAGGCCCGCGTGGCACTGCACGCCATGCGCTCGGGCATGATGGGCGACGACGACTGGACCCGCCTGGCCCGCCGGATGAGCGAGGTGGCGGAGGCGCCGCTGTTCATCGACGACTCGCCCAACATGTCGATGATGGAGATCAGGGCCAAGTGCCGGCGGCTCAAGCAGCGCAACGACCTGAGGTTCGTGGTCATCGACTACCTCCAGCTGATGAGCTCGCCGAAGAAGACCGAGAGCCGCCAGAACGAGGTCTCGGAGATCTCGCGTGCCATCAAGCTGCTGGCCAAGGAGCTCGAGGTCCCGGTCATCGCGATCTCACAGCTCAACCGTGGTCCCGAGCAGCGCACCGACAAGCGCCCCCAGGTCAGCGACCTGCGTGAGTCCGGATCGATCGAGCAGGACGCCGACATGGTCATCCTGCTCCACCGCGAGGACGCTTATGAGCGCGAGTCGCCGAGGGCCGGCGAGGCCGACCTGATCGTGGCCAAGCACCGTAACGGCCCCACCGCCACCGTCACCGTGGCCTTCCAGGGCCACTACAGCCGCTTCGTGGACATGGCCCAGCACTAGCGTCGGCTGTGGGTTCCGCGGTCCCTGCACCCGTGGGGCGCAGCAGCGGCATGAACTCAGTCGACCGCCGAAACGGCTTCCGGATTCGTGGCCATCAAGCCGCTTTGTCCGCGGGATCGGGAGCGGGAGCCAGCCGCACGCGGCCGGACCGGGCCTTCTCGTCGGGGAAGACCCACTTCCGGAGCGCCCAGAAGCGGAAGACCATGGCGATCAGCGTGCCGATGATCTGCGCGCTCACGAAGTCGGCGATCTCCTGGGTCACCAGGCTCACGTCCGGGGTTTCCAGGCGGAACGCGTACCGGGAGATCCACAGCGGCGCGGAGCTGAGCACCAGACCGACGCCACTGACCAGGAAGAACAGCGCCGCCTCGTGACGGCGCTCGCGGCCGCCCCTGGTCCGGAACGACCATTCGCGGTTCAACACGTAAGACACGATCGTCGCCACGAGCACCGCGATGACCTTCGCGGTCACCGGTTTCGGTTCCAGAACGGTCAGCTTCAGCCCATAGAACACCGTGTTGTCCACCAAGAACGCTGTTCCACCCACCACCGCGAACTTCAGCAGTTCACGGTGCTTCAGTGCAAGTGCGTGCAGCGGTTCCGGCAGTCTTGCGCGTACTGCGTTTGCTATTCGGAGCACCCCCGATCTTCTCACCAGGCGAACACCCTGGTGACAAGACTGACGGAGACGGCTCGCCCGGGGGCGTCAGCGTAGGTGGCGATCTGGCTAAGGTGTCGCAATGATCTCCGTGATCACCAAGCCGCCGGGGTGGATCTTCCTGAGCGGACTGCTGGCTCCCTGCCTGCTCGTGCTCTACTGGGCCAGCGTGCCGTTCTGGTATGGCATCGAGATGTTCGTGCTCGGGGTCTTCATCTTGGGCCCGCTGATCTACATCGGCCGCCTCATTGCGGCCTCGCTGCAGGGCCAGGTCAGCGGTCGTCCATGGCGATGGCTGGTAGCCCCGCTGCTTGTCCTGGCCGTGATACTCGCGATCGTCACGAACGCGCCCTTCCAGCTGAGGTTCGCGATCTCCCTTCCCGAGATGGAGGCGTATGCCGCGACGGTGAAGGAGCAGTCGCGGTTCGACGCGCCCTGCGAGTGGGTCGGTCTGTATCGGGTGTGCTACTCGGCTCCGCACTACGTCGAGTCGGAACCGGTCCCGGGCTCGGCCTACCTGGGAACCGAAGAATGGGTCATCGACAGTAACACCGGCTTCCTCTTGGTGCCTCATGGAGAACCGGAGGCGGAGACCGTCGACGACGAGTACCGCCACGTCGGTGGTCGCTGGTTCGGCCACCATGGATGGGACAACTGGTGAGGCCTGATGGCCAGGTCGCGGAACCCTGCATGTGACGAAGTAGACATTCGCCACGGGGATGGCAGGTGATCTCTCCGGTGCTCTAACGAGGGAGAGAAGCGAAGGGAAGAACGCCATGACCATCCTCGTCGCCTACGACGGCTCGGCCGACTCGCGCGCCGCCATCGAGTTCGCCGCCAAGCACCTCGCCGCCGAGCCCACGGTCGTCGTCACGGTGTGGGAGCCGCTGCTGGTCCAGCTCAAGAAATACCCGCTGGCCGCCGGCGTGCTCGACCAGGACACGGAGGACCAGTCGCACGCCCAGGCCGAGCAGCACGCCCGGGAAGGCGCCGACCTGGCGATCGCTTCCGGGCTCGCCGACGTCACCTACCGGGCGGTGGCCGACAACGAGTCGATCTGGAAGACGATCGTGGACGTGGCCGACGAGATCGACGCCTCGCTGATCGTCACGGGTTCGCGTGGCCTGGCCGGGGTCCGGTCGGTGCTGCTCGGCAGCGTCTCCAACCACGTGCTGCACCACGCCCACCGGCCGACCCTCATCGTCCCGCCGGCCAAGGACCAGGCCAGGAAAGGCTAGAGACAGCCAGAGGAACAGCCGGACAGGCTAGGAAGCGGTGGCGCAGCAGTTCTGGGGCGGGGCCAGCCGGGTGTCGATGCGCCGCGCGCCCGGCCCCTCCTCGCCCAGCCGGTCGTGCGGGTTGGCCACCGGGCACCGGTCCAGCGACAGGCAGCCACAGCCGATGCAGTCGGTGAGGTCGTCGCGCAGCCGCTGGAGCTGCTCGATCCGGTCGTCCAGCTCGCCGCGCCAGGCCGCCGACAGCCTGGCCCAGTCGTCCCTGGTGGGCGTGCGCTCGTCCGGCAGCTCGGCCAGGGCGTCCTTGATGACCTTGAGCGGGATGCCGATGCGCTGGGCGAGCCTGATGAAGGCGACCCTGCGCAGGCTGTCACGGGGGTAACGGCGCTGGTTGCCGGCCGTGCGCCGGCTGCTGATGAGCCCCTTGGCCTCGTAGAAGTGCAGGGCCGAGACGGCGACGCCGCTGCGCTCGGCGAGCTGGCCGACGGTGAGTTCCTTGGTGTTCCAGGCGACCTTCGTCATACCTGGAGATTACTTGAGGGTCCGCTCGAAGAACGTCTCCAGTACGACGATCGTCTGCGTCCCGGTCACGCTTTCCACCTCGAAGACCCGGCGCAGCACGTCCTGGAGCTCCCGCGTGCCGGCCGTACGGATCTTCAGCAACACCGACGCGGGCCCCGCGATGACGTGCGCCTCCTCCACCTCCGGGATCCCCGCCAGCCCCTCCGCGCTGCCGCCCATCCACGACCCCCCGTCGACCAGCACGTACGCCGTCACGGGTCGCCCCAGCGCCGCCTGGTCCACCTCGATCGTGGTGCGCCTGATCACACCACGCTCCCGCAGCTTGCGCACCCGCTCGTGCGCGGCCCCGCTGGACAACCCCACCGCCTTGCCGAGCACCGCGTAGGACCGCGTCGCATCCTCCTGCAACAACCCGACCAACATCCTGTCGATTTCATCCACGGCCAAATGTTATCTGGAGATATGCCAGTCGAACCAAACCACGTATGGTTAGCGCTATGACGGACACGATCCCCACAGAGTTCGAGGTACTCGACGAGCGGGCCTCCGGGTTCGGCGGAGACGACAAGGTCGAGATCCTCTACACCGGCACCCGCTGGGCGGAAGGCCCTGTCTACTTCCCGGCCGGCCGTTTCCTCGTCTGGAGCGACATCCCCAATGAGCGGATGCTGCGCTGGGACGAGATGACCGGCGCGGTGGGCCCGTTCCGGCAGCCCTCCGGCTACACCAACGGCAACACGCTCGACCGCGAGGGCCGGCTGATCTCCTGCGAGCAGGGCAACCGCCGCGTGACCCGCACCGAGCACGACGGCTCGATCACGGTGATCGCCGACCGCTGGCAGGGCAGGCGGTTCAACAGCCCCAACGACGTGGTCGTCCACTCCGACGGCTCCGTCTGGTTCACCGACCCGCCTTACGGGATCCTCAGCAACTACGAGGGCGTGGCCGCCGAGCAGGAGATCGACGGCTGCCACGTCTATCGGGCCGACCCGGTCACGGGCGAGGTGCGCATCGTCGCCGACGACTTCGTCCGGCCCAACGGCCTGGCCTTCTCGCCGGACGAGCGCCGGCTCTACATCGCCGACACGAAGGCCAGGCACCTGCGGGTGTTCGAGGTGGGCGACGACGGCACGCTGGGTGGCGGCAAGGTCTTCGCGGAGGGGGCCGAGAAGGACAACTTCGACGGCCTGCGGCTTGACGATGCCGGCCGGGTCTGGACCGCGGCCGGCAAGGGGGTGCTCTGCTACGACCCCGACGGCACCCTGATCGCCCGGCTGCGGCTGCCCGAGTCCACCGCCAACCTGGTGTTCGGCGGGCCCAAGCGCAACCGGGTGTTCATCACGGCGTCGTCCTCGCTCTACTCCCTGATGACCAACGTCACGGGAGCGCGCCCGGTCTGGGCCAGGCGCTGACGACGGCCCGCCGTGCCCCTGTGACGGCGGGCCGTCGCAGGGGCTCACTCCCACCGGAAGAACCGGATCGCCAGCCCGCCGAAGATCACCAGCCCCGCGGCCACCACCGCCAGGTGCCCGAGCTGCGGCGCGTGGCCCGCCCAGGTGTCCTGGAGCGCCTGGGCGAACGGCCCCGCCACGGAATAGTCGCTGACCGTGCGCAGCGCGTCCGGCATGAAGTCGCGCGGCAGCCACATCCCTCCGAGGAACATCAGCGGGAACATCACGGCCGACCCGATCCCGGGCGCGACCTTGCCGTTCGGCGCGAGGGCGGCGATCACCAGCCCGATGGCCATCAGTGCGGCGGTGCCGAGCAGGAAGACCAGGACGAACCCCACCCACTGCTTCGGCGGCGACGAGCCGAACACCGCCGCGGCCGTCACGATCAGGATGGTCGTGGACACGGCCCCGACCGCCAGGTTGATCACTAACTGCACGCTCAGCAGCCGCCCCGGGTGCACGGGCGTGGTGGACATCCGCCGCAACACCCCCTGCTCCCGGTACGACGCCAGCACCCCGGGCAGGACGGTGCAGGCCAGCGTCAGCAGCGCGAGGAGCGTCATCATGCTCGGCATCTGCGTGTCCACGGCCCGCTGGCCGGACTCCTGCTGCTGCGTCATGGTCGGGATGCTGAGCCCCAGCACGAGCAGGAGCCCGACCGGCAGCCCGATGGTGAACAGCAGGGACGGCCAGTCCCGCAGGTGCAGCTTGGCCTCCACGATCAGCAACTTCATGACAGCTTCCTTCCGGTGAGCGCGAGGAACGCGTCGTCGAGGGTGGCCTGCTCGATCCGCAGGTTCGCGGGTACGACCTGGTGGTTGGCCAGGGTGAGGGTGACGGCGGTCGCGAGGTTGTCCGAGCCGCTCACCACGATCTGGTCGCCGCTCCTGGTGACGTCCCGCACCTCGGGCAGGGCCAGCAGCACGGCGTCGTCGATGGGCGCGGACGGCCGGAACCGCAGCCGCTGCTCCGAGCCCACCTGCCTGATCAGCCCGGCGGGCGTGTCGGTGGAGACCACCTTGCCGGCGTCGATGAGGGCGAGCCGGTCGCAGAGCCGCTCGGCCTCCTCCATGAAATGGGTGACCAGCACGATGGTCACGCCTGTGTCGCGTACCTGCTCGATCAGCTCCCACGTGTCCCTGCGGGCCGCCGGGTCCAGCCCGGTCGTCAGCTCGTCGAGCACCGCCACGCGGGGCCGGCCCACCAGGGCCAGCGCCACGGACAGCCGCTGCCGCTGGCCGCCGGACAGCTGCCTGAAATAGGTGTGGCGCTTGTCCGCCAGGCCCACCTTGTCCAGCAGCTCCCCCCAGTCGGCGGGGTCGGGGTAGAAGGAGGCGTACAGGTCCATCGCCTCCCACACCTTGATCTTGTCCGGCAGCGCCGCGCTCTGGAGCTGCATGCCCAGCACCTGGCGCAGCCCGTCCCGGTCCGTCTGCGGGTCCAGCCCGGCCACCCGTACGGTGCCGCCGTCGCGTGACCGCAGGCCGGCCACGCACTCCACGGTGGTGGTCTTCCCGGCTCCGTTCGGGCCGAGGATGCCGAAGATCTCGCCCTCCGCCACCTCGAACGACACGTCGTCGACCGCGAGGTGGTTCGGGTACTGCTTGCGCAGGTTCCTGACCTCGATGATTTTCATGTCTTAGACGCTAGGAACACGCCTCCTGTCCCGGAATCTCGCTAGCTGCCCGGCAAGGGTGTACCTAGGTGCAGTGACCGCCGCCGCCCCGGTGACGCAGACTGAGAGCATGCTTCGGAGGTACGGCCAGATCGCGACGCTGCTCGCGCTCGTCCTCGTCCAG
Organism: Nonomuraea sp. KM90; assembly: GCF_052246675.1. Taxonomy (NCBI): domain Bacteria; kingdom Bacillati; phylum Actinomycetota; class Actinomycetes; order Streptosporangiales; family Streptosporangiaceae; genus Nonomuraea; species Nonomuraea sp. KM90. The sequence goes on along the minus strand of NZ_JBQQCB010000012.1, from coordinate 108,993 downwards.
GTGCCCCTGATCGCCCTGACGGCTGTCATGCTGCTCCTGACCTTCGCGCTGGGCATGGTCTTCCTGTTCCCGCCGCAGGTGATGATGGTCAGGCGGCTCGCGGAGCACAACCGGCGGCTGGTGTCGCGCTGGTCCGGCATCGAGGTCGAGCCCCCCTACGTACCCCCGCCCCCGCCTCCGGTCCCGCAGGCCGACGGGATGTACCGGTCGGAGCGCACGCTCTACAAGACGCCCCGCATGCCGGCCTGGAACAACCGGTGGAAGTGGCTGATCAGCGACCCGGCGACCTGGCGGGACGAGGCCTGGCTGCTGCTCGACCCGGTGGTGAAGGTGGCGCTGGCGCCGCTGTTCCTGGTGATCCCCGAGCGCGGCCTGCGCGTGTACGGCCTCTGGAGCGACCTGCTGCTCGGCGCGACCGCGGCCAGCCGCCTGGCCGGCCAGGTGATCCAGCTCAGGCGCACCCGCAGCCTGGCCACCGACTCCCAGGCGGCCGAGATGCGCAGGATCGAACGCGACCTGCACGACGGCACGCAGGCCAGGCTCGTGGCGATCGGCATGACGCTCGGCGCGGTCGAGCAGCTCGTCGACACCAACCCGGAGGCGGCCAAGGCCCTGCTCGCCAAGGCCAGGGACGCCTCCTCGGAGACGCTCACGGAGCTGCGCCGGGTCATCCGCGGCATCCACCCGCCGGTGCTGGCCGAGCGCGGCCTCGCCGACGCCGTCCGGGCGCTGGCCATGGACAGCCCGCTGCAGGTGACCGTGGACGTCGACCTGCCGCACCGGCCGGAGGCGCCCGTGGAGGCGGCGGTGTACTTCGCGGTCAGCGAGCTGCTGTCCAACGCCGCCCGGCACGGGGGCGCGTCCAAGGCGGTCGTGGACATCAGCTCCAACGGCTCCGACCTGCGCGTCACGGTCTCCGACGACGGCCTCGGCGGCGCCGACCCGGCCAGGGGCAGCGGCCTGGCCGGGATCGAACGGCGGCTGGCCGCCTTCGACGGCCTGATGGCCCTGAACAGCCCGCCGGGCGGCCCCACCACCGTGACCATGCAGCTGCCGCGCGTGCTTCCCGTGCACTGGACGAGCACCCTGCCGAACCTGCCGCGCTGGAAGGCGGCCACGGTCGTCCTCTTCTGGGCCACGGCCTGGTGCCCCACTTTCCCGCAGGGAATCGTGCCCGCCATTTTCAAGATCATCGGATTTGACGAGAAGTCCTGGTTCCTGGCCCTGCACCTCCCCGAGGTCTGGCAGTGGCCGGTGATCCTTGGCATGATCTCGCTCGGCGTCATCATGTACGTGATGGCCCACCGCATTCCGACCATGCACGACCGCGACAGCCTCATGGCGGAGGGAACCCTCGTGAAGCCCTGGTGCCGATGAACCGCGTACTGATCGCCGAGGACCTCTACCTGCTCAGGGACGGCCTGGTCCACCTCCTCCAGGCCCACGGGTTCACGGTCGTGGCGGCCGTGGAGAGCGGGCCCGAGCTGCTGAAGGGGCTGCTGGAGCTGCGCCCGGACGTCTCGATCGTGGACGTGCGGCTGCCGCCCACGTTCACCGACGAGGGCCTGCAGGCCGCGCTCGCGGCCAGGAAGCAGCTGCCGGGGCTGCCCGTCCTCGTGCTGTCCCAGCACGTCGAGCAGCTGTACGCCCGCGAGCTGCTGGCCGACGGCTCGGGCGCGATCGGCTACCTGCTGAAGGACCGCGTCTTCAACGCCGAGCAGTTCATCGACGCCGTACGCAGGGTGGCCCAGGGCGGCACGGCCATGGACCCGGAGGTCATCGCCAAACTGCTGGCCAGCAACGCCAGGCACGAGCCGCTGGCCGAGCTCACGCCGCGCGAGCGCGAGGTGCTGGAGGCCATGGCCGAGGGCCGCTCCAACGCCGCGATCTCGCAGCGCCTCTACCTCAGCGAGAGCGCTGTGGCCAAGCACACGGCCGCCATCTTCGCCAAGCTGGGTCTCGTCCCGTCCGACGACGACAACCGGCGCGTACTGGCCGTTCTCGCCTACCTCAACAGCCGTTAGCCTGCTTCGAAGCGCCCTGACTTGTCGGTGGTACCGGCTATTTTCATAGAGGCACGGCGCGACGAAGAGGTGGTATCAGGTGAAAATCCGGGTTAACCGCGATGTTCTGGCAGATGCGGTGGCATGGGCTGCCCGAATGCTGCCCAGCCGTCCCGTGGTGCCCGTCCTGGCCGGGCTGCTGCTCGAGGCGGGCGAGGAGCTGACGCTGTCCGCGTTCGACTACGACGTCTCGGCGCGGGCCGCGATCGACGCCGACGTGGCCGAGGAGGGGCGCGTGCTGATCCCCGGCCGGTTGCTGGCCGAGATCAGCCGGAGCCTGCCCGGCGACGACGTGGAGATCGTCACCGAGGGCCCCGAGGCTGTGCTGACCTGCGGGAGCGCCGAGTTCGGGCTGATCACGATGCCGGTCGAGGACTTCCCGACCCTGCCCACGATGCCGCCGAGCATCGGTGCCATCGGTGGGGGCGTGTTCGCCTCGGCCGTCGGCCAGGTCGCGCCGGCGGCCAGCCGCGACGACACGCTGCCGATGCTCACCGGCATCAGGGTCGACATCGAGGGCGAGTCGGTGGCCATGGCGGCGACCGACCGCTACCGCATCGCGGCCCGCGACTTCACCTGGCGCCCGGCTGTCCCCGACGCCGCCGTCTCCGCCATGGTCCCGGCGCGGGTCCTGGTCGAGGTGGCCAAGTCGCTGCGCGGCGGCGAGGTCTCGATCGCGATGGGCGACGGGGTGGCCGGGTTCGAGAGCGTCGGGCGCAGCACCACCGTGCGGCTGCTCGACGAGCAGTTCATCGACTACCGCGCCAGGCTGACCTCCGACTGGTCGATCAGGGCCGACGTGGCCGTGGCGCCGTTCGTCGGCGCGATCAAGCGGGTGGCCCTGGTGGCCGAGCGCAACACCGCGATCCGGCTGTCGTTCAGCCAGGGTCAGGTGCTGATCCAGGCCGGCGGCGGCGACGTCGGGCGCGGAGCCGAGGTGGTGGAGTGCGAGCTGCGCGGTGACGACATCCAGATCGCCTTCCAGTCGCAGTTCCTGCTCGACGGGCTGACGGGCATCGAGACCGAGCTGGCCCGGATCAACCTTGAGTCGCCCACCAGGCCCGCCCTCATCCAGGACGTGCCGGGCGACGCCCAGCCCGCCTTCCGCTACCTGGTCATGTCGCTGCGCCAGACCTGAGCCCTATGCGCCGGTCCCCGTCTGGCGCTCGGCGACCAGCCGGAACACCCGCTTGAACTCCGCGTACGCCTGCTCGCCCACGGCCCGCGCGTGGGCCGCCTCCATGTCGGCGAGGATGACGTCCGACTTGGCCATGTGGTCGAGCCCCTTCTCGGTGGGCACGATCAGCTTGGCGCGCCGGTCGGCCGGATCGGGCTGCCGCTCCACGTAGCCGAGCTCGACCAGCTCGTCCACCAGCGTCCCGATCACCTGCTTGTGCTGGCCCGACTGCGCGGCCAGGTCCGTGGCCCGGCTGCCCTCCTCGTCCAGGTAGGCCAGCACCGCGCCGTGCCGGGGCCGCAGCCGGGGGTGCCCCTGCTCGGCCAGCTCGGCGAACAACTCCCGCTGCAGGCTGAAAAGTGTCCGCCCGGACAGCACGCCGAGATCGGGATCCTGCTGCTTGCGCTGGCTCCTGCGCACCACGCACTCTCCACATGGTCACTAATCTTGATTGTCACTAATTCTTACTATAATGTCCGTGGTATGACGACGACAGTGGAACTCACCAGATTCCGGGTGGCCCCTGACCGCGCCGGCGAGCTGCTCGCGGCGCGGGCCGGGATGATCGCTGACTTCGAGGCCGACAGGGCCGGGTTCCTGGGGGCCAAGCTGGTCCGCGTGTCCGATGACGAGTGGCTGGACATCGTGGAGTGGCGATCGAGCGCCGACTTCGCCGACTCTCGCGCGAAGGGCGGCAACCTGCCCGGCATCCGGGCCTTCTTCGACCTGATCGACGAGCTTGTCTCCAGCGAGGAGGGGACCAGCCAGTGACCGGCGGTGCGGCCGAGCCGTGCTGAGGTCACCGGGTGCGCGACCCGGCCCTGCACGGCGCGCCGGGGGAGGGCCCGCACCCTCACGGGAGGGACCGGAGGGTCAGGCGTCGGTGAGCGCGATGAGGATGTGCTCCATGCAGGCGTGCCCCGCCCGCTCGGCCGCCGCCGCGTCGCCGGCCGCGATGGCCCGCGCGATCGCGTCGTGCGGGATGTAACTCTTGTTGAGCGATGTCCCGGCGGCCGTGATGCTGGCCCGCAGCGCCGCCGAGAAGTCCTCGTACAGGTCGATCAGCACCAGGTTGTGCGTGGCGTGCGCGACGGCCATGTGGAAGGCCAGGTCGGCCTCGACGAAGAAGTCGGGGTCGTCCAGCTCCCAGGCGCGGTCGCGCTCGGCCAGCGCCGCCTCGATCCGCCGGATGTCCTCGTCGGTACGCCGGGTGGCGGCCAGCCGCGCGGACTCGACCTCCAGCGCACGGCGTACCTCAAGGATCTCGAGCTGCTCCGCCTGGCGCAGCCGCCGCAGCATCGCGCCGGACAGCTCGCTGGTCGCCCGGACGTAAGTGCCGTCCCCCTGACGGCACTCGAGCAGCCCCGCGTGCGTGAGCGCGCGTACGGCCTCACGAACCGTGTTGCGACCCACCCCGAGTTGCTCGGCGAGCACCGTCTAGGTGGGGATCTTGCCGTTCATCTGCCACGACCCTGAGGTGATCTGCTCCTTGAGCTGATCGATCACCTGGTCGACGAGCGAAGCCCGCTGAGCCGTACGCAGACTCACAGTCCGCCTCCTCCGGGAAACCAATCATCCTATGAGTCAATGACTGGTCGACCCTAATTATTCCAGACTCAAAAAGCCAAATCTGGAGCTCCCGGAGGATCAGCGAGACACTGTGGCGTCAATCGTCACCCCTGCCATGGCGGAGCGAACTCCGGCAGCTTCGAGGGCTTTACGATATGCGGCTGTCTGCGGTGCTCTCGCCTCGACCCTGCCGTAGAGGTCGCCCAGCTCGCGCCAGCAGCGGGCGGCCTGCCGGTCGGATCCGAACACCGGCCGGTCGAGCGTCTGGAGCAGCTCGTGCGCCTCTCGCAGGTGCGTCGCGGCGTCGCCGCCCTGGTCGAGTGCGACGGTCGCCAGCACGAGGTGAGCCTCGGCGGGAGTCGTGCCAGAACGGTCGTGCGCGAGCCCCAGAGCCACCACGGCCAGCTCGCCCGCGCCCGCCGGGTCACCGGCGCGCAGCTTGACCCGCGCGTGGACGATGAGGCTCTCACCGTGCTCGCGCGTGGTGGCGGGGAACACGGCGAACGCCTTGACGGCCGCCGAGACGAGCCCCTCGGCCTCGCCGATCGGCGCCGTGGACAACCTGGACCAGTGCATGGCGGCGCGTGCCAGCTGCAGCGCCAGCCGGGTCTCCCGGCCCGCCATGATCGCGTCGTCGGCCAGGCGCACGGCCAGGGCCGAGTCCTCGCCCGCCGCCGCCGCGGCGCTCGCGTGCCACAGCGCCCGGATCTCTCCGGAACGGTCCACAACTTCAGGTACGCCAGTGGCGTCCAGCACCCGCTTGGCGTAGGTCAGCTCGGGGGAGTCGGTCTCCTGCTCGCTGCGCGCCTCGACCAGCACGGCGGCCAGGTCGGTGGCGAGCTCGCCCTGCGTGATGGACAGCCGCTCGGCCTGCGACAGCGCGGCGGCGGCCAGGTCGCGGGCCCGCAGGCGGTCGCCGGCCCGCTGGTAGCAGCGGCTCAGCGCGATGGTGAGCGGCAGGTCGGCCAGCCGCTCGGGGTGGGCGGCCGCCTCGCGGCGCAGGCGCTCGAACGCCTCCACCGCCTGACCCAACCGGCCCTGGGCCTCCAGCGAGCGCGCCCGGCCGAACCGCGCCTGCGCGGTCAGCATGGCGTTCTCCTCGTCGGCCGCCTTCACGATCTCCGTGAAGCGGTCGGCGGCGACGGCCGGGTCGCCGTGCTGCAGCTCGAGCTCGGCGTGCCGCAGCCCGAGCTCGGTGTCGATGCGCTGCCGAGGCTCGATCCCGTGAAGGAGGAACTCGGTCGTGCATCCCAGCCGCTCGGCCAGCAGCCGGGCCACCACAGGAGTCGGCGTGCGCTTACCCGACTCAATGAGCGAGACATAACTGTCAGACAGGTCGGGTCCGGCCAGCTGGGCCTGAGACATCCGCCTGTTCAGCCGCAGTCCTCGGACGCGGTCACCGATGGTTCCCTGACTCGGCATCTCATCTCTCAAGGCGGGGAAGGGTCAACAACACGCAATGATTGCATGAAGTAGCCGAATCTGGTATCCCCGCGTGAAGAATTTGCCACGCGGAGATTAATCGTCGCTGTCGTCCTTGCCTGGGAAAAGCATCTGGCAGACCTCGAGGTACAAGGTCTCCGGATACGGAATGTACTCGACCGTTGACAGAGCCTGATCCTGACCGGCCGACTCGAGGATGAACTCGCCGTAACCGAGCATGCGCCCGAGCAGCGATCTTTGGAAGCTCATGTCGGTGACCTTGCCCAAGGGCATCATCGCGACCTTGCGCGTGATGAGCCCCGTGGTCAGCAACATACGCTTCGAAGTCACCACAAAGTAATCGACCGACCACTCCGCGACTTTCCATACAAAACGGATCAGAAGCAGGAGCCACAGCCACCACACGACGACGAGCGCCGTGCCGCCGGCCTCGCCGCCGCCGAAGAACCTGCTGAGCAGTCCGGCGATGATCAGGCCGCCGAGCACCTCGGCGACGGGGCGCAGCAGAATCGCGGGATGCCGCCGCACCATGATGACCTGTTGCTCGTGGGGGAGGAGGTAGCGGTTGACCGACGATGGAGCTGAGTCCCCGTGGGTCACAAGTCTCATGAGAGGCTGTTCACAAATTGAGCCAGCGAGTCGGCCGCGTTGAACACCGTGTCGAACGCCCCTCTCACCGCGTCTGCGGCATCAGTTGGTCGCGCGAACAGGTAGTACGCAACAAATGCGATACCACCGTATGTGAGGACCTTTTTGACCTGCACCGTCGCCTCCGTGCCACTTACCCACTCCACCCGCCGTATACATTACCCACCTCGATGCCGGGGTAAAGGTAACTTGGCCGGTTAGTTCTGATCTTGCTTAGCCGCGTTCGCTGGCCACCAGAGCCAGCACGTGAAGGTGCTTGCGCGCGATGCGCTCAACAAGGCTCGGATGGGCGTAGCCGGTGACCTCCAGCGCGCCGTAGTGCGCCGCCTCCACGCAGCGCGTTACGGTGGTCGCGGAGTGGACACCGGCGAATTCGTCGCACAGCACCGTCTCCACGTCCGCGTACGGAGTCGGATCCGCCTCGGTGTGATCGCTCATCGTGCTCCCCCACGCGCATGCGGAAGTTGCCTTCCATCTCTTCGTACCCACCCAACCACAGTATGTAACGAAGTGATGACTACGCGTGACGGGAACGGTACTTTTCAGACCACGCCGTAGAGCCGGTCGCCCGCGTCGCCGAGGCCCGGCACAATGTAGCCGCTCTCGTTGAGCCGCTCGTCGAGCGCCGCGGTGACCACGCGGATCGGCTTGCCGGAGTTGGCGAACACCTTGTCCATGTGGGCCAGCCCCTCGGGCGCGGCCAGCAGGCACAGGGCCGTGACGTCGACGGCGCCCCGCTCGAAGAGGAACTGCACGGCCGCCGCCAGCGTGCCGCCGGTGGCCAGCATCGGGTCCACCACGTAGCACTGCCGGCCCGACAGGTCGTCGGGCAGCCGCGTGGCGTACGTCTCGGCCTGGAGCGTGGACTCGTTGCGGATCATGCCGAGGAACCCGACCTCGGCCGTCGGCAGCAGCCGCATCATGCCGTCGAGCATGCCGAGCCCCGCCCGCAGGATGGGCACGACCAGCGGCACGGGCTTGGCCAGGCGGATGCCGCGGGCCGGGGAGACCGGCGTCTCGACGGTGACCTCGGTGACCCGCACGTCGCGCGTGGCCTCGTACGCGAGCAGCGTCACCAGCTCGTCGGCGAGCCTGCGGAAGGTCGGCGAGTCGGTGCGGACATCGCGCAGCGTGGTGAGCTTGTGGGCCACGAGCGGATGATCGACGACGAGGGTCTCCATGGGACACCACGCTATCTCCTGGCGTACGCTGCCGCAGCCGTCGCCACCTGCGGCGAACGCAGGCGGCGGGGTAGGTCGCGGCGGGTGCCGATGGAACGTGACACAGGGTCACCGTGATCTCACATCTCTGGTTTTGATCACAATTTGGCCCGAGAGGCACACGCCCAGTGGCCGGTTCTGGAACGATTGGGTGCTGGTGATATCTGTCGTGTCAGAGGTCGGGTGGGGATGGCGATGACAGACGAAGACGCTCTCGACTTCGCCATCGTGGTTTATCGCGAGGACGAATGCTGGCAGGCCGAGCTCCTGCCGGTCACGCTCACATCAGACCTGCAGGGGCTCATCCATGCCCTGAAACAGCAGCCGAGCGAGAGCGGCACGATCGGGCTGGTCGCGGTCGGCGACGAGTTCTTCGTGGCGCTGCGGGTGCTGGGCGACCGGGTGGACGTGTTCCTGTCCGACATCGCCGCCTCGTGGGACTTCCCGCTGGCGCGCCAGGTCCTCCACTACCTCGACGTGCCCGTGCCGGACGAGGAGGAGCTCGACGAGATCCTCCAGGACGAGGAGACCGTGCTGCCGGCGGGCGATCTGTCGATCTTCGCTGATCTCGGGTTGGACGAGATGGAGCTGGGCATCCTCTCCGGCGACATTGATCTGCTGCCCGAAGATGTGTTGTCCAGCATCGCCGCGCGGCTCGGCTTCTCCGAGCCGTTCGAGCGTGCCATCGAATCGGTCTTCGGCTGACCCCCCTGGAGCGCGGACATGGCGTCCAACACCTTCTCTGCGGCTTTTGTCAGGACCTCCGACGGCTGGAGCGGTGCCGAGGTCGATCTCGGGGGCGCCGAGATCGTCGACGACTTCGGTGACGCGGTCACCGAGGCGCTGGGGCTCACCGGCGACGAGCTGGCCCTGTTGTGCGTCGAGGTCGAGGACGAATGGTTCGCCATCGCCCGATACCGGGGCGAGGACGAGCCGAGGGTGTTCCTCTCCGACGTGCACGCGGTCCTGGCCGACAGCCTCGGCGAGCTGTTCGCCGAGTTCGCCGGCGTGGCCCCCGACAAGGAGGGCAACGGACTCGGCGTGCGCCCGGCCGGCGACTTCGAGCTGCTCAGCGACCTGGGTGTGAGCTCCGAGGAGCTGCTGGAGCTCAGCATGGAAGAGGGCCTGCCCGCCGACATCCTGTCGGTGATCGCCGAGCGGCTGTCGTTCGCCGACGAGCTCGACCGGCTGCGGTGACGCATCCCGCCTCCCGGGGCTCGCGGTGACTCCCGAGGACGCCATGCGCCTGGCCCTGGCCGAGGCCGTCACGGCCGGCGCCAGGGGCGAGATCCCCGTCGGCGCGGTCGTGCTCGACCCGCTCGGCGAGGTGCTGTCCGCGGCGGGCAACGACCGCGAGTCGGCGGCCGACCCGACCGCCCACGCCGAGGTGCTCGCCCTGCGGCGGGCCGCCGCGCTGCGCGGGCAGTGGCGGCTGAGCGGCTGCACGCTCGTGGTGACGCTGGAGCCCTGCACGATGTGCGCCGGGGCCGCCGTGCTGGCCAGGGTGGAGCGGATCGTGTACGGCGCCACGGACGAGAAGGGCGGGGCCGTGGGGTCGCTGTGGGACGTCGTACGCGATCGCCGGCTCAACCATCGGCCCGAGGTCGTCATGGGTGTGCTCGCCGAGGAGTGCGGCGACGTACTAAAGCGGTTCTTCGCCACTCGCAGGATCCGGTAAGCTCGTGCGCGGTGGTGTCGCCTAGTGGCCGAGGGCGCACGCCTCGAAAGCGTGTGATGGGGCAACTCATCCGTGGGTTCAAATCCCACCACCACCGCCATCCGCCGAAGGGCCTCCGAGATCTCGGGGGCCCTTTCGCATGCCCGGGGTGCGGGCTGACAACCGTAACCGTATTCGCCGGGCATTCTCCGGAACGATGTTGAAAACCGTCCCCGGCATAAGAAAAAGGGGGAGCCGTGATGCGCCGGCTCCCCCTTTTTCCTTTCTCAGTTGGGCAGCTCCAGGACCCTGGCGTGCAGGATCGATCGTTGGTGCAGTGCGGCCCGCAACGCGCGGTGCAGGCCGTCCTCCAGATAGAGCTCGCCCTGCCACTGCACCACGTGCGGGAAAAGGTCCCCGTAGAAGGTGGAGTCGGCGGCGAGCAGCGAGTGCAGGTCCAGCATGGCCTTCGTGGTGATCAACGAGTCGAGCCGGACCTGCCGTGGAGGGATCTGCGCCCACTCTCGGTGCGTCAGACCGTGTTCGGGATAAGGGCGTCCGTCGCCGACAAGCTTGAAGATCACCCCCCTGATTTTAGGAGAGAATCCGATTCCTCGCGCTGTCCGGCGCCGGTCAGCGCAGTTCACCGAGATCGCAGTCGGCGGGCGAACCCTTTTCGTAACCGCGCTGGAAGGCGTTGACGCGTTGCTCGGAGCTGCCGTGGGTGAACGATTCAGGATCGATTCTGCCGGTGGTGCGTTCCTGGATTCTGTCGTCGCCCACCGCCGCCGCGGCGTCCAGGGCCTCGGAGATTTCCGCCCGGGTGAAGGGCTTGTCGTAGAAGCCGGTCCTGGTCGCGTTCTGCGCCCAGACTCCCGCGTAGCAGTCGGCCTGGAGCTCGATGGGGACGGAGCTGCCCTGGTCGAGGGTGCCGAGCAGGTTCTGGACGTGGTGGCCGTACTCGTGGGCGATCACGTACGCCTGGGCGAAGGGGCCGCCCCTGGCGCCGAACTCGGTGTGGAGCTGGTCGAAGAAGCTCAGGTCGAGGTACACGCGCTGGTCGCCGGGGCAGTAGAACGGGCCGGCGGCCGAGCTGGCGGAGCCGCAGCCGGTACGTAAGCGGCCCGAGTACAGGACGGTCTTGGCCACCCGATATTCGGAAATTTCCTGCTTCCAGTAGTCCTGGATGCTGTTCACCACGCCCACCACCCGGCACTTCTCGGACTGGTCGGCGTCCTTGCCCGTCTGGCACTGCTCGGAGAGGTTGGACGGGGGCTGCCGCTGGGCGGGCTCGCCGCCACCGCCCACGTTGTTCAGGACGAACACCAGCACGAGCGCGATCAGGCTGACGATCCCGCCGCCACCGATGATCATCCCGCCGGGGAGGCCGGAGAAGCCGCCGCCACCGCCGCTGCCTCCGGCGTCCTCCACCTGCGAGGGGTCGAGATCGACCTGGTCCCTGAAGTCCATGCTGACGTCCCTTCTGGGCGCTGCCCGCAGGACAACTTCCCCGAATTTCCCAAAGGAGACGGGACCGCCGGCTAGATCCCTCCGGAGAACGTGTCGCACTTCAGGGGATCGCCGCTGTCGTAGCCGACGCTGAACCACTTCTCCCGCTGCTGGGAGGTGCCGTGCGTGAAGGCGTCGGGAGTGACGCGGCCCTGCGAGCGCCGCTGGATGCTGTCGTCGCCGACCGCCGCGGCCGCGCTGAGCGCCTGGTCGATGTCGGTCTGGGAGAACGGCTCCTGGTAGAAGCCGGTCTTGACCGCGTTCTGCGCCCAGACCCCGGCATAGCAGTCGGCCTGGAGCTCGAGGCGGACCGAGGGGCTGTCGGCGCCGGGGCGGTTGTCGCGGCCGACCCGGTTCATGGTGCCGAGCAGGTTCTGGACGTGGTGGCCGTACTCGTGGGCGATCACGTACGCCTGCGCGAACGGCCCGCCCTCGGCCCCGAAGTCGCGCTGGAGCGTGTCGAAGAACGTCAGGTCCAGGTAGACCTTGCGATCGGCCGGGCAGTAGAACGGGCCCACCGCCGAGTCGGCCGCGCCGCAGCCGGTGTTGACGGCCCGGGTGAACAGCACGGTCTTGGCCGGCGTGTACGTCTTGCGCCCGCGATCCTCGAACGCCTGCCGCCAGTAGGACTGGATGCTGTTCACCGTGCCGACGACGCGGCAGTCCTCCGACTGGTCGGCGTCGGCGCCGGTCTTGCAGCGTTCGGCGAGGTTGCCGCCGGGGGAGAGCGGGGGAGGGGCGCTCGGCTGCCGCCCGCCGCCCTGCCGGCCGCCCTCGTCGCCGGTGAAGGGTGTGGGCACGATCCCGAACACGAACATCGCCCCCACGGCCAGGACCAGCAGCAGGCAGCCGCCGCCCCGGCCGCCGATGGGCAGCATGCAGCCGCCCGGCATCCCGCCGAAGCCGCCGCCACCGCCGCCGCCCGGGCGCGGACCGGAGGCTCGCACGTCCTCGACCTGCGACGGGTCGAGTGGCTTGTCGTCGTCGAACTGCATGTGTCCCCCCGACGCAGTTCTCCCCCGTAGCGGATCGAATACGCACCGCAATCGGTTGGCACATGATTTTTTCGGATTTGTCAGATAATCTGCCGATATGACGGCTGGATTGATCGGAGTTGCACTGGTTTCGCTGGGCATGGTTCTCACGCCCGGGCCGAACATGATCTATCTGGTCTCACGTTCGATCACGCAGGGACGCCGCTCCGGGCTGATCTCGCTGGCGGGCGTCTTCCTCGGCTTCACCGTCTATCTCACCGCGACCTGTCTCGGGCTGACGGCGGTCTTCGCGTACGTGCCGGCCGCGTACACGGCTCTCAAGCTGGCCGGCGCCGCGTACCTGCTCTGGATGGCCTGGAACACGATCAAGCCCGGCGGCATGTCCGCCTTCCAGCCGCGCGAGCTCCCTGTGGAGGGTCCCGGCAAGCTGTTCTCGATGGGCCTGCTGACCTGTCTGCTGAACCCGAAGATCGCGATCATGTACCTGTCGCTGCTCCCGCAGTTCATCGACCCGGCGATGGGCGACGTGCTGCTGCAGAGCCTCGCGCTCGGCTCGGTCCAGATCGCCGTCGGCACCCTGGTCAACGCCATGTTCGTGCTCACGGCGGCCGGCCTGGCCGCCTTCCTGGCCCGCCGGCCGATCTGGATGCGCGTGCAGCGCTACGTCACCGGCACGATCCTCGGCATCTTCGCCGTCAACATGGCGACCGACCGCTCCAAGGCCCTGGTCAGCGCCTGAACGGACGGCCCCGGGGAACTCCCGGGGACCGTCCACCGGTTCACCGGTCGAACCACATCGCGGACGAAGACCTGCACAACTGCGCGAACACGACCCCGGCCAGCACCACGCCGAGCACGTTGCCGAAGCTGGCACCGTCGGTGAGCTGCCACACGCCCAGCAGGACGAGCAGGAACTCGACGACCAGCCCGAAAGTGCGTACCCAGCCACGCCGGGACGGCATCCGCATCGCCAGGTACCCGATCAGCAGGATCGTCGCCAGCGGGACGGCGAGCGCGGCCAGCAAGGCCCCGCCCACGGCGCCCACCGGGGCGCTCCCCAGCAGTATGAACAGCAGGAACAGGCCCACCAGCCCCAAGACGGCCTGGACCCACATGCAGGTCCTGGCCACGGACACGGACTGGGGCATCGCCTCGACGCTGTAAGGCTCGGACATTGCGAGCCTCCCGATTCAGAGGCAGCGATTGACGCGCCGAGCATAGGGTCGCCCCGCATGGTCATGTACGCGATAGGCCGAAAAGCCGAAGTGGCATGACATGGCGGCGGGCTTTCCGAAGCGCTCGCCCCCGCCACCCGCGCCGAGCCCGTCCCCTGCGTCCACGACGACGATGAGCGGAGTGCCGGCTCAGGTCAGTCCCATAGGGCCGACGCCGTAGGCCACGACGTCCACTCGGTACGGCGCGACGCGATGCGTGGATCAGAGATGGTTCCTGACGGGCTCGGGGGTGTCGGGGACCGGCTGGGAAAGGAGGGCCGCCGCCTCGCCCGGGGTGAGGAGCCGGGCTTCGCGCAGGAGGCGGACGGATTCTTCCCACTGCTTGCGCGCTTCGCCGTGCCGTCCGAGGTCGTGCAGGGCGGTGCCGAGCCACCAACGTGACACGGCCTCTCCGAGACGGTATCCCGACTCCTGGAGCAGCCGCACGGCCACCGTGTAGCTCTCCACCGCCTCGACCAGACGGCCGGCGTGGCGGTAGATGTCGCCCAGTGAGTCGTGTGCCGTACCCACACCGACGTGGTTGCCCCCCTGTGACCACAACTCCATCGCCTCGCGTGCTTCTTCGATCGCCTCGTCGAAGCGTCCCTGCCGGTAATAGACGTGAGCCCGGTTGGTAAGAAGTGCGGCCGTGGCCCCCGGGCGCCCGGCGTCAGCGTTGAGCGTCAAGGCAGCTTCGAAGTAGGGGAGCGCGTGGTCGAGACGGCCCTCGATCGTGTGGATGACACCGAGGTGGTTGAGCACCGCCACCTTCCTTCGGGGCAGGCCCGCGCGATCCCAGTCCGCGAGAGCGAGCTCCCCTTGCCTGGTCGCGGCCTCGTAGCGGCCCTGGTCGCGATGGGCCCAGGTGAGGAAGGCGCGGAGCTGGGCCTTGTCCTCCCATGCCGCGATGCGGTCGGCCACCTCGATGGCGCGCGCGTAGATGTCGGCCAGTTGCGTGTGCCAGCCCTGGTAGCAGAAGGGCCAGTGGAGTCCGATGACCAGGCCGACGGCAGTTGCCGGGTCGGCGCCCGCCAACGCCTGTTGCGCGGCCGCGAGCAGGTTCTCCCGCTCGGCCTCGACCCACCGTCCCACCTCTGCCGCGTCTTTGAAGGTGGCATCGGGCACCTCGATGGGTGGCCGCGGCACGGTGTCGCGGTTGAGGATCGGGGTCGCCATATAGAGGGCGGCCAGGTAGTGATGGAGCGCGCGGCGGATCGCGGCGGCGCGCTCCTCTTCGGCGAGGTCCTCGTGTGCCCGCTCCCGGGCGTAGAGGCCGACCAGGTCGTGGAACTGGTACCGGTGAGGGCCGGCGGGTTCGAGCAGGCGGGCGTCCAGCAGGTGTTCCAGGGCGGCCTCGGCGCGGTGTTCCGGCCAGCCGGTGAGGGCCGCCGTGGCGACGGGCGTGTGCGTGGGCAGGTCGAGCAGGCCGAGCAGGGTGAGCAGGCGGGCCGCGTCCCCGCCGGTGGGCTCGTCGTGCAGGTGCTGGTGGCTGACCGCGATGCCGGCGCGTACGGCCTGGTCGCCGTACTCCAGTGTGTCCAGGCGGCGGGTGGCGTCGGCGAGCCGTGCCGCGAGGTCGGCCAGGGTGCCGTCGGGGCGGGCGGCCAGCCGGGCGCCGACGATGCGCAGGGCGAGGGGGAAACCACCGCAGAGCCGTACGATCTCCTCGGCTGCCTCCGGCTCGGCCCGCACCCGGTCGAGCCCGGCGACACGGCTGAGCAGCGCGTCGGCGTCGGCGTCGGCGAGCGCGCCGAGGTGCAGGTGCCGTGCGTTGTCGAGGCTGGTGAGCGGCTCGCGGCTGGTGACGATGACCCGGCAGCCGTGACCCGCGGGGATGATCGGGCGGACCTGGCGCACGTCGCGCGCATTGTCGAGGATCACCAGCAGGTTGCACGTCGCGGTGAGTGACCGGTAGCGGGCTGCCGCCTCGTCGGGATCCGCGGGCACGGCGGTGCCGTCGAGACCCAGCGAGCGAAGCAGGTGGCGCAGCGCTTCGATGGGCGTCAGCGGGGCCCGCCCGGCAGTGGATCCGTGCAGGTTGACGTAGACGACGCCGTCGGTGAAGCGGCCAGCGACGGCGTGGGCGACGTGGACGGCCAGCGCGGACTTGCCGATCCCGCCGGGACCGTCGATCACGGTGACAGGGGGTCCGCCGTCCGTGCCGAGCGCGGCACGCAGCCGCTCCACCTCGAGGGCTCGGGCGGTGAACACCAGGGTGTCGGCGGGAAACTCGGCGGGAACGATCGGCTCACCCACCGAGATCTCCTGCTTCGGGGTACGCAGGTCCAGCACGGGATCCTTGACGAGCACGGCCTGATGGAGGCGGCGCAGCTCCGCACCGGGCTCGAGGCCGAGCTCCTCGACCATGATCCGGCGTGTGCGCTGGTAGACGGCCAGCGCTTCCGATATCCGCGAGGATCGGTAGAGGGCGAGCATGAGCTGGGCCGCGGACCGCTCGCGCAGCGGGTGGGACTCGACGTGCGCGGCCAGTTCGGCGGCCGCTGCGTGGTGGTCTCCGGCGGCCAGGCGCAGGTCGAGGTGGTCCTCGAAGACGGTCAGCCGTTCCTCCTCCAGCCGGGTCGCCTCGACCCTGGCCCAGAGGGCGGTCACCCCGGCGAGCGCGGGGCCGCGCCACAGGCCCAGCGCCTGGCGGAACGACGCGTCGGCGGCGGCCGTCGCCCCCTGCGCGCGGGCGGTGCGAGCCCGTCTGGCCAGGCGGTCGAACAGGTGGGCGTCAATGCGGTCACGATCGAGGGCGAGCCGATAGCCGCCGGGCACGGTCTGGATGATCTCCGCACCTCCGTGCGGGACGAGCGTCTCGCGCAGCTTGGAGATCACGATGTGGAGCTGCTTGGCCGCGGTGACCGCCGGGCTCTGCCCCCACACGTCGGAGAGGAGCCGGTCGGCGTGCACGGCCTGCCCGGTGTCGAGCGCGAGCCTGGCCAGCACCCCGATCCGCCGATGCCCGGCGATCATGACCGCCCCGGCGTCACCGGCGATCTCCCACGGACCGAGAAACCTGATCTCCAGACCCATGAGGGGCGCCCCCCGTTCCGTCAACGAAGGTCGAAGTGTAGCGATATGAACCGGCATGTCGCCGGTATGTTCACACGCTGTTCCAGGGGCGTGGACGCGCGTGGCATGCGCCGCACCCGGTGGGTACACCCCGGGTCCCTGTCCCGGGGGTCAAGCTCCCGATGGAGCGGGGGCTCGTCCGGCCGGCCGTCGTGACGGGGACGGGCCCCCGGCGGGGCTCCAGGGGCGACGAGGATCCGACCAGTTCCCTCCGCTTCGTATGAACGAGCGGGTCTGTAGTCACGGCGGGTTGGCCGGCGTCGGAGACCGGCGGCACCGTGGAGTCACCACTGAAGGCCGGAGGAGATCTCGCCGGAGGGGTTGGTTCTGGAGATCTTCTCCGCGGCGGAGGCGGAAGAGGCTGTCGCGGCGCCGAGGCCGAGCGCGATCAGGCCGGCTGCGGCCACGACGGCGAGCTTCTTGAGCAGTCTGACGTGTGTCACGAGACCTCCCGGGCGATACGAAGATGGAGGCGTGATCGTATTGGACCCATAGATCGCGACACAATCCTCCCTATCAGGCTGGGGTACGAGCCTATGTACGGCAGGAATATGACGGTGTCAGGTGAACACCCGACAAGCTTCGCCTCCCCGATGAGCGCGGCATTCCTGCGGCGATGAACGACTTGCAGATCGCCTTCACCTGGAGGCCCGATCCCGCCCGTGTGGCCGGCGAGTCACCTGTAAGGCACCTGTAAGCCCGCACGTCTAGACATGCACATGTGAAGCAAAACGCCGGAAGCCCGGACGAAGGCGGCGTTTTACCGAAAAACATCACAAATAGTTCGATCATCCATTTCAATGCCGACTTCCTTGAAGGAGGGCAGCGCTCCTAGTGACGCTGGAGATCAGATTCCTCGGCCCGTGGCAGGTACTGGCCGGTGACGAGCCGGTCCGGCTCGCCGGGCATCGACGAATCGGTGTGCTGGCCAGACTCGCCCTGGACACAGGGCAGGCCGTACACGCCGAACGGATCCTCACCGACATCTGGGGAGACGGCTCCACGGCGACCGCGACCAAACAGCTCCACATCGTGGTCTCCAAGATCCGGGAAACCCTCGGACCGCACACCACCGAAGAGATCATCCAGACCGTGCCCGGTGGCTACCGGCTCGCGCTCGAACCCGACCACGTCGACGCCCACCTGTTCACCCGCCTGGTCAAACGCGCCCGCACCGCCCAGTCACAGGGGGCCAGGGAGGCCGCGGACGCCCTGTTCCGCACAGCCCTGCAGCTGTGGCGAGGCGAGCCGCTGGCCGGACTGACCGCCCCGTGGGCGCGCATCGAGGCCACCCGGCTGGAAGAGGAACACCGCACCGTCCTGGAGGACCACGCCGATCTGCGCCTGGCCGCCGGCGACCACCACGCGGTGGCCGCCGACCTGGCCGCCCACGTGCGGGCCCACCCGCTGCGCGAGCGCCCGGCCGCCCAGCTCATGCTCGCCCTGCACCGGGCCGGCCGCCCGTCCGAAGCGCTGGCCGTCTACCAGCAAACCCGCCGGATCATGGTCTCCGAGCTCGGCGTCGAACCCGGCGCCGAACTCCGCCGACTGCACCAGGCCGTGCTGGTCAAGGACCCCGTCCTGGACCTGACCAGCCCGGCCCAGCAGGTCGCGGTCGGCGGACCGTACATCCCTGCCGAACTGCCCGCCGACACCCACGCCTTCACCGCCCGCGCCACCGAGATCCACAGCCTGCGCAACGCACTCGGCCCCGACGGACCCACCCACGGACCTGCCGTCACCGTGATCGACGGACCCGGCGGCATCGGCAAATCCGCGCTGGCCGTCCATGTCGCGCACGCCATGGCCACCCGGTTCTCCGACGGCGTCATCTACGTCAACCTGCACGGCGCCACCCCCGGACTCGACCCGCTGACCCCGGCCGAAGCCCTGCGCCACCTGCTGCGCTCCCTCGGCCTGGACGGGGCCGCCGTGCCCGCCGACCCGGGTGAGGCCGCCGCCCGCTACCGCTCGCTGACCGCGACCTGCAACCTGCTGGTCATCCTGGACAACGCCCGCGACGTCCGCCAGATCCGCCCGCTCATCCCCGCGGGACCCGGCTGCCGGGTCCTGATCACCTGCCGGAACCCGCTGGCCACCCTGGACAACGCCCGCCACCTCCACCTGGGCAACCTGAACGCCGCCGACGCCGCCGCGTTGCTGTCCCGTCTGGCCGGACCCGACCGGGTACGCGCCGAACCGGAGGCGGCCGAGCGGATCGTCCGCCTGTGCGGCGGCTTCCCCCTCGCCCTGCGGATCGCCGGCGCCCGGCTGGCCGCCCGCCCCGACTGGACCCTGTCCGACCTGGAAGCGCGGCTGGCCGACGCCACCCGCCGCCTGGACGTGCTGGAGTACGCCGACCTGGCCGTCCGCGCCAGCATCGCGGTCAGCCACCACCACCTCCGGGAAGAACCCGCCGGCCGTGACGCCGCCCACGTCCTGCCCCTGCTCGGCCTGCTCGGCCTGCCCACCCACACCCCCGCCGCCACCGCCGCCCTGACCGGCTGGCCCCTCCACCGCGCCGAAGCCGCCCTGGAACGCCTCCAGGACGCCCGCCTCCTTGAGGCCGCCGGACCCGACCGCTACCAGTTCCACGACCTGGTCGGCCTGTACGCCCGCGAACGCGCAAACCAGGACCTGCCGGAGGAGGAACGCACCACCGCCGTACGCCGGGCGCTGCACCACTACCTGACCACCCTGTGGATGGCGAGCACCACGATCAACAGCGATCCCGTACTGCGATGCCCCGTCGAGTTGCCCGACAGCACCTTCAAGGATCTGGCGGAGGCGGAACGCTGGGTCCAGGACGAGCGGGAGAACCTGCTCGCCGCCGCGCATCAGGCGCTGGACGGCCCCGACCCGGTGACCGCCATCGGCCTGGCCATCGGACTCCACTGGCCCTTCTGCTACCAGGGCTGGCACACGCAACTGGCCGACATCTACACGCGCGCCATCGAGGTGGCCGACCGCACCGCGGCATGGGAGGACAAGGCCCAGCTCCGCAGCTTCCTCGGTTGGGTCCACCGGGACCAGGGCCGCTATGACGCCGCGATCGCGCATCTGAAGACGGCTCTCACCGACTGGGACCGTGCCGGCCTGCCTCGGCGGAAGGCCGGTGTGCTCAACAACCTCGGTGTCATCAACACGATCGCGGGCCGTCTCGACGAGGCACTCGGCTACTTGGAGTCCGCGTTGGAGCTCAACGACGACGCCGAACGCCCCGGGGCCACGGCCACGATCCGCAACAACCGGGTGCATGTCCACTACCGTCAGGGACGCTTCGACGAGGCCATCGCGGAGGCACGCCAGTTGGTGGGGCTGGGGCCGAAGGCGGGCCCGCTCGCCGATGCGGGCATCGCACAAGGATCGCTGGGCGACGCCTACCGTCATGCCGGCCGGCTGACCGAGGCGGTGGACAGCTACACGACCGCCGTGCGGTTGCTCCGCGAGTCGGGATACCGCCTGAAGGAAGCCGTGTCCCGATGGTGGTTCGGCACCACGCTGCACGACCTCGGACGGCACGGCGAAGCACGGCAACAGTGGGAGGAGTCCATCCGCCTCCTGCGCGACGCCCGCCTGCTCACGCCGGGGGAGGCCGCCGAAATCCTCGCCCGGCCCGTGCCGGAAACACCCCAGCCGATCAGGAACATGCTCTGACCCTCCCGGCACGTCATGGCGGGCCGGCTTCAGCGGTCGACGTCGCCGTCATCATTCAGGGAGCCGTCATCGTTCAGGGAGCCGTCATCGTTCAGGGACAGGAGGGACAGCCGTTCGGCCCCTGGGGCAGTGAGGACGCTCAGAGCCAGAGGTACAGGCCGTGACCGGCTCGTACGACCGGGTCCAGCCAGTCGAAGAACTCCTCCACCCATGTGTCTCGCGGGGGTTCCTCCAGGGCCGGCGACGGCTGCGGGTTGCGTTTGAAAGCGCCCGGCACCGTACGGCTGAACTCGCGCGCGGCCTGATCCAGCAGCACGCCGTGCCTCCTCACCGCCTCATGGTGCTCCTGCTGTCCGGGCGTCGGCCTGTCGTCGTCCGTCGCGCGCGGCGGCGGGCCGGGGGCGGGCACGACGGGTGCGGGCGGCAGAGCGAACACGCGACGGCGGGCCTCGATGAAGGCGGGTTCGCGGGTCCAGGCGTTCGTGCGGTCCACGGTGGCCCGAGCCGTGGCGAGGAGATGAGCCTGGGTTTCGGCGAGCAGGTGGCTCGTGTCCCATGTGCGCAGCCGGTCGCGGTAGTGGCGGAACCCGCCGGCAGTCCTCTCGGCATACCAGTGTCGCCATCTGACCGACCACTCTGCCAGCTCGTCGGGGAGGAACGTCGCCCAGGCCGCCTGCCGCCACTCGGGCGGGAAGAGGGGGTTGGCGCCGACGACGGAGACACGGCGGGGGTTGTCCATATCGAGGACCAGCAGCGAGCGCAGCCGCTCGTCGATGTCCCGCCACCGCGCGAGGATCGTTTCGTGGTCGATCTCTTCCGGCGGGCTCGTCTCTTCAGGAGGGTCCGTGCGGAGTGTGTGACCGAGTGCGTGGGCCAGGCGTGCGTGGGCGCGTGCCAGTCGTACGAGCTCGCCGGGATCCCTCCGCGCGACATCGCGTACGGCCGCGGGCGCCCAATCCGTACCCACGGCCCGTCAGCGTAGCTGACGAGCATCGCCTCGATGCAGAGGAAGACGGACGGCGGCGATCTCTGCCAGGTGGCGCCGGCGGTTCGGTCGGCGGACCGCGGCCAGAAGCTGTCCGAGAAGCTGTCCGAGAAGCTCGGAGCTTCCTCTCGAAGGATCTCGAACGGACCTTCCGTCGCGCTCCCGTCCGATCGATCGAGCGGACGGGAGCTTTGTCGTTGTGGTGGACGGAGCGGCGACTCGCTCAGTACCCGCTGCGGCGGTGGGGCGGCGGGAGGGATTGGTCCGGCCCGTGGGCTTGAGGTCGCGCGCCGGGTGTTCGACCCGGTGCGGGGATCGGGCCTGGCGGTTGGTCCTGGCCTGGTCGGTCAAGGCCGGGAGTTTGATGTGCATGCTTCCTCCTGCGGTTCTAAGCCCTGGTGAGCCAGGTGACCTGGGCGCCGTTGTCGAAGGACTCGCGCCGGGTGGGGGTGAACAGGGTGGGGCGGAACTGTCCGGAGAACATGGGGATGCCCGTCCCCGCCACCACGGGGTAGCTCTTGAGGATGATCTCGTCGATCTCCGGGAGCAGGGAGGCGGCGAGTCTGCCGCCGCCGCAGAGGTAGATGTCCATGCCGGTGTCCTCGGCCTTCAGCCGCCGGATGAGCTCGATCGGGTCGCCGGTCTCCACCTGCACCGTGGGGTCGTCGATCGTCAGCGTGCTGGACATGACGTACTGGCGCAGATGGGAGTACGGGCTGGTGGTGGGGACGTCCAGGGCCGGCTCGTAGGTGCCGCGTCCCATCACCAGCGTGTCGAAGACCTTGTTGGGCACGCCCTCGAGGCCGACAAGCTTGCGGACGTGGGTGGGGAGCGTCTCGGGGTAGCGGTCGTTGATCCAGGCGGCCATCTGGTCCGACAGGGGGTAGAAGTCGAACTCGGCGTTGGGGCCCGCGATGTAGCCGTCAAGCGAGACACCGACGTAGTAGACGAGCTTTCGCATATCGATCAACTCCCGATGTAGTACTCTGTGTGGAGTGGTAAGAACGTAGTACTACAGATGGAGTGGTGTCAAGTGCGGAGAAATCCCGAGCGGCGGCAGGCGCTGATCGACGCGGCCATCGAGGTGTTGGCCAGGGAAGGAGCGCGGGGGCTGACCTTCCGGGCCGTCGATGCGGAGGCGGCCGTCCCCCCGGGCACGGCCTCCAACTACTTCGCCAACCGCGACGACCTGTTCACCCAGGTCGGCGGGCGTATCTACGAGCGGTTGCTGCCCGACGAGGCCACGATCGCCCGCAGCCGGGAGGGCGTGCAGGACCAGACTCGCTATGCCGAGCTCATGCACGAACTGGTGGATCGGGTCTCCGCCTTCAACTCCGGCTACCTGGCCCTGCTCGAGCTCCGGCTTGAGTCCACTCGGCGCCCCGAGCTGCGCGCCGTGCTGACCAAGCGCATCCGAGAGGACATCGACGCCAACCTCGGCCACCACGCCGCCTCCGGTCTGCCCGGCGACTCGACCTCGGTGGTTCTCCTCTACCTCGCTCTGAACTGGCTCATCGTGGAGCGGCTGACACTGCCCGACATCTTCACCGAGCAGGAGATCCACGAGCTGGTGGACGCCGCCGTGCAAAGATCGCTGAATGCCTGACGTGGCGACGCCGGCGAAGGCCCCGGTGCTCACGGACACCGAAATCGAGCCCTACGACAGGGACGAGATCCGCCTCCTGCTCAAGGCCTCCGCGCCTCCCAGATGAGACCCCGACTTGCCTTGCCACGGTCTGCCGGATTCCGTCGGAAAGAGGTCTTGAGAAGGCCGGCTGAGACCCAAAGCAAGAGGGGTTGTGCCGCTGATCACGGCACAACCCCTCTGAGCTGGCGGAGGATGGGGGATTTGAACCCCCGAAAGGTTGCCCTTTACACGCTTTCCAAGCGTGCGCCCTCGGCCACTAGGCGAATCCTCCGTCGACGAGCTTACCTGACTTCAGAGGGTCCGCAGACCATGTTTTTCGCGAGGTTCCCGAGGGTGACACGAGCACTGCGGCGTCCGGCTAGACTGTCCAGGGACCCCTCGCGCGGCGTCATCCTGTGAACCTCCCCAGGGCCGGAAGGCAGCAAGGATAAGCGGGCTCTGGCGGGTGTGCGGGGGGTCTCTTCGTTGAGAGCCCCCTCGCAGGCGGGATGGTCGTATGAGCCTTGCGCTTTACCGCAAGTACCGACCCGGGACCTTCGCCGAGGTCAAGGGTCAGGAACATGTCACTGACCCGCTGCGGCAGGCGTTGCGGACGCGCCGTATCAACCACGCCTACCTGTTCAGCGGCCCCCGCGGATGTGGCAAGACCTCCAGCGCCCGCATTCTGGCGCGTTCTCTCAACTGTGAGCAGGGCCCCACGCCCGACCCGTGCGGCGAGTGCGAGTCGTGCGTCGCGCTGGCCCCCACCGGTCCCGGCCACCTCGACGTCATCGAGATCGACGCCGCCTCGCACGGCGGTGTGGACGACGCGCGCGACCTGCGCGAGCGGGCCTTCTTCGCCCCCGTCTCCGCGCGCTACAAGATCTACATCATCGACGAGGCGCACATGGTGACCCGCGAGGGTTTCAACGCGCTGCTCAAGCTCGTCGAGGAGCCCCCGCCGCACCTGAAGTTCATCTTCGCGACGACGGAGCCGGAAAAGGTCATCGGCACCATCAAGTCGCGCACGCACCACTACCCGTTCCGGCTGATGCCGCCCGCGACGCTCCGGGCGCTGCTGGAGGAGATCCTCACCTCCGAGAACGTGCCCTTCGAGCCGAACGCGCTGCCCCTGGTCGTACGCGCCGGCGCAGGCTCCGCCCGTGACTCGCTGTCCATCCTCGACCAGCTCCTCGCCGGGGCGGAGGACGACGGCATCACCTACGCCAAGGCCGTCTCCCTGCTCGGCTACACCGACGGGGACCTGCTCGACGAGGTCGTCGCAGCGTTCGCCGCCCGTGACGGCGGCCAGGTCTTCCACACGGTCAACCGGGTGATCGAGGGCGGCCACGACCCCCGCCGCTTCGCCTCCGACCTGCTCGAACGCTTCCGCGACCTGGTGATCCTGGCGAACGTCCCCGAGGCGGCCTCCAGCGGCCTGCTCGACCGTCCCGCCGACGAGCTGGAGCGCCTCGTCCAGCAGGCGGCCTCGATGGGGCCCGCCGAGCTCACGCGCGCCGCCGAGATCTTCAACGCCGGCCTCACCGAGATGCGCGGCGCCACCTCGCCGCGCCTGCTGCTCGAGCTGATGTGCGCGCGCGTCCTGCTCCCGGGGGCCTCGCAGGGCGAGGACGCGCTGCTGGCCCGCCTGGAGCGCCTCGAACGCGGCGGCGCCGTCGCCCAGATGGCCGCCCGAGCCTCCTCCGCCGGGACACCGCCCGCAGGTTCCGGCGCGGTGACCATCCCGCGCCCGGGTGCCGCTTCCGCGGGTGCGCAGGCCGGGGGTCAGGGCGGGGGCCAGGGCGGTGTTCATGGCTCCGGCCAGGCGGGCGGTCATCACGGTACGGGAGCGGCGCCGGGCGGTGACGTGCTGGGTGCTTCCGCCTCGGTCGCGCCGTCCCATGCTGCACCGGCGGCTGCGGGCAAGGGCGGGGACGACTGGCCCGAGGCCGCTCGTCCCGGTGCTCCGGCAGCGTCCTCGCCCGGCGGCGGGGAACACGTGGCCGATGGCAGTGCCCACCAGCAGGCTCCGCAGGCCGCTGCCCCGAGCGGAGGGTTCGCCCCGGCATCGGGGGGCGCTCCCGCGGCGGGTGGAGCGGGCGCCGTGCAGAGCCAGTGGGCCGCCGTGCTGGCCTCGCTCAAGCAGCGCAGCATCGTCGTCTGGGCCAACGTGAGCACCAACGCCCAGGTGGTGGGCGTGGAAGGCAACCTGGTCACGCTCGGCTTCACCCAGGTCGGCGCGATGAAGAACTTCACGGGTGGCGGCAAGGACGCCGTGGTGGCCGGTGCGCTGGGCGACGTGCTCGGCGGCACCTGGCGGGTGGAGGCGGTCGTGGGCGGTTCGCCCGCCCCGCAGTCCTCCCGTGGCCCCGCCCGGCCCCCGGCCCACAACCCGGCTCCGCAAGGTCAGGGACCGGCCGGTGCCCAGGGAGCGCCCGGAGCCGCGCAGGCCGCTCAGGGCATGTCAGGTTCGCAGAGCACGCCGGGGTCTCAAGGCTCCCAGGGACGTACGGCGTCGCATGGGGCGGCCAACGAGGACCAGGGCGGTCAGGATCCCGACCAGCCTCCGGCTGCCGCCTCTCCGGGGCGTCAGACCACGGACGAGTCCTGGCCCGACGCCCCTGACGACATCAGCCCCGGCTCCCCGCCCAGCCCGGATCCCACGCGTACCGTCACCGCCGCCCAGCACACGGTCAGCGCCCCGGCGGCTGCGCCGGCGGGCACTCCGGCGGGCACTCCGGCGGGTGCTTCGGTCGGCGCCTCCGGGGGCGGGGGTGTCCCGGGCGCGGGCCTGGCCGCCGCCAGATCGGCGGCGAAGGCGGCCGCCCAGGCGGGCCCGCGTGTCCCGGCCGCCCGCGGTGGGGTCCCGGCTGCCCGCGGTGGCGCTGCCGCGTGGCCGGAGACGGTCCCGGGCCGTAACAAGGGTCCCGAGTCCGACGACGTGGACCCGCTCAACGACGCGGACGCGGATGTGGACGCCATCTCGGGCATGGCCCTGCTGGAGCGGGAGCTCGGCGCCCAGGTGATCGGCGAGATCGACCACACCTGACCCACCCCTCCGCGCCCAGGCGTGGAAGTCCGTCCGGGTCACGCTGGGCAGTGGAGGCACCCACCGCCGTGCGTCCCGTGGGAGCCGTGCAAGCGGGAGTCGGGCAGCCGGGCAGTTGCGTTGGGCCGCGGGGCAGCGCGTTGGGCCGCCGGGCAGTTGCGTCAGGCCGCCGCGTTGGGCTGCCGGGCAACCCCGTCGGGCAGCCGGAGGCGCCCAAGGGAGCGCCGATCGTGGGTGTCGGGCAGGTCGCGCTGGGCAGCCGGCGGCCCCCAAGGCGGCGCGGATCGTGGGAGTCCGGCACATCGAGAAGGGCAGCCGTAGGCCCCCAAGGGGTGCGCGGCCGTAAGGGCGGGGCGGGCCGCCGCCCTCCTGGCCAGAGGGTCAGGAGAGGAGGCGGGAGCGGGCGGCGGCTGAGCGGGGGTCGGTCGGTGGGAGGGCGGCCAGGCGCTCCAGGACCTCGTAGTCGTCCCGCCCGCCGCTCGTCTGCGCGTACGTCCACAGATCGTCCGGCGACCCCTGCCGCAACAGGCAAGCACGCACCTGGGCCTCGAGCTCGTCCCGTTCCCGCCGGATCTCCGGCGACTCCGAGCGCGGCAGCAGCGGCCCCGGGTACGCCCGCGCCAGCGACGTGGGGTCGTTCGCCGACAGCAGCCGGGTGAGGGACAGGAAGTCGGCCTCCACCGGGCACGTCAGGCGGTACGGCTTGGCCGCGATCGCCTCCCCGAGCTGGGCCCGCAGCCGGTGGATCTCCGCCCTGATGGTCACCGGGTTGCCGGCGTCCCCGTACAGGTGGAAGGAGAGCTGCTCGGCCGTCAAACCGTGCGGGTGCAGGGCCAGGAGGGTGAGGATCTCCGCGTGCCGCAGCGACAGCGACCGGTCGCCCTCTCCGAACGCGGCCGAGGGGGTGCCCTCGCCGAGGAACGACAGGGCCAGGACCGGCGGCGCGGCGGCCGACGAGGGGCGCAGGAGGAAGCCGTCGGAGAAGGGCTCCAGCAGGGCGACGCTCCCGTCCCTGAGGATCATGCGCTGACCGGCGAACTGCCCCGCCCGCTCGCCGAGGTGCACGCGCCCGCCCAGGTCGCCGGCCGGGTCGCCGGAGATGACGCGGCCCGTGGACGACAGCAGGACGCCGGGGTGGCCGCGCAGGGACTCGTATCGGCGGCGCAGGCGCTCGTCGCGCTCGTGCATGCACAGCGCGAGTTGCTTCTCGGCGAGCTTGGCCGTCGTGGCGACCAGGGCGACCGTGGCGGGGTGCAGGGAGCGGGCGGTGCCGCTGACGTCGACGCAGCCGATGACCCGGCCGGAGTCGGGGTCGGTGATCGGGGCGGCGCTGCACGACCAGATGTGCAGGATGCGCATCAGGTGCTCCTCCGAGTAGACGTGCACGGGCCGGCCGGTGGCCAGGGCGGTGCCTATGCCGTTGGTTCCGACGTTGTGCTCGCCCCACTGGTGTCCGTCGGCCAGACCGATCTGGTCGGCGCGCCGCATGATTGTGCGATTACCCTCGCGCCACAACACCCGGCCGTCACGGTCTGTGACGATCATGACATGTCCGGTCTCGTCGGCCAGACCGGATAGAGTGCCGGCGAGCAGGGGCAACAGGGGCTGCAACGGATGTGCCTGACGTATGTCCCTGATGCGTGATGGGTCGTAGACGAGTGGGGCACTCTTGCCTTCCGGGTCGATACCGGCATCCAGCGAACGGAGCCAGGACGCCTTGATCAGCCGGCGGGGCGACTCTGGCCAGGGCCGGCCCGTCGCGGCGGCTTCGTGCGCTCCGCGTAGAAGGCGGGAGTACGCGTCGAGATGGGCGTAACTCATCGGTCACTCCAAGTAGTCAACTAGAGCATCCGTCCTACCGCTCGATAGCGCAACCCGTTCAGGGGGATTGCAGAGGGTGATTGAATGAACGCAACGTGTGTGCAACGTTCCGCTGACTAGCGTCCCTGTTCAACGCGTCGGCGTGGTGCGGCCGCTCCGCCGACGTGATTGGCCGGGTCTCGGACGCTGGAGGGGGGCCGAGACCCGGCCAAAACACGCCGGTGCCGGACACGGATGCCAGGCCAGGACAACGGGCGTCGAACAGGAAACGCCCGCCCCAGGCGGCACACGTGAGCGGGACAACCGTCCCGCGCGAGGGTCGGGGCGCGAAACATGGGGACGCCCCCCAGTACATGACGCCGCCCAAACACCGTAGGCTCGTGGCAGTCAAGAACGCGGAGCCACGAGGAGCGCACGACGGTGAACCCAGGGGATGTCAACCTGCAGCAGCTGCTGGAGCAGGCCCAGCTCATGCAGCAGCAGCTTGTGAGCGCCCAGCAGGAGCTCAACGACGCGCAGATCGAGGGCTCATCAGGCGGCGGCCTGGTCACGGCCGTCGTCAACGGCTCGGGCGAGCTGCTCGAGCTCAAGATCGACCCGAGCGTGATCGACGCCGGCGACGCGCAGGACACCGCCGACACGATCGCCGACCTGGTGATCGCGGCCGTCCGCGACGCCGTGCGCGCGGCGGCCGACCTGCAGCAGGAGAAACTCGGCCCGCTGGCCCAGGGTCTGGGTGGCGGCGGCCTCGGACAGTTGCCAGGGTTCTAGGCATGTACGAAGGGGTCGTCCAGAATCTGATCGACGAGCTGGGCCTGCTGCCCGGCGTCGGTCCCAAGAGCGCGCAGCGGATCGCGTTCCACCTGCTGGCGGCCGATCCAGCCGACGTCAAGCGGCTGGCGCACGCGTTGCTGGAGGTCAAGGAGAAGGTCCGGTTCTGCCGGGTCTGCGGCAACGTGGCGGCCGAGGAGGAGTGCCGCATCTGCCGCGACTCCCGCCGCGACACGCACGTCATCTGCGTGGTCGAGGAGTCCAAGGACGTCGTCGCGATCGAGAAGACGCGCGAGTTCCGCGGCACCTATCACGTGCTCGGCGGCGCGATCAGCCCGATCGACGGCGTCGGCCCCGACGACCTGCGCATCCGAGAGCTCATGACACGCCTGGCCGACGGCCGCGTCACCGAGCTCATCCTCGCCACCGACCCCAATCTCGAGGGCGAGGCCACGGCAACCTACCTCGCCCGTCTGGTCAAGCCGATGGGCATCAAAGTGACACGACTGGCCAGCGGTCTGCCTGTGGGCGGTGACCTCGAATACGCCGACGAGGTGACCTTGGGCCGCGCGTTCGAAGGACGGAGGCTGCTGGATGTCTGACCAGTGGAGCGCGCTGGCGGAAGAGATCTCCGGGCACGCGCAGAACTACGTGGACGGCCTGACCAGGGTGGCGGGCGGCGAGGGTGGCGACGCCATCTGGTCGATCCTGCTGGTGGAGGTCGCCCAGGTGAGCTTGGCCGGGGCCAAGCTGGGCGCGAACCGGGACGTCATTCTCGCCGGCAACTACGAGCCGCCGATGAGCGAGGATCCCGACATCGACGGGGTCCGCACGGCGCTGGCCGAGCGGCTGGAGGCCGTCGACGACTACGCCGAGGTGTTCGACCCGTACAAGGACACGGGCGTCACCCCCTACCGGCTGTCCGACGACCTGACCGCCGTCGCCGCCGACCTCATCCACGGGCTGCGCCACTATCACGCCGGCCGCCCGCACGAGGCGCTGTGGTGGTGGCAATACTCCTACTTCAACACCTGGGGCAACCACGCGGGCGCCGCGATGCGCGCGCTGCAGGCCCTGGCGGCGCATTCGCGCCTCGACGTGGCGGAGGAAACCACCACGGTCTGATC
Source organism: Nonomuraea sp. KM90 (assembly GCF_052246675.1). Classification (NCBI taxonomy): domain Bacteria; kingdom Bacillati; phylum Actinomycetota; class Actinomycetes; order Streptosporangiales; family Streptosporangiaceae; genus Nonomuraea; species Nonomuraea sp. KM90. Next base: position 79,386 of record NZ_JBQQCB010000012.1, on the reverse strand, counting down.
ATCCACATAGTGGTACGAACCATCAGGCCCATGAGAGGCCCCCAGTAGACTGGCAGCTCACAGTCCAGACCGGGAGACTCTCGTGGCGCTCGTTGTGCAAAAGTACGGTGGTTCGTCCGTCGCCGACGCGTCCTGCATCAAGCGGGTCGCGCAGCGGATCGTCGCGACGAAAAAAGCCGGCAACGACGTGGTCGTGATCGTCTCCGCGATGGGCGACACGACGGACGAGCTGCTCGACCTGGCCGAGCAGGTGTCGCCGCTGCCTCCGGGCCGCGAGCTCGACATGCTGCTGACCTCCGGCGAGCGCATCTCGATGGCACTCCTGGCGATGGCGATCGCCAACCTCGGTCACGAGGCCCGCTCGTTCACCGGCTCGCAGGCAGGTGTGATCACCGACTCCACGCACGGCAAGGCGCGCATCATCGACGTGACGCCCAGCCGCATCCAGGAGGCGATCGACCAGGGCCACATCGCGATCGTGGCCGGTTTCCAGGGCGTCTCGCAGGACACCAAGGACATCACCACGCTCGGCCGCGGCGGCTCCGACACCACCGCAGTCGCGCTGGCGGCGGCGCTCAGCGCCGATGTGTGCGAGATCTACACCGACGTCGACGGCATCTTCACCGCCGACCCGCGCATCGTGCCCGCGGCGCGCCAGATCCCCAGGATCTCGTATGACGAGATGATGGAGATGGCGGCCTGCGGCGCGAAGATCCTGCATCTGCGGTGCGTCGAATATGCTCGCCGTTTCAGCCTGCCGATTCACGTACGCAGCTCTTTCAGCACCAAGGAAGGCACGTGGGTCGTCTCCGACCCTTACACCGAAGGAACCGAGATGGAGCAGCCGATCATCTCCGGCGTCGCACACGACCGGAGCGAGGCCAAGATCACCGTTGTCGGGGTCCCCGACAAGGTCGGCGAGGCTGCCTCGATCTTCAAAACGCTGGCCGACGCCGAGATCAACATTGACATGATCGTGCAGAACGTCTCGGCCGCGGCCACCGGGCGCACGGACATCTCGTTCACGCTGCCCACGGCCGACAGCCAGACGGCGCTGACGTCGCTGAAGAAGATCCAGCCCCAGATCGGTTTCGAGTCGCTGCTGTTCGACGACCAGATCGGGAAGGTGTCGCTGATCGGCGCGGGCATGCGCTCGCACCCGGGCGTCACCGCGACGTTCTTCGCGGCCCTCGCCGACGCGGGGGTCAACATCGAGATGATCTCCACCTCGGAGATCCGCATCTCTGTGATCGTCGAGCAGGACGGTGTCGACGCGGCCGTGGCGGCCGCCCACCGTGCCTTCGATCTCGACGCCGACCAGGTCGAAGCCGTGGTGTACGGAGGTTCAGGACGATGAGCAAGAGGCCGAGTCTGGCCCTGATCGGGGCGACCGGTGCGGTGGGCACCGTCATGCGCGACATCGTGTCGACGCGCGAGGACATCTGGGGCGAGATCCGTCTCGTCGCCTCCCCGCGCTCGGCGGGCAAGGTGCTCCAGGTACGCGGCGAGGACGTCGTGGTGCAGGCCCTCGCGCCCGAGGTGTTCGACGGCGTCGACGTGGCCATCTTCGACGTGCCGGACGAGGTGTCGGCCGTGTGGGTGCCGATCGCGGCCGAGCGTGGCGCGATCGTCATCGACAAGTCGGGCACGTTCCGCATGGAGCCCGACGTGCCGCTGGTCGTGCCCGAGGTCAACCCGCTCGACGCGCGCGACAGGCCGCGCAACATCATCTCGACCCCCAACTGCACGACGCTGTCGATGATGGCGGCCATGGGGGCGCTGCACGCCGAGTTCACGCTCACGGAGCTGGTCGTCGCCTCCTACCAGGCGGTGTCCGGCGCGGGCGTGGCCGGTTCCGCGCGGCTCTACGACGAGGTCGAGGCGCTGGCCGGTGACCGTACGATCGGGCAGGCCGCCGGTGACGTACGCAAGGTGCTGGCGAACAAGCTGCCGGAGGAGTCGCCGTTCCCCGCGCCCATCGCGTTCAACGTGGTGCCGTGGGCGGGCTCGCTGAAGGACGGCGGCTGGGCCTCGGAGGAGATCAAGCTCCGCAACGAGTCCCGGAAGATCCTCGGCATCCCCGACCTGAAGGTCTCCGCGACCTGCGTCCGCGTGCCGGTGGTCACGACGCACTCGCTGGCCGTGCACGCGCGGTTCGAGCGCGAGATCACGGTCGCCGACGCGCACCGCGTCCTGGAGGCGGCGCCGACGGTGGTCCTCATGGACGACCCGGCCAACGGGGTCTACCCGACGCCTCTCGACGTGGTGGGCAACGACCCGACCTACGTGGGCCGCATCCGCCAGGCGATGGACTTCCCCAACACGCTCGACCTGTTCGTGTGCGGTGACAACCTGCGCAAGGGGGCGGCGCTCAACGCGGCGGAGATCGCCGAGCTGGTCGCTGCCGAGTTCTGACCGAAGTTCTGATCATCAGGGTGACGCCGTGCGTCTCGTGCGGCGTCACACCCATGTCCGGGGCGTGTCGCCGGGGCCCTGTCACCGGAAGAGGATGTCCCAGTGGTCGCCCTCGTCGGCGAACGTCGTGCCCGAGCCTGACTTGTACAGCCGGGCCCCGTCGCTGCGGATCCCCGCCTTGTCATGGTTCTTGGTGATGTGCCGGTCGATGCAGGCGTTGTGGGAGATGTCGAGCTTGTAGCCGTTCCCGTGGCTGAAGTGGCCGGGGGCGTGGCCCCGCTCCGTGCCGCCGGTGACCATGATCGGGCAGCCGCTGCGCTGCTTCAGCGCGATGGCCTTGGCGATCGTCCCGGTCCGCACCGAGTCGAGCGACGTGCAGTGGTGCATGTGCTTGCTGACGCAGTTCCCGGTCGACTTCGTCCGCAGCCCCGCGCTCTTCAGCCATCCCGTGGCGGTCGCGTGGGACACCTGCATGGCGGCCTTCCTGGGCAGGACCCGCGTCAGATCGACCTGAGCGCGCCTGTGAGCGGCGTGCGCCCGCGCCCGGGGCATCTTGGCCACTCCGGTGCGTACGGGGCTCTTCGCCGCCTTCGTGGCCTCTCGCCGCGCCTTGGGCTTCTGGGCCCAGGCCAGATCCTCCTGCGCCTCCGAGGCGGACCGGGTGGCGGACCGGGTGGCGGACCGGGTGGCGGACCGGGTGGCGGACTCGGCTGCGGTGGAGGCCCGGTCGCGCGCCTCGCGCGCCCGCTCCACCTGCTCCAGCGGCCACCGGGTGTCGAGCGCCGGCCAGTCGCTGATCTGCTCGAGTTCCCTGCCGGCCGCCATGAGCCGTTCGTAGGCCATGTCCGGTTCCACCTCGTACGCGTCGGAGAGGGCCGCGTCCATGGCTGCCCGCGTCCACTGCGCCGGGGCGTCCTCCCAGCCGTAGGGCCCGGCCTCGTACAGGCTGCCCTGAGCCGGCGACCCTTCGGGGTGGGTGGCGGCGGAGGCGGCCGAGGCCAGCGCGATTATGGTGATCTCAATGCCGAGGAGCGCGACTACCAGGAGGCGCACTGTTCCACGTATCCACATGTCGATGCCTTTTCGCGGAAATAGCCCTTCCGCCTGAAACGACAATCCCACCTTTCACAGGAGATAACTCATGCCGCGAGTGCAACTTTGCCTTGTGGCGGTGATCACCGTGCGGCTCCATGACCTAACCCCGTTGCACGACGTAAAGTGACGAACGTGTCCGAAGCCCGAAACCGAGGATCGGAGAGCACCCGAGAGGTCATCGTCGAGACGGCCTTGCGACTGTTCCGGGAGCGCGGCTTCGACGCGACCACCATGCGGGCCATCGCCGCCGAGGCGGGGGTTTCCGTGGGCAACGCCTACTACTACTTCGAGGGCAAAGAGGCGTTGATCCAGGCGTACTACGACCGCGCCCAGGCCGAGCACGAGGCGGCCTGCCGGGCGTTCCTGGCCACGGAGAGCTCGTTCGCGGCCAGGCTGAGCGGGGTGCTGCGCGAGTGGGTACGCGTCTCGGAGCCGTACCACGAGTTCGCCGTCAAGTTCTTCAAGCACGCCGCCGAGCCGACCAACCCGCTGAGCCCCTTCAGCAAGCAGTCCTCGCCCGCGCGGGAGGCGTCCATCGCCATCTACCGCCAGGTCGTGGAGGGATCGCGCGACCGGATGAACGCCGAGCTGCGCGAGGAGCTGCCCGAGCTGCTGTGGCTGCTGTCCATGGGCATGGTGCTGTTCTGGGTGCACGACACGTCGCCGGGGTGCGAGCGGACCTACCGGCTGATCGACGTGACGGTGCCGCTGGTGGACCGGCTGGTGGGGCTGTCACACCTGCCCGGCCTGCGGGGCATCACGAAGGACTTCATCGCGGCGGTGCACGAGCTGCGAGCCTAGAGCTACATACCGAGCGGTTGGTACGTTGTTCGTCATGACGCAGAACTGGGGCATGACGATCCCCTTTTACGACCGCTCACTGGCGAACTCGCTGGACCTGATCGCCGAGCTGCCCGCGCTCGGGTACACCGACGTGTGGTCGGCGGAGGTCAACGGGGTCGACGGGTTCGTGCCGCTGGCCCTGGCCGCGCAGCGGGCTCCGGGGGTCAGGCTGGGCAGCGCCATCGTGCCCGTCTCGACCCGGGGCCCGGGGCTGCTGGCCATGTCCGCGGCCACGCTGGCCGACCTGGCGCCGGAGCGGTTCGTGCTGGGTATCGGGGCCTCCTCGCCGGCCATCGTCGAGCGGTGGAACGCGGGCACGTTCGGCAAGCCGTACGCGCGGACCCGCGACACGCTGCGCTTCCTGCGGAAGGCGCTGGCGGGGGAGAAGGTCTCGGAGAAGTACGAGACGTTCGAGGTCAAGGGCTTCAAGCTGGAGCGGGCGCCGAAGGTGCCGCCGAAGATCGTGCTGGCCGCGCTGCGCCCCAGGATGTTGCGCCTGGCCGCCGAGGAGGCCGACGGCGCCATCACGAACTGGCTCTCGCCCCAGGACGTGCGGAAGGTGCGGGCGGAGATCGGGCCGGACACCGAGCTGATCGCCCGCCTGTTCGTCTGCGTCAGCGAGGACACCGACCGCGTACGCGAGATGGCCAGGTGGATGCTGGCGAGCTACCTGACCGTCCCGGTGTACGCGGCCTTCCACGACTGGCTGGGCCGCGGCGAGGTGCTGCGCCCGATGCACGAGGCGTGGGCGGCCGGCGACCGGCAGGCCGCGCTCAAGGCCATCCCCGACGAGGTGGTGGACGCCCTGATCGTGCACGGCGACGCCGCCACCTGCCGGGCGAGGATCCAGGAGTACGTCGCCAACGGCCTCGACACCCCCGTCCTCGCCCCCATCCCGGGCGGCGACGTCTCCATCGACCAGGCGGTTCGCGATCTGGCTCCGGAAGGGTAGGCATGGACGAGTTGCTGGGACTGGACGCCGTCGGCCAGGCGCGGGCGGTCAGGGACGGCCAGGTGTCGGCGCGGGAGCTGACCGAGGCCGCGATCGCGCGCATCGAGGCGGCCGACGGCGAGCTGAACGCCGTCATCCACCGCCGCTTCGAGCGGGCGCTGGCCGAGATCGACGCCATCCCGGCGGAGGCGCCGTTCCGCGGGGTGCCGATCCTGCTCAAGGACCTGGGCTGGCGGGAGGCGGGGGAGCCGTACAGCGCGGGCTCGAACGTGCGTGACGGCCTGGACGACGCCGAGGACTCCTACGGCGTCCTGCGGCTGCGCGAGGCCGGCTTCGTCCTGCTCGGGCGCACGAACACCCCCGAGTTCGGCAGCACGATCACCACGGAGCCGGTGGCGTTCGGGCCCACCAGGAACCCGTACGACCCGGCGTACTCGGCGGGCGGGTCGAGCGGCGGCTCCGCGGCGGCGGTGGCGGCCGGGATGGTCGCGCTGGCCACGGCCAGCGACGGCGGCGGGTCGATCCGCATCCCGGCGTCCCTGTGCGGCCTGGTGGGGCTCAAGCCGTCGCGCGGGCGCGTGAGCCTGGGACCGGCCATGGGGGAGGGGTGGAGCGGCTTCTCCTGCCCCGGGTTCGTCACCAGGACCGTGCGGGACACGGCGGCGGCGCTCGACCTCGTCTCCGGCCGGTACCCCGGCGACCCGTACGACGCCCCGGCCCTCCCCGGGAGCCTCGCCGGCGAGGTGGGCCGGGATCCCGGCAGGCTGCGGATCGGGTTCCTCGCCGCGCATCCCAGGGGCGACGTGCCGGAGGTGCCCGAGGTGACCGAGGCCGTGACCGGCGCCGCCGCGCTGCTGGAGTCGCTCGGCCACGACGTCGCCCCCGGCGGTCCCGAGGCGCTGGGCGATCCCCACTTCCCCCGCCACTTCGGCGCCATCGTGGCCAACAACCTGGCCGCGCAGGTCGCCGGGCTGGGCGAGCTGCGCGGCAAGCCCGTACAGCTGGAGGAGCTGGAGCCGCGCAACGCCGCCATGGTGAGCGCGGCGCGCGAGCACAGCGCGGCCGACCACATCCTGGCCACGCAGTGGGTGGACGGCTTCCGGCGCCGCATGACCGCCTGGTGGGCGGCGGGACACGACCTGCTGCTGGTCCCGTCGCTGGGCGTGGCGCCGTTCCCGCTGGGCTGGATCCCGCCGGGGGACCTCAGCATCGCCCTGGGGCGGACCGCGCACGCCGTGGCCTACACCTCGCCGGTCAACGCGAGCGGGCAGCCCGCCGTGTCGCTCCCGCTGCACAGGAACGCGGCGGGCCTGCCGGTGGGCATCCAGCTCGTGGCCGCGCCCGGGCGCGAGGACCTGTTGGTACGGGTGGCGGCACAGATCGAGCAGGTCAGGCCCTTCGAGCACGCGGCCCTGCCCTGACGGAAGGGAACTCGTACCCCCGGTGACGCGTTATGTCGTGAAAAGCCGGGGGTAGGGGGATCACATGATGGCGAAGGCAACACGGGCGGCGGCGGCATGGCGGACCTACCGCGAGGTGACCCGGCCCGGGTCGCCCAAACTGATGACCAGGGTCCGGGCGATCCCGCGGATGATCGGCGCGGTCATGCGCGGGCAGTACGCGGGCATGGGCAGGAGCAAGCTCGCCCTGCTCGGCCTCGGCGTGGTCTACCTCATCTCACCGATCGACGTCGTGCCCGACTTCCTCATGCTGATCGGCGTGGCCGACGACTTCGGCGTGTTCCTGTGGCTCCTGGCCTCGCTGCTCGGCGAGAGCGGGCGCTATGTGCAGCACGAGCGCCACGTCATCCAGGCCCGCCTCGAAGAGGGTTAGATCTCCTCCATCCGCAACCACGCCCGCGAGGGCAGCGGGTGGCCGAACAGGCGCGCCGCGTTGCCGTAGGCGACCCGGGCGATGTCGGCGGGCGGGAGCGTTCCGAGGTTGCGCGCCACCGACTTCTGGGTGTCGGGCCACGTCGAGTCCGAGTGCGGGTAGCCGCTCTCCTGCAGGACGTGGTCGAGGCCGACGGCGAGCCGCACCCCTGACAGGGCGTGGTCGTCGAGCGTGCCGAAGAAGAAGTTGCGGCGCAGCACCTCGCTGGGCTTGAGCCCGCCCTCCCACGACGCCTCTCCGGCGACGGGGTGGTCGAGGGCGTAGTCGGCGCGCTCGGCCAGCATCGGCAGCCAGCCCACGCCGCCCTCGACGATGAGGATGCGCAGCGAGGGGAAGCGCAGCGGCACCCCGGACCAGAGCCAGTCGGCGCAGGCGAACATGGCGCTGGTCGGCATCAACGTGGTGATGGCCTCGATGGGCGTGTCGGGAGAGGGCACGGGCGACCAGGAGGAGTCGCCGGTGTGCAGGCAGACGACGGTGCCGGTCTCCTCGCAGGCGGCGAAGAACGGGTCCCAGTGGCCGGTGTGGATCGAGGGCAGCCGCAGCCGGGTGGGGAACTCGGGGAAGACGACGGCCTTGAAGCCCCTGGCCGCGTTGGCCCGGATCTCCTTGGCGGCCACGTCGGGATCGGGCAGCCACGGCAGTTGCAGGCCGATGATCCGCTCGGGGTAGGTGCCCGCCCAGACGTCGATGTGCCAGTCGTTCCAGGCCTTCACCAGGGCCAGGCCCAGCTCCTGGTCGCGGGTCCTGGCGAACGGCATGCCCGACTGCCCGGCCAGCATGCCGGGGAAGCAGAGCGCGGCCCAGATGCCCGCCACGTCCATGTCCTGGATGCGGGCCTCGATGTCGTGGCAGCCGGGGCGCATCTGCTCGAACCGGACGGGCTCGAGCGTCCATTGCTCGCGCGGCAGCCCCGCGCCCACGTCGATGCCGGCGCACGGGTAGGTGGCGCCGCCGTAGCGCCACACCTGGTGACCCGCCTCCGTCTCCACGACCTTGGGCGCGACCTCCGCGTATTTCTCCGGCAAGCGGTCCTCGAACAGGTCGGGAGGCTCGATCAGGTGATCGTCGGCTGAGATGATCACATAGTCGCGCCGCCTGGGGTCAGGGTCGGGGAGCAGCGGCGTAGTCACGCACGTAACCGTACGACGACGGGATAACGTCGAACAAGCTGCGACGTATCCGTTGGGTATCCGAGATTTTCTGACCCGGGACCGCCGGGAGGGGGATGGCTGGCGATCCCGGGACTGACAGGCCCGCTCGCGCAGGGGCGGGCCCGGTCGGCCACTACCCCTCTGAGATCGATTCAGTCAGCAAATGCCGGCGAAGTTCGTCGATCGCGGCGGGGGAAAGCTGGAGCACCTGGGTGACGTACGCCTCGACGGAGCCGTGCCGGGACGTGAGGTCGGCGAGGAAGAGCCGCATCGTCTCGGCGGGCGCGAGGCCGAAGCCCGGCCACAGGGGCGCGCCCGGATGCCTCCTGCTCCAGTCGGCGACGAAGCGCTCGGTGGCCAGGCCGGTCAGCGCGTAGTCCGCCACGATGTCGTCCTCGCCCACGCCCGCCAGCGACAGCACCAGCGCGGCCAGCACCCCGGTACGGTCCTTGCCCGCGGCGCAGTGGATGACCACGGGGGCGTTGTCGGCGAGGGCGATCGTCTCCAGGGCGGTCCTGAGGTTCGCGACGCCGTCCTCGGTCACCTCCAGGTAGCGGTCGGCGAGGTAGCGGGCGACGCCGAGCTCCTCGCTGTAGGCGGCGGTTTCCCAGCGGCGGCCCTCGATCGGCAGGTTCTGGTAGCGCTGCCCCTCGCTCTCGGGGACCCGTCCGGCCCGCTCGACCTCGAACGGGTGACGCAGGTCGATGACGTTGCGCACGCGCAGCGCCCGGAAGGCCGTCAGGTCGTCTCCGGCCAGCCAGCCGAGGGAGTCGGCCCGGTAGAGCCGCTGCCACCTGACGGTGCGCCCGTCCTTGGCGGCATATCCACCTACGTCGCGGAAGTTGCAGAGATTCGTGAACTCAATGTGGCGGATCACCCTCAACACATTAATTGGCGGCGGTCTTCGCATCCGAGGCCACGGGCGCCTCTGAAGTCTCCCGAGACCTGCGCTCGGCCACCTCGCGCCGGATCAGCAGGATCCACCCGCCGATCGCGATCCCGATGAACAACCACCACTGGACGCCGTACGCCAGGTTGAGCCCGCCCCCGGCACCGACGTCGGGCTCGGGCACCGGCGCGGGGGCCGCGGCGGGCTTGGGCTGCTGCTCGGTCAGCTCGACGTAGCCGCCCACGAGCCGGTACGGCAGGCCCTTCCCGATCTTGTCGGCGTTGATCAGCAGCACCTGGCCGGCCGGCAGCCCGGACCGCTCCTGGATCCCGCTGGATTCCTCGGTCTCGCTGAGGCGTAGCCGCCCCGTTACAGTTACCTGCCCGGCGGGCGGAGCGGGCACCTCGGGCGCGGCGTCGGCGGTGGCGGCGGCGGGGACCCAGCCCCGGTTCACGATCACGGCGGTGCCGCCGCCGGTGACCAGAGGGGTCAGGACGTAGTAGCCGTTGCGGCCGTCCTGGGGGCGGCGGCGTACGAGGAGGGCGTGAGTCTGGTCGTACGTGCCGGCGACGGTGACCTTCCTGAACCGGTCGTCCTCCCGGACCTGCCGCCCGGGGGCGGCCAGCCGCTCCAGGGGCACGGGCGCGGCCTCGATGTTGGCGGTCACCCGCTCGCTGTTGGCCGACCGCTCCTCGAACCGCCCGAACTGCCATCGCCCGAGGAACACGAAGGCGGGGATGACCAGCAGCACCACCACGTGGAGCGCGAGCCATCGGGGCGTCAGCAGGAACCGGTACACGCCTCTAAGGTTAAGGACCGGCAGCGGTGCTCCCCCACGCGCCCCGTTCAGGCGCTCTTGAGGTCGGCGCCGGGCCCGGGGAGCGGCGTCACCTCGCGCGGCCCGCTCACCTCGTGGCCCGCCGCGCAGCGGAAGCGCAGCTCGATGGGTGCGCCGCAGTCGCGGTGGGTGAGCAGCACGGGCGGCCCCTCCTCGGCCAGATATCGGTCGCCCCAGTGCATGAGGGCGACGAGCAGGGGATAGAGGTCGCGGCCCTTCTCAGTGAGCCGGTATTCGTCGCGCTGCCGCTGCCCCGGCTCGCGGTAGGGCACCTTGCGCAGCAGCCCCTCGTCGACCAGCCGGGCCAGGCGCGCGCTGAGCACCTGCCGGGGGGCACCGGTGATCGCCTGCATGTCGGCGAACCGCCGGACGCCGCCGAACGCCTCGCGCAGCACCAGGAAGGTCCACTTCTCCCCGACGATGTCCAGGGTGCGCTCGATCGAGCAGTTGTCCACCCGGAAACCCATGCGGGACGGCTCGTTCATTTTCGCATTATACCTGAGTTCAGTTGACAGACTCAGCAGTGACAGGCACGCTGGGTCTATGCAAGGAACTCAGATCCGCCCGGCCCGCCCGGACGACGAGGAGCGGATCAGGCGCTTCCTCTCCGGGCTGTCGCTGCACACGCAGACGCTGAGGTTCTTCACCGGCGTCAGCGCCCCCGCGCCCGCGCTCGTCCGCGTGCTGCTGGCGGTCGACGAGCGCCGCGACGCGATCGTCGCCACCACGGACGGGGGTGAGATCGTCGGTCACGCCATGAGCTTCAGGGGCGGCTGCACCGACGTGGAGATCGCCGTGGTCGTGACCGACGAGTGGCAGGGGCGCGGTCTGGGTCCCAAGCTGATCGACACGCTGCTGCTCAGGGCCTTCGTGCGCGGAGCCAGGTCCGTGGGGATGGACGTCCTGGGCGAGAACCGGCGCGTGCTCCGGCTCATCAGGCGGGTCTGGCCGCACGCCCGGATGAAGGTCAGTTCCGGATCGGTGGAAGTGACCGCTATGATCGATCAGGCTGGCCTATTTGCGGAACAAGGTTCTGGTAGCACACCATTGACAGTGTGAAGAGTGTCAAGAACGGACGCGACGGCCGGACCCGGATCATCGAGGGCGCCCTCCGCCGTTTCAGCCAGGACGGGGTCTCGGCCACCACCCTGGCCAGCCTGCGTGAAGAAAGCGGCGTCAGCGTCGGCAGCTTCTACCACCACTTCGCCAGCAAGGAGCACGTCTTCGGCGTGCTGTACTCCGAGATCCTCGACGCGTACCAAAGCGCCTTCCTCGCCGAGCTGGTCAGCCACCAGGAGGCCCGCGACGGCATCGAGGCCGTCGTCGCCTTCCACATGCGGTGGGCGGGCGAGCACCCCGAGCGGGCCAGGCTGCTGATCAGCGAGCGGCCACCGCGCAAGCAGGAGCCCGGCGGCGCCGAGGTGGCCGAGGCCCGGCGCGCGTTCTTCCGCAAGGTCTCCGACTGGTGGCGGCCGCACATGAAGAACGGCCTGCTCCAGCCGGTCCACGCGACCATGTGCTACGTGCTGTGGCTGGGGCCGGCGCAGGAGATGTGCCGGCTGTGGTTCGCCGGCGCGCACACGCCCACGGACGAGGAGATCAAGGGACTGGGCGAGGCGGCCTGGCAGAGCCTCCGCCAGCGCTCCGAATGAGCGCAGAGTGAGCGGGCCTGACCTGCGCGGGGAGCAATGATCTGAGCACCGTCTGTGGTGTTATTGTCCAAATGTGAGACGACCTCGGGCGCTGGTACTGCCCACCTTGCCGGAGAGCGCGCTCGCCCGACTGGGCGAGGTCGCCGACCTGACCGAGGTTCCCGCACGACCGAACCTCGGCTTCACCGACGAGCAGCTGGCCGACCTGGTCATCGAGACCGGCGCGACCGTGCTCATCACCGACGGCGACCAGGTGCGCACGTCGGTGCTCGGGCTGCACCTGGACGTCGTGGCCACCATGGGGCCGCCTGCGAACGTGGATCTGGCACTGGCGGCCGAGCGCGGGGTGCCCGTCCTGCACGCGGCCGACCGCGACCCGGAGGCGGTGGCCGAGCTGACGCTCGCGCTGCTGTTCGCGGTGAGCAGGAACATCGTCAGCGCCGATCGAGAGGTGCGCAGGGGGCGCGTCTACCACGGGAGGGTGCCTCCCGCGCAGCGCCACCGCGGCCGCCGGCTGACCGGCAGGACGTTCGGCATCGTGGGCCTCGGCCGCGTGGGCAGGGCCCTGCGCTGGCGGTGCGAGGGGCTGGGCATGCGGGTGATCGTCTGTGACCCGTTCGTGGCCGAGGCCACCCACACGCTGCCGGCGCTGCTGGAGGAGGCCGACGTGGTCTCGCTGCACGTGCCGCTGACCGAGGAGACGCGGGGGTTCTTCGGCTACACCGAGTTCGGCGCGATGCGCCCGGGATCGATCTACCTCAACACCTCGCGCGGCGCGCTGCACGACCTGAGAGCGCTGGTCGACGCGCTGCGCTGGGGCCGGGTGGGCGGCGCCGGGCTCGACCACTTCGAAGGCGAGTGGCTCGACCGGGCCCATCCCCTGACCCGGCTGCCGAACGTGGTGCTCACGCCCCGGCTGGGCGAGGCCACCGGGGAGAGCCTGGAGGAGCTGGCGGAGACGCTGGTGGAGGACATCGCGCGGCTGCTGCGCGGGGAGGAGCCGGCCCACGCGTACGCGCCGATCACGGCGTGACGCGGGTCAGGCGGGCTGGCGGATCCGGGTCGGCACCCGCCAGCTCGCCCGGTCGAGCGAGATGTCCAGCCGCAGGTCGCCACGCTGCCTGCGCAGGCCGGGCACGCGTACGCGGTCGTGCACGTCGAACCTGCCCCGATGCGGATATCCGAACCCGAGCTCGCCCGGCAACACGCGCAGGTCGTCACGGTTGCCGCAGCGCGGGCAGGTCCACGAGACCAGGTCCAGGCCGCGGTTGTAGTCGGAGCAGGCGTTGAAGTATTCGTCGGGGCCGAAGCGGGACTCGCAAGCCAAGCAAGGGATCAGCATGACGGTCCGCTCCTCGGGATGACGTGGTGGCACCCATAAAGATGTGGTGGCACCCATAGAGATACCGCTGGGCACTTGTCCGCCGCTTGCAGAATGCTTGGGTACTTAAGTAACAGTATGAGCACTGTCGGTATCAGATCATGCGAGGGAGCCCGCGGTGAAAGGATGGCCTCGTGGAACGACTGCGCCATCACCTCCTCGAGACCGGATACACGATCGACGGCGTACGCGAGCGCCTGGGCAGCATGGCCGCCTCGGCCCTGGCCCGCGAGGAGCTGGTGCCGGCCCTTCGCGCCACCGCGGACGGTGACCCGCTGGCGACGCTGATCAGGCTGTGGTGGCTCGGCGTCCCCGTCCCCGCCAAGGCCGTCGCGCCGGAGGTGCTCGAGTCCGGGCTGGTCAAGGCCGACGGTGACCAGGTCGGCGCCACCGTGCACCTCCAGCCCTGGGAGACCGGCGGCTACCTCGTCTCCGACCGCAAAGTACGCCCCGGCGACCCCGCGCTGCGGCCCGACCACGTGGTGGGGGCCGGCGGCGCCTCGGCCAACCTGGCCCAGCTCGTCAGCCGCCGCCCGGTTGAGCGCGCGCTCGACCTGGGCACCGGCTGCGGGGTTCAGGTGCTCCACCTGGACGGCCGGGCCGAGCACGTCGTGGCCACCGACCTCAACCCCCGGGCCCTGGAGCTGGCCGCGCTGAGCTGGGAGCTGTCCGGCGTCGAGGGGGTGGACGCGCGTGTGGGTTCGATGTTCGAGCCGGTCGAGGACGAGCTGTTCGACCTGGTCGTGAGCAACCCGCCGTTCGTCGTCGCGCCGGCGCGGGCGGGGAAGCTGACCTATCGCGAGTCGGGCCTCGAAGGTGACGACTTCTGCCGCGACCTCGTACGCCGGACGCCCCGCCATCTCAACCCCGGCGGCCAGGCCCACTTCCTGGCCAACTGGCTGCACGTCGAGGGGGAGGACTGGCACGACCGCGTGGGCGGCTGGCTGCGCGAGACCGGCTGCGACGCGTGGGTGGTCCAGCGTGACGTGCAGGACCCGGCCGAATACGTCGAGCTGTGGCTCAAGGACGCGGCCGAGCAGGGCACCAGGAGCTACGCCGAGCACTACGACCGGTGGCTGGCCTGGTTCGACGAGCGCAGGGTCGAGGGCGTCGGGTTCGGCTGGATCACCATGCGCAACTCCGGCACGCTCGACCCGGTCGTCCGCGTGGAGCACCTGGCGCACCAGGTCTCGCTCCCGGTCGGCGACTACGTCGACTCCGTCATCGACGCCATCGCCGCCGCGCACCGGACCGAGGGGCTGGACGCCGCGCTGCTGCGTACCGCCGACGGGCTGCTCGACGAGCGCATCAGCCTGCCGGGCGCGGAGGACCCCATCCGCATCGTCCTGCGCCAGACCCAGGGGCTGCGCCGCAGCCGCGAGGTCGGCACGGTCGAGGCCGCGCTGGCCGGCGTGTGCGACGGCGAGCTGGCGCTCGGGCCGCTGCTCAACGTGATCGCCGAGCTGGTCGGCGACGGCGAGATCGCCAATTCCGACTCGGTCAGACCCCTCATAGCCGAGGGTTACTTCCTCCTTTGATTCGGTGTTGATCGGACGTTGACACCGAGGGTGGAGGCTTTGGGCCAGGACACGGACCTGGGGGGTTCGAGGGCCGTGTCAGGTCCGGCCGGTCGTCTTAGTGAGGCGGCTAGCCACTACGCGGAGCATCCGGATAACCGGGCCCCCTAGCGACGCGTGGTGGCGAGGATGACCGGCCGGGCTGAACCTCCATCGATCACGAAGATCTCGTGACTCCGTAAGGACAGCCTTGATCAACCATGTGTGGATGACACGTCTGGACGACGAGCTGTACTCAGGACTCGACGACGGACCCGGCGGCGTCACCGACGGGTTCGGCGGCGGGGATGCTGTCGAGCAGGACCTTGAGATCACCGGCCTCGGGGGCTCCGAGCCGGGAGAAGATCTCGAAGGCCCGGCGTAGGCAGTCGAGGCTCCTCGTCGTGCTGCCGAGTCCGCGCAGCGCCTTGCCGAGTACGGTGAGCGAGAGCGCCTCCCCGTAGGGGTGGCCGATCTCGCGGGAGACCGTCAGGGCCTCCTCGGCGTGGCGTACGGCGTCGGGATAGCGCTCGGCGGCGATGAACGTCTCGGCCAGCCTGGAGCACACCCGCTGCTCCCAGACCCGCTGCTTGCCGGCCCGGAAGAAGGCCAGGCACTCCGCGTGGTGGTGGACGGCCTCGGTGAGGCGGCCGACGCGGGACAGCACGATGCCCAGGTGATAGCGGGCCCGGGCGGTGCCGGCGCCGCTGCCGATCTCGGTGAAGATGGCCAGGCCCTTCTCCGCCGCCGCGATCGCGTCCTCGGGCCGGCTCAGCCCCAGGTGGTCGCGGGCCGAGTAGCTGAGGACCAGCGCCTCGCCGGCCGGCACGCCGTTCTCGCGGTAGAAGCGCATCGCCGCGTCGAACAGGGACAGCGCCTCGGTGTGGCGGCGCTGCCTGCCGACGACGACGGCCAGGGCGTTCAGCACCTCGCCGGTGACGATCTTCTCCTCGCGGGCCCGGGACAGCTCGTGCACGATCCTGAACTGCGCCTCGGCCTCCTTGAGCCGATTGCCCGCGAACAGCACCCGGCCCAGCACGTAGCGGGCCCGCAGCTCGCCGGCCTGGTCGCCGATCTCCTGCGCCGACGCCAGCACGGCGCGGGTGCCGTGGTCGAACTCGCGCGTGTGCGTGCCCGACTCCAGCAGCGGCTCCATCGCGACCAGCAGGTCGGCGGCGGGCAGCAGCTGCTCGGCGGTACGCGCCGCCACGGCGGCCTGGTTGATGGTCGCGAACAGCGAGTCGCCCTCGGAGATCAGCCAGGCCACGGCCTCGTCGGCGGAGGTGAAGACGCGCCCGCTGCCGACCACCACGAGGTTGGCGGGGATCATGCTGCCCTCGTAGGCCAGCGTGTGCGCCGACTGGGCGGAGGCCAGGTAGAAGCCGAGCAGGCGGCGCAGCGCCATCGTACGGGCCTGGGGGCGCTCGCCCTTCTCCAGCGCGCGCCGGGCGAACAGCTTGAGCAGGTCGTGGAAGCGGTAGCGGCCGGGCGCGGGGGCCTCCAGGAGGCTGGCGTCCACGAGGGACTCCAGCACCTCCTCGGCCTCGAACGCGCTCATCGACAGCACGGCGGCCGCGGCGCCGGAGGAGATGTCGGGGCCGTTGGGCAGGGAGAGCAGCCGGAAGGCGCGAGCCTGGAGGGAGGTGAGCTGCCCGTACCCGAGCGCGAACGTGGCCTCCACGGCCAGGTTGCCCACGCGCAGCTCGTCGAGGCGGCGCTGCTCGTCGGCCAGCCGGGGCACCAGCGAGGCCACGGTCCAGGAGGGCCGCGCGGCCAGCCTGGCGGCCACGATCCGCACGGCCAGCGGCAGGAACCCGCACGCGGCCACCACGTCCATGGCGGCCCCGTGCTCGGCCGAGACCCGCTCGGCCCCGGCCACCGCGGCGAACAGCTGCAGCGCCTCGCTCGGCTCCATCACGTCCAGGTCGATGAGCCGGGCCGAGGGCAGGTCGGCCAGCTTGCCGCGGCTGGTGACGATGGCCGCGCAGCCGGGGGAGCCGGGCAGCAGCGGGCTGACCTGCTCGGCGTCCCGGGCGTTGTCCAGCAGGACGAGGATGCGGCGTTCGGCGAGGATGGAGCGGTAGAGGGCGGAACGTTCCGCGAGCCCGTCGGGGATGACGTCCGGCGGGATGCCGAGCGCGCGCAGGAAGCCGCCGAGCGCCGACTCGGGCGCGGTCGCCTCGTCGGTGTAGCCGCGCAGGTCGGCGTAGAGCTGGCCGTCGGGGAAGACGTCGTCGACCAGATGGGCCACGTGCACGGCCAGCGCGGTCTTGCCGACGCCGCCGATGCCGGAGATGGCCGCCACCGGCACGCCCTCGGGGGCCGACCGCGGCTGGGCGGACGAGTGGCCCGACAGCAGCGTGCGCAGGCGTACCGCGATCTCCTTGCGGCCGGTGAAGTCGGTGACGGCGGCCGGGAGCTGCGCGGGGCGCGGCAGCTCCAGCGCCGGCGGCTGCTCCTCGGCTGCCGCGGGCTCGTCCTCCTGGGGTGCTTCCGCGTCGGCCTGCGCGGGGGCGGCCAGCGTGGGGTCGGCGGCCAGGATGCGCTGGTGCAGGGCGGTCAGCTCGGGCCCGGGCTCGATGCCCAGCTCGTCGACGAGCGCCTCGCGGGTCTCGGTGAAGACGTTGAGCGCGTCACCCTGCCGGCCGCAGCGGTAGTAGGCCAGCATGAGCTGGGCGCGCAGCCGCTCGCGCAGCGGGTGGTCGGCCGTCAGCGCGATCAGCTCGGAGACGATCCTGGCGTGGTTGCCGAGCTCCAGGTCCACGTCCATGAGCGTCTCGATGACGCTGATGCGCCGCTCGATCAGCCGGTCGCGCTGGTGCTCGGAGTAGGGGCCGACGGTGCCGGCCAGCGGCTCGCCCTCGAACAGCGCCAGCGCGGCCCGCAGGGCCCGGGCGGCGTCGGCGAGCCTGCCGGCCTTGCGCGCGGCCTCGGCCTGGTGGATGCCGCGTTCGAAGCGGGTCAGGTCGAGCGCGTCGTCCGGCAGCCGCAGCGCGTAGCCCCTGCCGATGGAGGTGAGCAGCTCGGGGCGGGAGCGCGCGGGCCGGTCGGGCTCCAGCACGGTGCGGAGCCTGGAGACGTACGTGCGCAGCGCGCCCAGGGCCCGCGGCGGCGCGTCCTCTCCCCAGACCGCGTCGATCATCTCGTTGGGGGTGACCGCGTGACCTTCCCGAAGGAGCAGCATGCCGAGAATGGAACGCTGCAGCGGGGTGCCCAGGTCGAGCTCCTGGCCATCGCGCCACGCGCGGACAGGACCGAGCACGGCGAACCGCAGCCCGCCCTCAACGCTCTGACCAGCCATGCCGTCTGTCTCCAAGCCAATGGAATGATTTATTACCAAATGATAGATCCATCGTCGCTCGTCACCTAGATGCAGACTGATCGTTAACCGAGCCGTTGATCCGCCTTTGATCAGGTGTTGAGTCCGCCCTTGGATGCTGGGCGTGTCGCCAGGCGTGACACACATCGCGGGGGCGTGTGTCATGTAGAGCGAATCGAGGCAGGAAAAAATACCGGCCCCGCCCGGTGAATTCGGGCGGGGCCGTGGTGGACGGGTTCTCAGGCTGCCTCGACCAATCCCAGCCGCATGGTCAGACGCTCGCGTACGAGCGGCCATTCGGAGTTCAGGATCGAGTAGAAGGCGGTATCTCGGACCGTGTTGTCGGCGCCTCGGCTGTCCGCTCGCCGCACCCCGTCGAAGTGTGCGCCGAGGGCCTCGATGGCGGCCCGGGATCTGGTGTTGCGTACGTCTGCCTTGAGGGTGATGCGGTGGACGTT
Organism: Nonomuraea sp. KM90; assembly: GCF_052246675.1. Lineage (NCBI taxonomy): Bacteria > Bacillati > Actinomycetota > Actinomycetes > Streptosporangiales > Streptosporangiaceae > Nonomuraea > Nonomuraea sp. KM90. Next base: position 60,941 of record NZ_JBQQCB010000012.1, on the reverse strand, counting down.
CCAGGTCTCGAAGGCGAGCGAGAGCATGAGGAACTTGCTCTCCCGGTTGACACCTGTGCCCTGGGCGCTGGCGCCCAGCCAGGTGTAACCGATGTCGGCCACGGACGGAATGTCGCCCACCGCGCCGCGTGTACCCGGAGGCCAGGGCATGGGGCCCTGCCAATACTCCAGGTGCATGAGACGGGTGGCACCGACCACGCGGTCGGTGTGCAGCCACCGGATGGCGAAGGGCAATGTGCGGCCCTCCGCCTGCTCAGCCATGGCGGCCTCCACGTAGGAGACAACCTCGTCCCGGCCATGCGGGACGCGAGTGAAGCCGTAAGTGGAACGGTCTTCATCCGCCGCGGCGACCAGGTCATCGACCGCCGCGAGGCTGAGAGGTTCCAGGCGCACGAGGCGCCCGGACAGGGTGACAAGAGCGGGCATGAGCACATGATGGGGGGTGCGTGGCGTGCACGTAACCAGGCAGTTGGGCCCATCTTCCCGACCGATTCGCGGCCGTGGTGTTTCCGCAGGTCGGAGGCCCCTTTTGGGGGATGGTAAACCCGCTCTTGGGAAGAAATTCGCCTAACCGTGACATGGCGCCGGGACGAGCGCGGGATGCCGTTCGCGCACCGCGCCGTGCCGGACCAATGACAGCTCTTTCAGGCCCATCGAGAGCTGGTCGAGATTGGCCGCGATCCACGGGAGCTGGAGGGGATCCGGGCTGCTCAGAGCGGCCAGCCGCTCCTCGGCGGTGTCGCCGTAGAGCAGGCTCACCGCGACCCGCACCCTGGCGGCCGAGGGGTCGTCGCCGAAGGCGTGTCCGGGCAGGACTCCGATGCCGTGCTCCTCCAGCAGGATCTTGGTGATCTCGGCGGAGCCGCCGAGTCTCAGGTGGCTCAGGTCGGGATAGAGGTAGAAGCCGCCCTGCGGGACGGGCACGCGGGCCCCGATCTCCGCGAACCTCTCGTGTACGGCCCGCGCCACCACGCCGTGCAGCCGGCGGCTGCGCACGATGCGGTCGGTCAGCTCGGCGGGATCGCCGAAGGCGTAGGCCGCGGCCTCCTGGACGGGCGCCGCGGGCGCCGACCAGATCTCGCTGGCCACCGCGAGCAGGCGCCTGCGCAGCGCGTGCCCGTTGGCGGGCAGCCTGGCCACGCCGATCCGCCAGCCGCCCAGCGCCAGGCTCTTGCTCAGCCCGGTGGTGATGATCGTGCGCTCGGGCGCGAGGTCGGCCGGAGAGGTGTACGGCAGGGCCGGGTCGTGCAGGAGATCACGGTAGATCTCGTCGGAGATGATCGTCAGGTCGAGCTCGCGGGCGACCTCCACCAGGCGGGCGACGGTCGCCGGCGTGGCCAGCCGTCCCGTCGGGTTGTCGGGCAGGGTGACCAGCACCGAGGTGACCGTCCTGCCGTGCGCCCTGGCACGGCGTACTTCGGCGGCGACGCGATCGGGGTCGGGCACTCCGCCCTCTCCTGGCGGTGCGGGCACCAGGATAGGACGCGAGCCGACCAGATCGGCCTGCGCGGCGTAGCTGACCCAGCTGGGCATGGGCAGGACGATGTCCCCGCCGATCGCCAGGAGCAGGCCGTACAGCAGTGACTTGCTGCCCGGTCCGCAGACGACCAGCTCGGGGTCGGTGGCGAGCCCCCGTCGTGTCCAGTAGCCCGCCGCCGCGGCCCGCAGCCCGGACGCCCCCGCGACCGGCCCGTAGCCGTTGCGCTCTGACGCGGCGGCCAGCTTGTCGCGCAGCGCCGGGTGGACGGGCAGACCGGCCTCGCCGAAGGCCAGGTGCAGCACACGTTCCCCGGCGCGTCGTCTTCGTTCGATGTCCTCGTTGGCCGCCAAGGTGGCGGACAGGGTTACGGTCATGTTTGTCACGTTCCCAGGGTGGTTGGATGAAGGCATCAGCACAAGCGAGGCTTTTTGTGGGTAGGCATAAGGAATTCCGATGCTCGAATTGCGGCGTTTGGTCCTGATCTGCGAGTTCGCCAGAAAGGGAAGTATCGCGGCGACCGCGGAGTCGCTCGGGTACAGTCCCTCGGCCGTCTCGCAACAACTGGTCGCGCTCGAACGCGAGACCGGAACGGCCCTGATCGACCGGACGGCGCGCAGCGCCGAGCTGACCGACGCGGGGCGCCGGCTCGTCATGCACGCCGAGCGCATCCTGTCGATGGTGGAGGAGGCCGAGTCCGACCTGTCGGCGCACGCCGGCACCCCTTCGGGGCGGGTCGTGGTGACCGCCTTCCCGACGGCGGCGGTGGCGTTCGCGCCGGCGCTCGCGCGCTCGCTGCGCCGCCACACCGAGCTGACGCTCCGCCTGGGGCAGAGCAGGTCGGGGCGGGGCATGCGCGAGGTGCAGTCGGGCGAGGTGGACATCGCGCTCGTGGACGACTGGTACGGGCGGGTGCGCGACAGCGAGAGCCTGCGCGTCTTCCCCCTGCTCAGCGATCCCCTCGTGCTGGTGGTGCCGCGCAAGCACCGCCTGGCCGATCCCGAGGTGCCTCTGGACCTGCGGGAGCTGCGGGACGAGCCGTGGATGGCCACACCCGACGGCGAGCCCTCCCGGCTGGCGGTGGACCGCCTGCTGGTGGACGTGGGTGGCACCCGGCCGACTCCGTGGGAGTTCGAGGGGCTGGGGACCATCCTGTCGCTGGTCGCCAAGGGCATCGGCATAGCCGCCGTCCCCGCGCTGGCACTGGCCGCCGGGGTGCGGGGGCTGGCCGTCAGGCAGTTCCCCGGCAACCCGGTGGGGCGCGAGGTGCACGCCGTGGCGCGCGGATCCAGCGTGCACCGGCCGTCGGTGTCCGTGACGCTGCGCGCCATCCACGTGGCCGCCCGCTACATCGCGGCCGACCTGGAGCCGGTGAGCCCGGCGGAGCCGTCGCGGGACGGCAGGCCGGACGACCTGCTCGATGAGCCGGGCGAGGACGAGCCGGTGCGGTCGGCGGGCAACGTGGTGGGGCGGTCGTTCGGCGAGTGACGTGATGGGATGGTCGTCCGGCGGGCACGTGCTGGCCCGCCGACGCGATAACGTCTGCGCCTATGGCGCCGACGTACGACATCGAGCACCTCCTGCTCTCCCAGCCCAGCGTCCGCACGGTCGCGGGCGTCGACGAGGTGGGCCGCGGCGCGTGGGCCGGGCCGGTCACGGTGTGTGCGGTGGTCACCGATCTGTCCGAGCCGCCGCCGGGGCTGACCGACTCCAAGCAGGTCTCCGAGGTCAGGCGCGCGCCGCTGGCCGCGGAGCTGTCCACGTGGGCGGCGGGTGTCGGCTTCGGCGAGGCCACGCACCAGGAGATCGACTCGCTGGGCATGACGGAGGCCCTGCGCAGGGCCGCGCGCCGGGCGCTGGAGTCGCTGCCGGTCCGGCCGGACGCGGTGATCCTGGACGGCAAGCATGACTACATCGGTGCCCCCTGGCCGGTGCGCCTGGAGGTCAAGGGAGACGCGGCGAGCATCTCGGTCGCCGCGGCGTCCGTCCTGGCCAAGGTGCGGCGTGATGCGTACATGGCGACGATCGGCTGCGAGGAGTACGGCTTCGCGGAGAACGCCGGCTATCCCTCGCCCTCGCACCAGGAGGCGCTCGCCCGCCTGGGCCCCACAGCTCACCATCGGCTCTCGTGGTCATATCTGGATGACCTGCCACAGTGGCGGCATCTCAAACAACACCGTGATCCGCTCGTGGGCGAGGGGCAGGCAAGCCTCTTCGGCTGAACGGACCCGGGACGCCCAGGTCATCGGCCATCATCGACGGGTGCGCATCGGGGTCTTCATCATCGCGGCGCTGTTTCCCGGGCAGGAGCCGGGGCGGGTGCTCGCCGATTCGGTCGAACTGATCGTGGCGGCCGAGGAGGCCGGGTTCGACGACGCGTGGATCGCCGAGCACCACTTCATGTCATACGGCGTGTGCCCGTCCGCCACGACGCTGGCCGCGGTCGCCGTCGGCCGGACCTCCCGGATCGGGCTGGGCACGGCCGTGAGCGTGTTGTCCAACCACCACCCCGTGGCCCTGGCCGAGCAGGCGGCCATGCTGCACCACCTGTCCGGCGGGCGGTTCACGCTGGGCGTGGGCCGAGGCGGGCCGTGGGTGGACCTGGAGGTGTTCGGGACCGGGGTCGAGCGGTTCGAGCGGGGCTTCGGGGAGTCGCTCGACGTGCTGCTCGGCGCGCTGTCCGGCGGGCCGGTGGCGGCCGACGGGGAGTTCTTCCGGTTCAGGGAGGTCGCGATGGTGCCGCCCGCCCGGCTGCGGCCCGTGGTGGCGTGCACCTCGGAGGCCACCGTGGGGCTGGCGGCCGGGCGCGGGCTGCCGATGTTGCTCGGGATGCACGTCGGGGACGCCGAGAAGGCGGACCTGGTCGCCGGCTACGCCGCGCGCGGTGGCACGGCGAAGGGGCACGTCGCGGCGGCGGTCGGCCACGTGGCGGACTCGACGGCGCGGGCGGTGCGGGAGCTGAAGGCCTCGATGCCGGGGTGGCTCGGGCCGGGGCTGGCCGGCTACGTGCCGGTGGACGGGCGGCCGCGGGCGTCGCGGGACGTTCCGGGATATGTGGATCTGCTGACCCGGATCCATCCGGTGGGCTCGGCCGGGCACTGCGCGGAGACGCTGCTGCGTACGTCGGAGGCCACCGGGATCGAGCACTTCATCCTGATGGTCGAGGGGCTGGGGGAGCACCGGCGGACGCTGGAGAACATCCGGCGGTTCGGGGCCGAGGTGCTGCCGCTGCTGGCGAGGTGACCGGCGGGCCGGTGCCCCGGCCCGCCGGACGTGGGGTCAGCAGTCCACCAGCTCCGGGCTCTGGTTGAGGAGCTGGGCCCTCGGGGTGACGAAGTCGGCCAGGGCCTTCGTCGCCGTCGGGTCGAAGACGGCCACCCGGTGGCAGTTCTGGAAGGCCAGGCGCACTCCATAGTGGCGCTCGAGCGCGCCACGCATCGAGTCGCTCGCCAGGCACCTCAGGAGCTGGCCGCGGGCCTCCTCGGACGGCGGCGGCACGTGGTTGTCGGCGAACTCGGCCCCGGTGTGCTCACGCTGCTTGACCAGCTCGCTGATCAGCGACCACGCGTAGGGAAGCGAGTCGCGGACGCAGGCGAGGAACGCCGCGTCGTCCACGTCACCGGCTTTTGCCTGGTCGAGCAGATCGTTCGGAACGGTCAGCGACATGCTGTCTCCTCTCGAAGGGGGGTCAAATCTGACGCTAGGTCGCAAAAGGGAAACGCTCCAGAGTCCCGGCGGGGACACTCATGTGATCAGGGGCCATAGACGAAGCCGGGGTCCACCTGCTCGGCCAGGTCGGCGCCGGTCCGCTCGTTGGCCCACGCCCGCGCGTTGCGCAGGTGGAACTCCACGGTCTGGCGGCCGAAGCGGGCCCAGTCCTTGACCTGCTCGTCGAGGGTCTTGCGGAGCACCGTGAGCGCGTCGGCGTTGACCGGCTCCAGGTCGTCCAGCGTGAAGTGGCGGCCCTGCTCCATGGCGCGGACGACGGCCGAGTGCTCCATCCAGGTGAGCAGGTCGTCGCCGACGTGCTCGCGCAGGAAGTCGACGTCGGACTGGCCGTGCACCTTGTTGCCGATCACGGCGAGGGCGACGTCGTACTTGGCGGCGTACTCGCGGTATTGCCGGTAGACGCTCACGCCCTGCCTGGTCGGCTCGGCGACGAGGAAGGTCAGGTCGAAGCGGGTGAACAGGCCGGAGGCGAAGGAGTCGGCGCCCGCGGTCATGTCGACCACGACGTATTCGCCCGCGCCGTCGATCAGGTGGTTGAGCAGCAGCTCCACCGCGCCGACCTTCGAGTGGTAGCAGGCCACGCCGAGGTCGTCCTCGCTGAACGGGCCCGTGGCCAGCAGGCGCAGGCCGTCGGGGGTGGTCACGGCGTAGGGGTCGGCGGCCAGGTCCTGGAAGCTCAGCAGCGTGGAGCCGCGGCCGGGCGGGGTCGTCTTGACCATGGTCTCGGCGGAGATGATGCGGGGGTTGGTGCCGCGCAGGCGGTCCTTGATCTCGGTCAGGTGGGCTCCGAGGGGCTCCGGCTGCCGGTCGAGGCCGAGCACGAGAGCCAGGTGCTGGTTGATGTCGGCGTCGATGGCGACCACCGGGCCGCCCTGGCCGGCCACGTGCCTGGCGAACAGGGCCGACATGGTGGTCTTGCCGCTGCCGCCCTTTCCGACGAACGCCACTCTCACTGCCTACTCCAGGTGAGGATGAAAATCGTTTCCGTTGGACGATCACCATCATGCCACAGCGGGTGTGCCGGGGAGGGAAATCGGCAGCAAGAGGCCGCGAACTGTCGCGGTGGGGGTCATCCGCAGGTGGAGTCGAGGCTGACCGGGGTGTCGGTGCTCTCGGTCGCGGACGGGGCGTGCGCGGCGGCGGTCTTCGTCGAGGCGGAGTCCTCGTCCAGGGCCTCGCGGACCTTGCGGCGGATGAGGTACCAGTCGGGGTCGGAGGTGCTGATCAGCGGCGGCACGAAGCTGAGGCTGCGCATCTTGGCGTCCTTCACCTTCTGCGACAGGTCCACGACGGCCGGCAGGAGGTCCTGGGGCAGGTCCGTGGAGATGGCCCGCTTCGTGGCGGCGGCCAGGCGCTCGAAGCTGTTGAGCACGGTCATCGGGTCGGCCTGCTTGGCGACCGCGTTGAGCAGGCACTTCTGGCGTCCCATGCGGACGTAGTCGTCGCTGTCGGTGCGGGAGCGGCCGTACCAGAGGGCGTCCTCGCCGGTCAGCTTGCGGGTGCCCGCGGGGAGGAGGCCCTCGCGGTGCTTGCCGTACACGATGGGCTCCTTGATGGTGATCCGTACGCCGCCCATGGCGTCGACGATCTCCGCGAAGCCCTTCATGTCGACCATGGCGTAGTAGTCCACCGGGATGCCGAGGATGTCGCTGATCGTCTGCTTGAGCAGGGTCGAGCCGCGTTTGCCCTTGTGCACGCCGGGCACCAGCTCCGGGTGGTCCTCGGCGTACTGGAAGACCTCGTTGAGCAGGCCCGGGGTGTCGGGGCCGCTGCCGGTGAAGCCCCAGGGGAAGGCGTCCCTGGCCGGGCCGGCGGGCAGCTGGACCTGCTGGAGGTTGCGCGGCAGGCCGAACAGGACGGTGGCGCCGGTCTCGACGTCCACGCTGGCCACGGTCATGCTGTCGGTGCGCACGCCGGGCCGGCCGGGTGCGGAGTCGCCGCCGAGGAGCAGGAAGTTCACCCGGTCGGCACCGCTCCAGGGGTCCTGGGCCATGATGGGCGCGGTGCCGCTGTTGCCGGCGAACAGGGTGTGCACGACGTCGCGCGACAGGTACGCGAGCCTGGTGGCGTACGCCGTGGGGGCCAGGATGAGCGCGCAGAGGGCGACGGCCAGGGTGGTGGACAGGAAGCGGCCGACGGTGTCGGAACGCGGGGGGCGGACGAGGAGGAAGGACCAGATGATCACGCCGGTCCAGGCCAGCGCGATCACCACCAGCGCGACGGTGAGCACGATGAGCCAGCTGGGCTGGACGGCCAGGGACAGCAGGTTGGCGCTGAAGGCGGTGAACACGGTCAGCACCGCGGCCAGCATCAGCACATAGGCCACCATGAGCGCCAGGCCGGTCTTGCGGCGCTCGGCGGCCAGGTGCGCGACTCCCCACAACACGGTCGAGGCCAGGGTCAGTGCGATGCCCGCGCCGAGGCCGAATCGTCGCTCGTCTCCCGTCATGCCTGGTCAAACCCCCATTACGTATGCCTGATGGCCGTGTTGCGCCTGCCCATCCAAGTCACCCTAGTAATGCGTTGTGCGTGAGAGGCGGTACGAAGGGAATGGTTCGGTCAAATCCCCGTCAAGACCACCTTGAGATATAACGTGAATGTGAGCAAGCGACACGGTAGTTACGGGTTCGACGCGCCATGGGCCCTGGCCGGTCTGCTCTTCGGAGCGATCGTGCTGCTGGGCCTGGCGGCGGTCTCGTTCGTGCTCGACGTCCTCGCCGCGGGCCTCGCCTTCCTCTTCGGCGGGCTCTACACGCTGGCCAGCGCGGCCAGCCACGTCTACACGACGCGGCGCGGCAGGTTCGCCGTCTGGGCCGAGGAGCTGCGCCGGCTGAGCGGCGACGAGCGGTTGCTCGACCTCGGCTGCGGCCGGGGAGCGGTGCTGCTGCTGGCGGCCGAGCGGCTGGAGCACGGGCGGGTGACCGGCGTCGACCTGTGGCGCTCCCGGGACAGGTCGGGCAACGAGGAGCCGGTGACCAGGGCGAACGCCGAGGCGGAAGGCGTGTCCGAGCGGGTGGAGCTGGTCACCGGCGACATGCGCGAGCTGCCCTTCGGCGACGACGCGTTCGACGTGGTCGTGTCGAGCCAGGCCATCCACGGCATCCCCGGCGCGGAGGGGCGCGAGCGGGCCGTGCGCGAGGCGCACCGCGTGCTGCGGCCCGGCGGGCTGATGCTGATCGCCGACTTCCGGCACACGCCCGCGTACGAGGACACGCTGCGCGAGCTCGGCGTGATCGACGTGCGGCGGCGGGACGCGGGCTGGCGGTTCTGGTACGGCGGTCCCTGGTCCGCCACCGGCATCCTGGAGGCCAGGAAGCCTGCCGCCCCGTAACGTTTGCCGATCGCTCGCCGGGTATCGGGGTGATCCTATGAGCGACGTGGAAACCGGCACCATCAGTACGAAGGTGCCCGCCCGGCTGGATCGGCTGCCGTGGTCCCGCTGGCACTGGATGATCGTCATCGGTCTCGGCACGGTCTGGATCCTCGACGGGCTCGAGGTCACCATCGTCGGCAACCTGTCCGCGCAGCTGGCCAAGCCGGGCAGCGTCGTGGACATCACCCAGGCCCAGGTCGCGGGCCTGGCCGCCGCGCTCTACGTGGCGGGCGCCTGCGCGGGGGCGCTGTTCTTCGGCTGGCTGACCGACCGGTACGGCCGCAAGAAGCTGTTCATCATCACGCTGGTCGTCTACCTGGCGGCGACGCTGCTGACCGCGTTCTCCTTCAGCGCGTGGTGGTTCTTCCTGTTCAGGTTCGTGACCGGGTTCGGGATCGGCGGCGAGTACGCGGCCATCAACTCGGCCATCGACGAGCTCATCCCGAGCCGCCACCGGGGGCGCATCGACATCATCATCAACGGCAGCTACTGGCTCGGCGCCGCGGGCGGCGCGCTGCTGACCGTGCCGCTGCTGAACGACCTGCCGGTCAACATCGGCTAGCGGGTCGCGTTCGGGCTGGGCGTGGTGCTGGGGCTGGCCATCCTGCTCGTCCGCCGTCACGTGCCGGAGAGCCCGCGCTGGCTGTTCATCCACGGCCGGGGCGAGGAGGCCGAGCGGATCGTCGACGACATCGAGCACGAGATCGGCAGGGACGACCTGCCGGAGCCGAAGCAGACGATGACCGTGCACCAGCGCAAGTCGATCGGCTTCGGCCGGATCGCGCACACGATGGTCGCGCTCTATCCCAAGCGGACGGTGCTCGGGTTGTCGCTGTTCATCGGGCAGGCGTTCCTCTACAACGCGATCACGTTCGGCTACGCCCAGATCCTGTCCACGTTCTTCAAGATCGACACGAACACGGGCTACTACTTCGCGGTCATCGCGGTCGGGAACTTCCTCGGCCCGCTGCTGCTCGGCCACCTCTTCGACACCGTGGGCCGGATCCCGATGATCTCGGCCACGTACATCGGGTCGGGGCTGCTCCTGCTGGGCACGGCCTGGCTGTTCAACGAGGGCGCGCTCAACGCGGTGACGCTGACCGCGTGCTGGTCGGCGGTGTTGTTCGTGGCCTCGGCGGGGGCGAGCTCGGCGTACCTGACCGTCAGCGAGATCTTCCCCATGGAGACCAGGGCCATGGCCATCGCGTTCTTCTTCGCGATCGGGACGGCCGCCGGCGGCATCGCGGGGCCGCTCGTCTTCGCCTCGCTGGTCGAGACCGGGGTGCCGGGGGACACGGCGCTGGCGTTCACGATCGGGGCCCTGGTGATGATCGCCGGTGGCCTGGTCGAGCTGTTCCTCGGGGTCAAGGCCGAGCGCAGGGGGCTGGAGGACATCGCGGCGCCGCTCACGACAGCCGGGGCAGCGAGGGCCGCATGACCTTCAGCACGTGGGTGCTGTCGGCCAGGTAGAGGTGCGGGACGTCGACGAACACCCGCATCGGGCCGCGCTCCGTCCCCAGCTTCGCGGCCATCGCCGCGTGCACCTCCGAGAGCGGCAGGTAGTTGAGGTAGCTGGTGAAGGCGTTCTGGGAGCGGAAGGTCGCGGTCATGACGAGCATGCCTTCCCTGATCCGGAAGGCCACCCCGATCAGGCAGGGCACCGCGTCGTACGGCTCGCCGGGAACGGTCAGCGAGATCCACGCGCTCTTGCTGTACGGCTTGACCCGCAGCAGGTCGGCCGCCCACCTGAGCTGCCCCCCGATCCTGGCCCCGTAGCTGTACTTGAACGGCGGCACCACCACGTCCTCGGTGAACTTCCTGCGGTACAGCGCCAGCCGGTCCGCGTCGCCGTACCGCGCGATGATCGGGTCGTCGCCGCTGACGCGCGCGATCTCGAACAGCACGGACGGCCCCTCGATGACGGGACCGCGGTCGTCGTCGGCGAGGGTGCCCGCCGACCAGACATGGCGCATCAACCAGATCCACGCCTCCCCACACGACGCCCAAAGTGCCGGGCCGGGCATTCAGCTCTCCAAATACGGGAATCGGTACGGGTTGCGGGGAAGCCGGCGCCGTCTGGTCACGTTGCAGCGGATGTAGTAGACGGCGTAGTGGACCAGCGCCACGAGCAGGATGCCGGTCATGAGCAGGAGCAGGTTGGGCTCCTGGCCGCTGAGGCCGGTGACGCCGACGGTCAGGTAGGTCGAGTTGACCGTCGCGAGCATCATGACGTTGATGCCCGGCCACGCGAGGGGCGCGTACGTCTCGGGGAAGCGCGGGTCGATCGGGAGGTTCGGGCTCCAGTCGAGGTCGTCCCTGAGCTTGGTGGCGTACAGCAGGCGGAAGTTGTTGATCGCCCGGGCCGTCCTGGCGTGCGCGTTGACCGCCTCGATGAGGCGCAGGAACGGCAGGACGCTGAGCAGGCCGAACGCGGTGACCAGGGCGAACAGGTACCACGGCACGTCCTGCCAGCGGGTCAGGCTCTGCGGGTCGACGACCTTGGCGCTGGCCAGGGCGATGGCCGCGAGGAAGGGGCCGGACAGCAGGCTCAGCGCGAGCCTGGTCATCTTCAGGCGCTCTTCCTTGGCGGCGAGGTGGACCGCGTAGATGCCGGTGAAGTCCACTGCGGCTAGCTGGAGGAACTGGCTCGGCGCCAGGTCGTCCTCCCTGGCCATGCGAGGGGGTGTCTTTCGCATGAGCGTGCTCCTGGTGTGAGTACCTCCAGTATGAGCACTCTTTCTGGGATTTGCCGGTGATTATTACCAATTGTTCCAACAAATCTCAACTCACTGCGGTTAAGGCGGTCATGCGCTCAACCCGGTCGATGTACGCGGACGGGAGGCCGTACAGGAGGGCCGCCATCTCCTCGTCGTGGATCACCGGCAGGGCGGCCAGCGCGTCGGAGGCCAGGCCCCGGCAGTAGCTGATCGTCTCAGTCGTCATCCGGCCGGCCCGCAGCCTGCGCAGCGCCTCGGCCACCTGCTCGTCGCTCATGTCGCGGCCGAGCAGCCCGGTCAGGTCGGCCCCCGAGAGCAGCACGGGCAGGCTGTAGACGCCCTGCCGCAGGTCGTTCCCGGCCGGCTTGCCGAGCTGCGCGGTGGACGCGGTCAGGTCCAGCAGGTCGTCGAGCACCTGGAAGATCAGCCCGAACTTCTCGCCGTACGCCGCCATGCGCGCCCGGTCCTCGGCCGTGGCGTGCGCGCAGACCGCCGCCACCAGGCATCCGGCCCTGAAGAGGGCGGCGGTCTTGCCGGTGATGGACCTCAGGGCGCTCTCCCGCGTACGGGCCGGGTCGAACAGGCCGGCCGTCTCCAGATACTGCCCCTCGGCCAGCTCGACCATGGTGGCCGCGAGCACCTCGGCCACCGGCCTGGACACGCTCGTGATCGCCGCCAGCCCGGCCCTGGCCAGCATGAAGTCCCCGATGACCAGCGCCCTGCCGTCGCCCAGCTCGGCGTTGAGCGTGCTGGTGCCGCGGCGCTCGGTGGCCCGGTCCATCAGGTCGTCGTGCACGAGCGACCCGGCGTGGATGAGCTCCACGCAGGCGGCGGCCGTGATCACGCGGCGGTCGGGGGCCTTGCCGAGCGCGAGGGAGGCGGCGAGGGTCAGGGCGGGCCGCAAGCGCTTGCCGCCCGCCGCGACGATGCGCCCGGCGCCGACGTTGATGCCGGGCAGCGCGGAGGAGCCGCTCAGCCGCCGGATCCTGGCCTCGACCTTGGTCAGCCCCGCGGCGATGGCGGGGCTGCGCAACAGTTGATCCATGTCCTCCAGCATGCTCGCCGACCGCTGTGCCGCACCTGAGAGACCCTGAGGAGCCTCTCAGCCCTGCGCTGCCGAGGAGCATCCCTCAGCCCGTCCGGGATCCGGGTGCCCGGGTGAGCTCGCACCGGCCGTCCACGCATCGCCGCCGCAGCCGGCCCCGCGAGATCGTCTGCACCAGCCCGATCGCCCAGCAGGTCGGGCAGCCGCGCAGGGCCAGCAGGCCGGCCGGTACGAGCATCAGGCTCACCGGGCCGAGCGCCGGCAGCAGCGCCACCGAGCCGATCAGCGCGCCGAAGCCGGCCGCGCCCCGGAGCAGATGCCGGGGCAGCGACGCGCTGGCGAAACCGCGGTCCTCAGCCATCCGCGCCTCCTTCGGGAGTGCTCTCCAGGGTCCGGTGGACGGTCGCGCGGGCGCGGTGCAGCCGCGACTTCATCGCGGAGACGCTGAGACCCAGCGCGCCGGCCACCAGCCGGCCGCTGAGGCCCTGGACGTCTCGCATGATCAGCACCTGCCGCTGGTCGGCGGGCAGGGCGGCGATGGCCGCGGCCACCCGATCGGCCTCCAGCCGCCGCATGACCTCGTCCTCGGCCGAGATCGCGCGGGTGTCCTCGACGAGCTCCGGCCGCCGCACCGTCAGCCGGGCGCGGCGCAGGCACTCGTTGCGGACGATGCGGAACATCCACGACGCCAGCGCACCGGTGGCCCGCAACGTGCCGATCTTCCGGTAGAGGATGATCAGCGCCTCCTGCGCCGCGTCCTCCGCGTCCTCGGGCGTGGCGCACAGCGAGCGGGCGAAGCGCCGTACGTGCGGGTGCGACCCGGACACCAGCGCCGAGATCGACTCGGCGTCGCCGCGCTGCGCCGCCACGATCAGCCGCTCGGCGGGCCAGGTCCGGTCAGCCACGCGAGCGGCCTCTCCTGCGCAGCAGGACGACGCTGCACGCGCAGACAAGTAGGACCGCGACCGCGATTCCGGCGATGAGCATGACAATCTCCAGTCTCCCGTCCCGGCGCTGTCGCCGGCACACGTGTATGAGAGGCGGCGACCGCCGGAAAGGATTCGGCGGCGGGGGTCCGTGGAACCGGGGAACCGGCGGCGGGGATCCTTGGAGCCAGTGAACCCGACTTCATGGGAGTGCGTCGCGTGACCGAATCATCGGGTGAGGTGCTCTATCTCGTCGTCTGCGCCGCCGGGGCGGCGGCCGACGTCGGGCGGCTCGTCGGCCTGGCGCAGGAGGAGGGCTGGATCGTGCAGATCGTGGCGACCCCGTCCGCCTTGGACTTCATCGACGTGGCCGCGCTGGAGCGGCAGACCGGGCGGCCGGTGCGCAGCCGCTACCGCAAGCCGTACGAGCCGAAGCCGCCCCGGGCCGACGCCATCGTCGTGGCGCCGGCCACGTACAACACGATCAACAAGTTCGCCCAGGGCATCGCCGACACCTACGCGCTGGGCGTGCTGGCCGAGGCGCCGGGGCTGGGCATCCCGGTGGTCGTGCTGCCGTTCGTGAACAGCGCGCTGGCCGCCCGCACGCCGTACCGGCGCAGCGTCGCGGACCTGCGCGCGGACGGCGTACGGGTGGTGCTCGGCGCCGGCGGCTCGGAGCCCTACCCCTGGGAACGCGCGCTGGCGGAGCTCGGCGGCAGGAAGCGGACGCCTTGAGAGCTTGTCCCTGACACCGTGTGAGGCTGTATGCCAGGATGTGCCGATTTCGGGAGGTACATCGTGGGAATGTCGGAGCGGGTGGACGAGGTCCTGCATGCGGGGAAGGCGCCCAACCTGCACGGGCTCGTGGTGATGCGGGGCGGGGAGGTGGTGATCGAGCGGTACGGCGCGGGGGCCGACTACCACCTGGGTGACGCGCTCGGGCAGGTGGTGTTCGACCGGGACACGCTGCACGACCTGAGGTCGGTGTCCAAGAGCGTGGTGGCGCTGGTGTACGGCATCGCGTTGCGCGAGGGGCTGGTGCCGGCGCCGGGGGAGTCGCTGGTGCGGCAGTTCCCGGAATATCCCGATCTGGTGGCTGATCCCGGGCGGGCGCACCTCACCGTCGAGCACGCCCTGACCATGACGCTCGGGCTGGAGTGGCGGGAGGACCTGCCCTACACGGATCCGGCCAACGGCGAGATCGCGATGGAGCTGGCTCCCGACCGGCACCGGTACGTGCTGGAGCGGCCCGTCGTCGAGGAGGCGGGCAAGCGGTGGAACTACAGCGGCGGCGCCTCCGCGCTGATCGGGGAGATCATCACGCGGGGCGCCGGGCGGCCGTTGGACGAGTACGCGGCGGACCGGCTCTTCCGGCCGCTGGGGATCAGCGCGTACGCCTGGTCCAGGGGGGACGACGGCGCGACGCGGGCCGCGTCCGGGCTGCGGCTGCGGCCGGTCGACCTGGCCGCCATCGGGCAGCTCGTGCTCGACGGCGGCCGGGACATCGTGCCGGGCGACTGGCTCCGGGAGGTGCTGCGGCCCCGGGTCGTCATCGACGACGGGTTCGAGTACGGCTACCAGTGGTATCTCGGCACCGGTGAGCGCCGGTGGGCCGAGGCCATCGGGAACGGCGGGCAGCGGTTGCTCGTGGCGCCGGAGGAGGGGCTGGTGGTGGCGGTGACGGCCGGGGAGTACGACTCCGGCCAGGTCAGCGCGCAGGCCGTGCTCGACGCCGTGCTCGACCGGTAGCGGCGGCCTTCAGGGGACGAGCAGGACGCGGCCCGTCAGCGTGCGGCTCTCCAGGAGGCGGTGGGCCTCGGCGGCCTCCTCCAGGGGCAGCGTACGGGCGATGGACGCGCCGCTCCGGCCCGCCGCCAGCCGGGCCAGCATCTCCGGGTAGTGCGTGCCGAAGACCTGCCCGGCCCAGCCGGGACCGCTGCAGCCGATGGCCGTCACGCCGCGCTCCATGAGGTCGGCGGCGGTGAACGCGGCCGGCTCCCCGCTCAGCAGGCCGTAGTAGAGCAGGCGGCCGGTGCCGGGGGTGAGGCGGCCGAGCACCTGCCCGGCCGACGCGCCGCCGATGGACTCGAAGGCCACGTCCACGTCCGGCAGGCCGGAGGGCCAATCGGGCGTCCCGTGGTCGAGCACGGTGTCGGCGCCCAGCTCGACGGCCCGGTCCCGCTTGGCGGGCGATCCGGCGGTGGCGATCACGTGGCCGGCCCCGAACTCCTTGGCGTGGCGTACCAGGTGGCCGCCGACCGCGCTGGTGCCGGCCTCCACCAGCACCGTTTCCCCGCCTTCCAGCCTGGCCCGGTGGAGCAGGGCGAGGGCGATGGCACCGGGGGCGGCCACGGCCAGCGCCTCGGCCGGGGTCACGCCGTCCGGCACCGGGCAGGCCATGGCGGCGGGGAGCACCACGTACTCCGCGTACGCGCCCAGCCCGCCCGTGACCCCGACCAGCGTGCTGCCGAGCAGCTTCCCGTCCACCCCCGCGCCCGCCTCGACGACCTCGCCCACCGCCTCCGCGCCGAGTACGGCGGGCAGCGGCAGCGGGAACGGCAGCGTGCCCGCGCGGATCTGGGTCTCGGCGTAGCTGACGCCGACGGCCTGGGCGCGGATGAGGACCTGGCCCTCTCCCGGCCGCGGGCGCGGCAGGTCGGCGGGCTCCAGCCGCTCCGGCCCGCCCTTGGCCGTCAGGACGATCGCGCGCATTCTTCCTCCAGATAACCGAACCAGTGGTCCAGTTAATATATGGACCACTGGTCAAGTTTGTCCATGGGAAAGAATGACCGGATGGAACGTCGAGAGCGGGCCGACGCCGCGCGCAACAGGCAGGCGATCCTGCGGGCGGCCGAGGAGCTGCTGCGGCGGCACCCGCCCGAGCAGGTCTCCGTCGAGCGGGTCGCGGCCGCCGCCGGCGTGGGGAAGGGGACGGTCTTCCACCGGTTCGGCAGTCGTACGGGGCTCATGCGGGAGCTCATGGCCGAGCGGGCCCGCGAGCTGGAGGTGGCCGTCGCCGAGGGGCCGCCGCCGCTCGGGCCGGGGGCGGAGCCGGGGGAGCGGCTGGTCGCGTTCTTCGCCGCGGTGGCCGCGCTGGCGGCGCGCAACGGCAACCTCATGGCGGCGCACGAGCACGCCATGGTGACCAGGAAGGGGGCCGCCGAGCAGCCCAGGGAGGCCAATCCGATCTACGTCTCCTGGCATCGGCACGTGACCGGGCTGATCGCCGAAGGGCGGCCGGACGTGGATGCCGGGCAGATCGCTCACATGCTGCTCGGCACCCTGCACATGGAGCCGATCGCGAGCCAGTTGCGGGCTGGGGAGCACGAGCGGCTCGCGGCGAGCTTCGCGGATCTGGTCAGAGGGCTGTTCGGAGCGGGAGGCCGGTGACGGGGGCGCTCGCGGGTGTTCGGTGGGGAGGGCGGCGCGCTCACGGGCGATCACGGGGGCGTGGACGGTCGCGGCTGATCAGGGAGGGGCTGGTCAGAGGGGGAGGTGGGGGACGGCCGTGCGGAAGGCGGCGACGGCGGCCCTGATCGCCGGGTGCTCGCCGTTCCCCTTCCGGAACGCGGCCAGCGTGCGGCGGCTCAGCGGCAGGCGGGTGAGCAGTACGCCTCCCGGCGGGCTGGTGGCCGCCAGGTGGGGCACGAGCGCGACGCCCTGACCGGCCGCGGCGAAGGCCAGCACGGTGTCGAAGTCGTCGATGTGGTGCCGGACGAGCGGCTCGAACCCGGCCGCCTGGCAGGCCCTGACGGCCATGGTGTGGCAGAGGGTGCCGGGCTTGTTCGTGATCCACGCGTCGTCGCGGGCGGCGGCGACGGAGGGGCGGTCGGTCAGGTAGATCGGCTCGCTGAACAGCGGCTCGGTCTCGACCGAGGCGTCGGTGACGGGCGGGACGAAGTCGTACTCGTGGACGAGCGCCACGTCCAGCTCCCCTGCCCCCAGCGCGGCCGAGACGTCGGCTGGGTCGATCTCGGACACCATCGGCCGCAGCCCCGGGTGCGCGCCGGTCAGGCCGGCGAGGGCGGGCGGCAGGAGCACGCGGGCGGCCGTGGGGAAGGCGCCGATCCGCAGCGGCCCCGAGGGTCCGCCGCGCGCGGCGGCGAGGGCGGCCGAGGCGCGTTCGAGCTGTTCGAGCACGGCCTGCGCGTGCTCCACGAGGAGCTGCCCGGCGGGCGTCAGCGCCACCGTGCGGCCGGTGCGCTCCAGCAGCGGCACCCCGGCCTCCCGCTCCAGCGCGCTGAGCTGCTGGGAGACGGCCGACGGCGTGAACGTGACCGCCTCGGCCACCGCGGCGATGGTGCCGCGCCTGGCGAGTTCGCGGAGCAGGTGGAGCTTGCGCGGATCGAGCATAAGCTCAGCTTAATCTCGAACGAAGAAACTCGCGCTGGACCTAACGGGTTCCGGGAGGTCAGGCTCGAAGCATGATGAGAGGAATCCACGTACCGCTGGTCACCCCGTTCGAGTCGTCGGGCGCGGTGGCCGTGGACACGATCGAGAAGCTCGGCCATCACGTGCTCGACCAGGGCGCCGCCGGCCTGGTGGCGCTGGGCACCACCGGCGAGGTGGCCGCGCTCGACCCCGCGGAGCGGGCGCGCGTGATCGAGGTGTGCGCCCGCGTCTGTGCCGAGCGGCAGGCGCTGCTGACGGTGGGGGTGACGGGCAACGACACGCGTTCGACGGCGCGGGCCCTGCGGGAGCTGCCGCCGGGGGTGGGGGCGGCGCTGGTGATGGTGCCGTACTTCCTGCGGCCCGGTGAGCGCGGGGTCGTCGCGCACTTCGAGGCGCTGGCCGAGGAGACGCCGGTGCCGCTGGTCGTCTACCACATCCCCTACCGGACCGGGCAGGCCGTCAGCGCGGCCACGCTGCGCCGGGTCGGCGCGCATCCGATGATCGCGGGGGTGAAGTACGCGGCGGGCGGGATCGACCAGGACGCGATCGACCTGCTCGGGGACCTGCCCGAGGGGTTCGCGGTGCTGGGCGGGGACGACGTCTGCGTCTCGCCGCTGCTCGCCCTGGGCGCGGCGGGCGGCATCCTCGCCTCCGCGCACCTGGAGACCAGGAGCTTCGCCGACCTGGCGGACGCCTGGCAGGCCGGGGACGTCGCCCGGGCCAGGGCGCTCGGGAACCGGCTGGCCCGGCTCTCGGCGGCGCTGTTCGCCGAGCCCAACCCGACCGTGATCAAGGGCGTGCTGCACGCCCGGGGCCTGATCCCGACCCCGGACGTACGCCTGCCGCTGCTGCCCGCGAGCCACGAGTCGGTGTCACGGGCTCTCCTGGCGTAGATCCGCGCCTATCCCGTCAAAAGCCACTAATGTTTCGTTCGGGCGAACGAAATATATCTGTGGAGGTTGAGGGATATTTCGAAGAGGCGAAAGGATCTGCTGGAGGCGCTCGTCGGTGCGGGGCGGGACCACGGCGACGCCGCCGTCGCGTACCACGGGGCCATGGGCGAGCGGCTCGGTCTGGGGCCGACCGAGGAGAAGGCGCTCGATCTGCTGCGGCGCCACGGGCCGCTGACGGCGGGGGAGATCGCGCAGCACACCGGGCTGGCCCCGGCCACCGTCAGCGGGCTGATCGACCGGCTGGAGGCCAAGTGGCTGGTGCGGCGGCTGCGTGACACCAGGGATCGGCGGCGGGTCATCGTCGAGATCAACTACGAGCGGGTGGCCGGGTTCGCGGAGCTGCTGGAGCCGTTCGCGGCCGGCCTGTCCCGGCTGTACGAGCGCTACACCGACGACGAGCTGGAGGTGATCCTCGACTGGCTGCGGCGGTCCACGGCGCTGCAGCGGGCGGCCACCCGGGAGCTGGCCGAGCGATAAAGGGCTGGACATCCCGTCTGATCAAGGGATAACGTCTCCGCCGATATGGGTTCCCTGTGATTCTCGCGCCCGAGGCGCGCACGCGTTGAGCTGACTGCTCCGCCTGCGCCGCCTCGCTCTGGTCAATTCCGCGCCGAGAAGAGGAGGTGGGCCCTTTATGCGTACTGCTGCCCAACTGGCATTCGCCGAGATCACCAAGCGTTACGACACCCGCGTCGTCCTGGACCGCGTGTCCTTCACCGTCAGACCCGGCGAGCGGATCGGGGTGATCGGGGACAACGGGTCGGGCAAGTCCACGCTGCTCAAGCTCATGGCGGGCGCCGAGCGGCCGGACAACGGCGAGCTCACCGTCGTCGCGCCCGGCGGCGTCGGCTACCTGCCGCAGTCTCCGGAGCTGCCGCCGCACGCGACGGTGGCCGACGCCATCGACGTGGCCCTGGCCGAGCTGCGCGACCTGGAGAGCCGGATGCGGGCCGCCGAGCGCGCGCTCGACACCCCGAGGGACGCGGAGGTCTACGCGGGGCTGGTGGCCGAGTTCGAGGCGCGCGGCGGGTACGAGGCCGACGCCCGGGTGGACGCCGCGCTGCACGGGCTCGGGCTGCCGGGGCTCGACCGGGCCCGCCCGGTGGCCACGCTGTCCGGCGGCGAGCGCTCCCGGCTCGCCCTGGCCGCGACCCTGGCCGCCGATCCCGAGCTGCTGCTGCTCGACGAGCCGACCAACGACCTGGACGACCAGGCCGTGGCCTGGCTCGAACGGCACCTGCGCTCCCACCGGGGCACCGTGGTGGCCATCACGCACGACCGGGTGTTCCTGGAGCGGGTGACCGCCACGATCCTGGAGGTCGCCGAGGGCCAGGTGCGGCGCTACGGCGACGGGTACGCCGGGTACCTCACGGCCAAGGCGGCCGAGCGGGCGGCGCGGCTGCGGGCGTACGAGGAGTGGAAGCAGGAGCTCGGCCGGCATTCGGGGCTGGTCTCCGCCAACGCCGCCCGGCTGGCGGCCGTGCCGCGCAAGATGGTCAAGGCGGGGATGGGGACCGGGGCCTGGCGGGCGCGCTCGCGTACGCACGGGGCGGCCGGACGCGTCCGGCAGTCGCAGCAGCGGGTGCGTTCGCTCACCGACGCCCCGGTGTCGCCGCCGCCCGAGCCGCTGCGCTTCGCCGCCGACATCAGGGGCGGCGTCGCGGCCGGTGCGGCGGTTGTGCTCGACGGGGTGCGGGTGACGGGGCGCCTGTGCCTGGAGACCCTCACCGTACGGGCCGGCGAGCGGCTGCTGGTCACCGGGCCGAACGGGGCCGGGAAGACCACGCTCATGCGCGTGCTGGCCGGTGAGCTGCGGCCGGACGCGGGCACCGTGCGGCGGGCGGGCCGGGTCGGGCACCTGCGGCAGGACGAGCAGGCGGGGCCGCCGAACCGTACCGTGCTGCGGGCCTACGCGCACGGGCGGCCGGGCTCCCTCGACGACCATGCGGACGCGCTGCTGGCGCTGGGGCTGTTCCGGCCCTCGGACCTGGGGTTGCGCCTGGGCGAGCTGTCGTACGGGCAACGCCGCCGGATCGAGCTGGCCCGCCTGGTCAGCGAGCCGGTGGACCTGCTGCTGCTCGACGAGCCGACCAACCACCTGTCGCCGGTGCTCGTCGAGCAGCTGGAGGAGGCGCTGGGCTCCTACGGGGGCGCGCTGGTGATCGTCACGCACGACCGCCGCCTGCGCGCCGGCTTCACCGGCTCCCACCTGGAGCTGAGGGCCGGCACGGCGACGATGTGACGGGCGCGGCGAGTGCGGAGTCGCGGGCGCGGCGATGGTGAGCGGGGTCGCGGCAGTGTGACGACCCTGGTCGCGGACGCCTCGACCGCGACCAGGGCCGCGTCTAGTGGCCCGACTCCTTGATGGCGGTGCCGACCTCGCCGACGCGGTCGGCCAGCAGGCCGATCGCGCCCACCGCCCGGACCACCGGGTCGTCCTCGGCACCGCCCAGGGCCTTGGCCTTGAGGTAGGCCGCCTTGACCGCCGCCCAGCGGGCCGCCCGGGCGGGGTCCAGGCGGCCGCGCAGCTCCGCCAGCTTGAGCAGGTTGGCCTCGGCGTCGGTGGTCAGCGTCTGGGCCTCGCCCAGGTAGTGGTCGTCGATCACCGCTTCCAGCTCGGCGTCGTTCATGGCGGGGACGATGCGCTCGGCCAGCTTGTTCATGTTCCGGTAGGAGCCCTGCAGCCGGTACGGGGGCTCCGTACGGGCGGCGTCCGACTGGGCGGCCGAGGCGATGTACGCCTGGTTGTTGGCCAGCACGACCTCCTGGACCCGGACGAGCTTGGCCAGCACGCTGAGGATCTGGTCCAGCTCCGGCTTGCTGTAGGGGTGCTGGAGCTGGTCCGGCCGGACCGTCGTGTCGCCCTTCGCCAAGCGGACGAGCAGCTCCACGTCACCCCGGTCGCGTCCCGACAGGGGTGCGAGCACCGGGTTGGAGGTGAGCGCGTTGTCCACGTAGCTCAGCGCGAACAGCTCGTCCCTCCCCGAGAGCACGTCGCCCAGGTTCCACACGTCGGCTCGGTTGGCCAGCATGTCGGGGATGCGGAAGCGCTGCCCCGACTCGGTGTACGGGTTGCCCGCCATGCACACCGCGAACCGCTTGCCCCGCAGGTCGTACGTCCGCGTCCGGCCGTTCCACACACCCTCGATGCGGCGCTGGGCGTCGCACAGGGAGATGAACTTCTGCAGCAGCTCCGGCGAGGTGTGCTGGATGTCGTCCAGGTAGAGCAGGGTGTTGTTGCCCGTCTCCAGCGCGAACGAGATCTTCTCCACCTCCTGCCTGGCCGTGGCGTCCGGGGCGTCCGCCGGGTCCAGCGAGGTGACCTCGTGGCTCAGGGCCGGGCCGTTCACCTTGACGAAGACCAGGCCGAGCCGGCTGGCCACGTACTCCATCAAGGTCGTCTTGCCGTAGCCGGGCGGGGAGATGAGCAGGAGCAGGCCCATCTGGTCGGTGCGCTTGCCCGCCCCCGCCGCGCCGAGCTGCTTGGCCAGGTTGTCGCCGATCAGCGGCAGGTACACCTCGTCCAGCAGGCGGTTGCGGACGAAGGCGCTCATGACCTTGGGCCGGTACTCGTCCAGGCGCAGGCGGCGGCGCTCGGCCTCGACCAGCTCGGTCCTGCGCCGCTGGTAGGCCCGGTAGGCCGGGACCTGCTCCTGGCCGAACCGGCGGGTCCTGGTGAGGAGCTCGTCCAGGCGGATCTCCAGCTTGCGGTCCTTGACCCGGGGGTGGGTGCCCAGCAGGCCGTCCACGGTCTCGGTGATGGTGGCGCTGGACTCGTGGCGGGGCAGGTCGCACAGCAGTACGGCGACGGCCTCGGCGGCCTCGGGCCCCTGGTGGTAGGCGGTCATCCAGGCCCGGGCGAGCTGGAGGCGCTCGGGGAGGGGGAGGGCGCTGAGGTCCTCCTCGAACTCCCGCACCTTGGCGGGGCCGAGCGCGTGGCGGAAGCCGTCGAGGAGGTCGCGGGCCGCCTTGGCGGTGACGAAACCGGCGGGCGTGGCGGCCAGCTCCTCGACGAGGTACTCGCCGGCGAGGCTGACCGGCGGCAGGCCCAGGCCGGCCAGGAACCGCGCGATCGAGGTCTCCAGCTCGTCGGCCAGCGAGCCCAGGGCGGGCGTGATGCCGAAGACCGTACGGGCCCGGACCAGCGACACGGCCCTGGTGACGAATGTTTTACGTGAAACCTCCTCCACCCCGAACGCCCAGTAGAGCTGCGCGGACGCCCGGACCTCCGCCGGATAGCGCAGCAGCCCCGCGCCCTCCCGCAACCGCACCAGCGTGTCCAGGATGGCCGTGGCGTCGTGGTCGTGGACCCCACGCTCGTATCCCTCGTCGTAGCGCTCCTCGGCGGCCCGGCGGACCAGCTCCTCCAGCGGCGCCCCGGCGGTGACCGAGTCGAGCAGCGAGGCGGCCAGGTATTCGGCCCGGTAGACCTCCGCGGACTCCGAGACCAGCAGCTGGTCCCAGAACGGCCGGGTGTCGGCGAACGAGTCGGGCACGGGGGAGCGGTAGTCCGTCCCGGTGATCGCGAACGACATCGCGCCGTCGTGCGGCACCAGTGTCAGGTCGATCGGCTGGGTGTTGACGGCGAAGCGGTGGTGGCCCAGGCGCAGGATCTCGCCGCCGTCGGAGAACAGGTCCTGGCGGTCCCGCAGGGCGCGCCCGGCCTCCTGGTGGGCCGACTTGACCCGTCCGTCCAGCTCCTCCGCCCGTACGGCGTCGCCGAGCCCGCGCAGCTCCCCGGCCGCCGAGCGGACCTTGGCCACCATCGGGTCGGTCGCGAAGTAGGTGTTGACGTCGTCGAGCGAGGCCAGCGCGGCGAGCCGGCGGGTGATGCTGCCCAGGATGCGCTCCGCCGAGGCGAAGACGCGGTCGGCGCGCCGGGCCAGCTCGTCGAGCTGCGTCTGCTTGCGGGCCGAGAACGCCTCGTAGACGTCGTCCCGCTTGGCCGCGAGCTGCGTCGCGAAGTCGTCGAACTCGCCGAAGCGGGACTCCAGGTTCTCGATCTGGAGCATCAGGCGGCCGAGCTGCTCGTCGCACTTCTCCGGCGCGTCGGCCATCGCCAGCGCGCCCGTGACGGCCTGGCCCAGCAGGGCGAACTCGGCGGCGAACGCGGCCCGGCCCTCCGTGCCGAGCAGCTCGCGCCTGCGCCCGTCCAGCACGGCCCTGGCCCGGTTCACGCCGCCGAGCACCTCGGCGATCCGGCCCAGGATCGAGGTGCGTACGGTGGCGTCGGCGATGTCCAGCGACCCGACGACCTCCGTGACCACCTCCAGCCCCTCGGCCTGCTCCGCCAGCCGGTCGGCGACGGGCGCGGCCTCGGCCACCGTGCCGATCGCGGCCGCGTCGGCGGCGAGCCCGTCGACGGCCGCGTGGTAGCCGGTGAACGCCTCCTCCCCGGACAGGAACGTGACGGCCCGCCTCCCGGCCGAGGCCACCTCCTCCGTCACCGTGGCGGACAGCGCGTCCAGGGCGGTCAGGTCGATGTAGCGGACCTCGCGCAGCGTCACCAGGTGCCCCTGGGCGCGGCGCAGCGTGGCCAGCAGGGTGACCCAGGCGTCGGCGGTGGCCGGGTCGTCGGCCTTCGACCTCCGTACGAGCTGGGTGGTCTCCTCCTCGGCCGTGGCCAGAGTCCGGGCGGCCTGGCGGGTGAGCTGCTCGACGTTCTCGTACTCGTCGAGGACCTGCTCGGCGGTGGCGCGCACGTCGGCGAGCGGCCCGCGCAGGCCGTGCTCGCCGAGCCAGTGGTAGGAGTCGAACGTCCGCGTGCAGGCGGCGATCAGGCCCTCGAAGGTCCCGGCGGACGGCGCCATCTCCTCGACCATCCGCGCCACCGACAGGCTGTCGGAGATGCCGCGGACGAGCTCCGCGTTGCCGATGCGTTCCAGGGGGCCGGTCCCGGTGGGCTGGGCGGCGGCGTAGGTGTCCGACACGTACGGCGTCTGCCACACCTGCATCGGGTGCACCCGGGTCGGCTCCTCGGAGGTGGCCCGGAAGACCACCATCGTGCCGTCGTCGAACAGCGAGTACCCGTGGCAGACGATGGGGGTGGCCACCTCCTTCCTGATCACGTTGTACGGCAGCAGCAACGAGCGCCCGTCGCCCCTGGCGTGGAAGACGTACAGGACGTCCTCGCCGTTGGGGGAGCGGACCACCCGCTCGAACTCCAGGTCCGACACGTCCGTGTCGAACGTCTTGCTGACCCCCGTGGCCAGGTAGTAGCCGCCGGGGAAGATCAGCCCCTGGTCCTCGGGCAGGCGCTGGCACGCCTGGCCGAGCCCGTCGAGCCGGACGACGGCCTTGGTGCGCGTGTTGAAGACCAGGTGGCGCCGGTCCGTCTCCTTGTACGGCCTGATCCGCATGAGGATGAGCGGCCCCACGCGGGCGTACTCGACGTCGGCGTCCGCGAGGCTCTGCAGCGGCTCGGCCACCGGCTCCGAGTAGATGCCGGCCCCGGTCTCCGTGTTGTCCTCGACCTTGATGGTGAGGTCGCCGCCGACGGTCTCGACGAACACCTCGCCGCCGATGGAGATGTGCGGGTGGCGGCCGAGGATGTGGTCGTCGCGGGTGGTGGGCGTCCACTCGAAGTCGTGGGACGGGGGGAAGGTGTGGTCCCGCTCCCCCCGGTTGTCATGATATTTCGGGACCCCGCCGTTGCTGACCGTCCAGCGCAGCACCCGCGTGTCCGCCGGGCCCGTCCGGAAGACGGCCAGCAGCTTGCCCTCGACCCGCCTGAGCTGCTGGAGCCGGGTCTCCTTGTAATAGCGGTACAGCTCGACGAAGTCCTTCCTGAACGCCGGGTCGTCCAGCGTCTCCAGCCTGTCGGCGTCGAACCTGAAGGCGTCGCCGTCCCGGGAGAACCGGTGCACCGCGAACACGTCCGCCACCGTCGTCTCCGGCTTGAGCCCGATGAAGACGTTGTAACCGAACAACATCACGTCGCCCAGGGAGACGATGTCCCTGGGGACGCAGTTGTTCTCCGTACGGATCCGCTCGGTGCCCAGCAGGCGCAGCTCCGCCCCGCCGAAGACCTTCAGCCGCTCCCCGTTGAGCGCCTCGGCCGCCGCCGCGAGGGCCTTGGCCTGGGCCTGGAGGCGGTTCCTGAGGACCTCGTACGTCCCCGCCTCCAGCCCCACCTCCAGGGCGCCCTCCAGCTGAGACGTCACAGCGCTCACTTGGCGCCGGCCAGCGCCGCCACCGGCGAGTCGGCCACGCCCAGCCGGCGGGCCGTCTCCAGCAGCTCACCGAGCGCCGGCGACTGCGGGCCGCCGTCCTGGATGAGCCGCATGAGCAGCGCGGACACGGTCACGTTCTTGAGGTCCTCGGTGCTCACGCCGCCGATCACGCCGGCGAGGTCGGCCGCCAGGCTGGCGCTCCCGTTGAGGTACGGCGAGACGATGGCCCCCGCGACCGCCGAGTGGTCCACGAAGCCGTCGACCACCTTGCCCGCGGTGATCGAGCCGACCACCTTGTCGAAGAACATCGTGTCGCCGCCGACGATGTCGATGTTGGCCTTGGCCAGGCCGGCGGCCAGCACGCTCGCCTGCGACTCGGCCACCTGCCGCGTGACGTCGATGTGCTTGAGGCGGATCTCCTTGTCGGCCTCCAGGCGCAGGCGGTACTCCTCGTGCCCCCTGCTGGCGTCGTCCAGCGCCGCCATGGCGGCCGCCTTCTGGGTGAGACCCTCGGCCTCGGCCTTGAGCTTCTCGCCCACCGCCGCGGCCCCGGCCAGCGCCATCGCCTGCTGGCCCTCGGCCTGCGCCTTGAGCCGGTCGCCCTCGACCAGCGCCATGGCCCGGGCGCCGTCCGCCTCGGCGGCCAGCCGCTCCTTCAGCACCAGCGCCTCGGCGCGGCCCACCTTCTCGATGGCGTCGGCGTCCCGCTCCCTGACCTGGACCTGCGCCAGCCCGCTCGCGGCCGTCTCGGCCTGCACGCCCTCGGCGAGCCGGATCTTGGCCCGCGCCTCCAGCTCGGCGGCCTGCTGCCGGGCCTCGGCCAGCACGAGCTCCTCGCGGGCCCGGAACTTCGAGGCGGCCTCGGCGGCCTCGGCCGCCTTGATGTCCTTGACCAGGTTCTCCTGGGCCTCGGCCTCGGCGGCGATGATCACCTGCTGGCGGGTGCGCTCGGCCTCCTCGACCACGCGCAGCCGCTTGATGGACTCCTCCTGCTCGGCCACGGTCTTGTCGACCGCGATGCGCTCCCGGATGACCTCGGCGATCGAGCGCTTCTCGGTCTCGACCTCCTTGTCCTTGGCGATCCGCGACAGCTCGGTCTCCCGCTCGCGGGCGATGACCTCCAGCAGGCGGTCCTTCTCGATGCGCTCGGTCTCGATGGCGATGACGCGCTCGCGGTTCTTCTCGGCGACGGCGATCTCGCGGGCCCGGTTCTCGTTCTGCACGCCGAGCTGCTCGTCGGTCTTCATGTGCGCGGCCTGGGCGCGCAGCCGCTCCTCGGCCTGCACGCGGGCGACCTCGGCCTCCTCGCGGGCCTTGACGGTCTCGATCTCGCGCCGCTGCTTGAGCTCGGCGTCGGCCTGGCGGCGCTCCAGCTCGAGGATGGCCTCGCGGGCGTCCACGTTCTGGCGGGTGATCTCCTTCTCCTCGTTGCGCCGGAACTCGTTCGTGCGCACGTGCTCGATCGCCGTCAGCTCGGTGATCTTGCGGATGCCCTGCGCGTCGAGGATGTTGCTCTTGTCGAGCTGGGCCAGCGCGGTCTGCTCCAGGTAGTCGATGGCGGCGTCCTCGAGGCTGTAGCCGTTGAGGTCGGTGCCGATCAGCCGGACGATCTCGTCGCGGAACTCGTCGCGCTTGGTGTAGAGGTCGACGAAGTCGAGGTGCTTGCCGGCGGTCTTGAGCGCCTCGGAGAACTTGGCGTTGAACAGCTCCTGCAGCGTCGTCTCGTCACTGGCCCGCGCGGTGCCGATGGCCTGGGCGACCTTGATGACGTCCTCGGCGGTCTTGTTCACGCGGACGAAGAACGTGATCTTGATGTCGGCCCTGATGTTGTCCCGGCAGATCAGACCCTCGCGGCCGGTCCGCTCGATCTCGATGGTCTTGACCGAGATGTCCATGATCTCGGCCTTGTGGACGACGGGCAGGACCACGGCACCGGTGAATGTCACGTCGACCTTGTTGACCTTCGACACGATGAGCGCCTTGCCCTGCTCCACCTTCCGGAAAAGGCGGCCGATGACGAGGAGCAGGCCAATCACGATGACCAGGATGACGGCGAGGAATACGCCGAAGCCGGTGGAGATGACGTCCATCAGTGCTCACTTTCGTACGGCATGACCCAGAAGAATTCGCCGTCTTTGTCGTATTCGAAGATGAGTGCGTTGTCGCCGCGTGCCAGGCGGTCCTGGCCGGTCGTGCGCACCTGCACGACCGCGGACGAGCCGTCGGCGGCGGTGACCTCGGCCTGGCCGAAGTCCGGGGTGGCCGTGCCCGTGCGGATCACGCACATCTGGCCCACGAAGTCGCCGCGCGAGCGGCGGTCTCCTTCGGGGAACAGCCTGCTCAGCGGTGGCATCAGCGCCCTCGTGGCGAGCCAGGCCAGGCCCAGTGCGGCGAAGGGGACGGCGACCAGCAGGCCGCCGCTCGCCACCACGCCGCCGATGAGGCACAGCAGCCAGGCCAGCGCGACGAGCAGCGACAGCGCGACCCCCGCCGGGACTCCCCCGAGTCCCAGCCACGCGGCGTCGTCATCCAGCTCGAACAGGCCGGTGATGACGGCCAGCCAATAGCCGGCGACCACCACGAGAAGGAAAGTGAAAATGACTGTCGGAAAGCTCAGTGCGATGTCTAAGAAGTCGGTCATCCCGCCTCGGTGTACCCGTCCCCCTGTGATGTCCTGTCGGACTATATACAGATAAAGCGCAGCTAAAGGGGAAAGTTCCCCAAACGGTCTGCGACTTGACCTCAACTGTGCTTGAGGTAGCAGGCTCGGCTCCATGAGCGAAGTGATGAGAGCGGCGGCGTTCGCCGAACCCGGCGGTCCCGAGGTGCTGAAGGTGATGGAGCTGCCCGCGCCCCAGGCGGGTCCCGGGCAGGTCCGGGTGCGTGTGCGGGCGGCCGGTGTGCAACCCTTCGACGCGGCTGTACGGGCGGGGTGGCTGCCGCCGTACATCGAGGACCCGGGTTTCCCGCGCGTTCCCGGCAACGAGTTCGCCGGCGTGGTGGACCAGGTGGGCACGGGCGTTTCCGGGGTGTCGGTGGGGGACGAGGTGCTCGGGTTCACCGCGCTGAACGCCTACGCCGAGTACACCGTCGTGCCGGCGGCCAACGTGGCGGCCAAGCCCGCGGAGGTGCCGTGGGAGGTGGCCGGCGGGCTGACCGCGGGCGTGCAGACGGCCGAGCTGGCCATCGACCGGATGGGCCTGGCCGAGGGTGAGACGCTGCTCGTGCACGGCGCGGCCGGGTCGGTGGGCACGGCGGCCGTGCAGATCGCCAGGAGGCGCGGGGCCACCGTGATCGGCACCGCCCGCGAGGCCAACCACGACTACCTGCGCGCCCTGGGCGCCATCCCGGTCGTCTACGGGGAGGGGCTGGCCGACCGGGTGCGCGCGCTGGCGCCCTCCGGGATCGACGCGGCGCTGGACGGGGCCGGCGGGCACGCGCTGGAGGTCTCGATCGAGCTGGTCCGGGACCGGGGGCGCATCGTCACGCTGGTCGAGCATGCCAAGGCGGCCGAGCTGGGCGTGCGGCTGGTCCAGGGCGACCGTTCCGCGGAGCGGCTCGGGCGCTACGCCCGGCTGTACGCCGAGGGGGCGTTCACCTTCCCGGTGCGCCGGGCGTACCGGCTGGAGGAGGCCGCGGACGCGCACCGGGAGATCGAGACCGGCCACGGCCAGGGCAAGATCGTCATCACCATCTGACGCTCACCGCCTCGGCGATCGCGAGCTGGATCTCGCTCAGCTCGCGGTCGCCGTCCTGCGCGTCCCACAGGCAGTTCTGCAACGCCCGGCCGAGCGTCCAGCCCGCCGCCCGCCGCCGGTCCATGCCGAGCCCGTCCACCATGAAGTCGAAGCGCCGCAGCACCGCGCGCGGCACGTCGCCGGTCGCGACCACCTCGTCCCACCGGTTCCACAGGACGGGCATCAGGTCGAAGCCGGGGTCGCCGGCCAGCGGCTTGGGGTCGATGGCCAGCCACGGTTCCCGGTCGGCGGCCAGCACGTTGTCGTAGTGCAGGTCCCAGTGCAGCAGCCGGTCGCCGGGTTCGGCGACGAGCTCGGCGACCGCTGAGGCGCACCACCGCAGCCAGTGCCGGTCCCGCTCCCGCGGCAGCACGGCGAGTGCCTCGCCGACGTCGTCCAGCATGTCCCGCGCGATGTCGCCCAGGCGGCGCACGCCCTCGGGCGCGGGGTGGGCGGCCAGCCGGCGCAGCAGGCCGGCCACGGTCTCCAGGGCCTCCATGACGTCGGGCACGGCCGCCAGGGACCGGCCGGCATCGAGGCGCTCGAGCAGCAGGGTGCCGGTTTCCGGGTCCGCGTCGAGCAGCCGCACGCAGCCGTCGCCCGCCCAGGCGCGCAGGGCCACGGCCTCGTCGGCGGTCTCGCCGGTGACGGGCTGGAGCTTGAGCGCGGCCCTGGTGCCGTCGGCGCGTACGACGGGCAGGACGAGGGCCACGATCCCATGGGCGGGCTCGCCGTCCAGCCGCAGGTCCCACTCGTCGAGATAGCGCTCGGCCAGCGCCGGCAGCCCGGCGGTCCAGGCCGGCCCGGCGTCCTCGTCGTACTTGAGGTGGGACGCGGCCAGCGCCTCCGGAACCTTGATCCTCATGCCCCCAGTCTGCCAAGGGCCGCGGGTCTAGGGCTTCCCCCAATACGCACCCTGAGGCGCGCCCGGAAACCCCGTGCCTACGCTGCAGCCATCATGGATGGAGGGGATGGCCATGACGACGATCGTGTTCATCCACGGGCGGGGCCAGGAGGGCAGGGACCCCCTGGTGCTGCTGGAGGAGTGGCGCGCCGCCCTGTGCGCCGGGCTCGGCACCGCCGCGCTGACCACGCGGGCCGTGCTGCCCTACTACGGCAACGTCCTGCACCGGGTCACCGCCGAGGCCGCCAGGCGCGCCGACGTCCTGGAGAGCCTGCCGGAGGGCGATACCGAGGAGATGCCGTTCCACCCCTTCCTGCCGCAGGAGGTCGGGGAGCTCGAACGCAGCCTCATCGCGGACCTGGCCATGACCTCGGGGGCGCCGCCGGCGGCGCTGGGCATCGAGGACGTCCTGACGTGGGCGCTGGCCCGCCGCATGCTCGCGTGGGTCTCCCAGCGCACCAGCGTGGACAAGGAGATCATCAAGATCTTCCTGCAGGACGTCGCCGTGTACCTCAGCCACGGCCGGCAGCCGGTCCTGGCCGAGGTACGCCGCTCCCTGCCCGCCTCGGGCCCCGTCGTCCTGGTCTCGCACAGCCTGGGCACGGTGGTGGCGCGCGACCTGCTGGTGGAGGAGGGGCTGCGGCAGCGGGTGGCGCTCTGGGTGACGGCCGGCTCGCCGCTCGGGCTGCCCACGGTCCAGCGCAACCTGCTGGCCAAGGGGACCAAGCACCCGGGCGTGCCGTGGCTGACCACGTACGACGTGAACGACATCGTCGCGCTCGGCCACCCGCTGGATCCGCCTTGGGGCACGCCGCTCAGCCAGGTCGAGGTCCAGAACCACGACGCACCCCACGCCATCGACCGCTACCTCCGCCACCGCACGGTAGCCACCCCGATCGGCAAGGCCTGCGCCTGACCCGGGACAGGGGCGCGGCGCGGGCGGGATCAGTAGTGCCAGGGGAACGGCGACCAGTCGGGCTCGCGCTTCTCCAGGAAGGAGTCGCGCCCCTCGGCGGCCTCCTCCGTCATGTACGCCAGCCGCGTCGCCTCGCCCGCGAACACCTGCTGCCCCACCAGCCCGTCGTCGACGGCGTTGAAGGCGAACTTGAGCATCCGCTGCGCCGTCGGCGACTTGCCGTTGATCTTGCGCGCCCACTCCAGGGCCGTCTGCTCCAGCTCCTCGTGCGGCACCACGGCGTTGACCATGCCCATGCGGTGGGCGTCGGCCGCGGTGTAGGTGTCACCGAGGAAGAAGATCTCGCGGGCGAACTTCTGCCCGACCTGCCGGGCCAGATAGGCCGACCCGAAGCCGCCGTCGAAGCTGGCCACGTCGGCGTCGGTCTGCTTGAAGCGGGCGTGCTCCGCGCTGGCCAGGGTGAGGTCGGCCACCACGTGCAGGCTGTGCCCGCCGCCCGCGGCCCACCCGGGGACCACGCAGATCACGACCTTGGGCATGAAGCGGATCAGGCGCTGCACCTCCAGGATGTGCAGGCGGCCGGTCGAGGGCGTGCCGTCGGCGTACTGGTAGCCGTCCTTGCCCCTGATGCGCTGGTCGCCGCCGGAGCAGAAGGCCCAGCCGCCGTCCTTGGGCGAGGGCCCGTTGCCGGTCAGCAGCACGCAGCCGACGTCGGTGGTCTGCCGGGCGTGGTCGAGCGCGCGGTAGAGCTCGTCCACCGTCTGCGGGCGGAAGGCGTTGCGGACCTCCGGGCGGTCGAAGGCGATGCGTACGGTGCCCTGGTCGACAGCCCGGTGGTAGGTGATGTCGGTGAAGTCGAATCCCTCGACCGCCTGCCACGCCTTGGGATCGAACAGCTCGGAGACCATGGCGGAGAGCCTAACGGATCCGGCTTCCGGCCCCCCGTCCGCGCCCGGGCACGGACGGGGACACGCCGGCAGCCCTCCGGAAGCCGTTCGCCCAGAGGTGCCAGGGAGACCCCTGACACCGGGACGCCGGCTAGGTGACCTCGGCCCGCAACTCCGCGAGCAGTTCCCCCTGATCTGCCAGCATGTCGGTGAGGATGCGCCGGGCGGCGCCGAGCAGATCGGCCAGTTCGGGCGTGGCCAGCGTGTAGACCACGGTGCTGCCCTCGCGGATGGCGCTCACGATTCCTGCTCTGCGCAGGACTGCGAGCTGCTGGGAGAGGCTCGAGGCCTCGATGTCGATCTGGGCCAGCAGGTCCCTGACGGGAAGCGGCCCTTCCTGGAGTAGCTCCAACACTCGGATGCGAGCGGGGTGGCCGAGCGTTCGGAAGAAGTCGGCCTTGGCCTGGTGGACCTCCACGTGCATATAGCCCAGACTAATCCAGCGCAGTTGCATAATTCTTCAAGTCGTAACGTTGTTGGATAGCATGGACAGCGGGGACTAGGGAGTAGCCATGGGCCGAGGAAGAGCCAAGGCGAAGCAGACGAAGGTCGCTCGCCAGCTGAAGTACACCAACCACAACATCGACTACGACCGGCTTCGCGAGGAGTTGGGCGCGGACACGCGACGCGAGGACCGCTACCCGCCTACGCCGTCCGAGCAGGAGTCCGAGCGCGGGCGATGACTCGGGTCAGCTTCGCGGGTGCCAGGGTGACGTTTTTCAGCCGCCTGGCCTCCGGTGCCTGATCGGGCGCCGTGAGCTCCAGGCGGTTCAGCACCTCGCGGATGATGACGCGCATCTCCAGGAGCGCCAGTTGCGCTCCGACGCAGAAGCGCCGCCCGCCGCCGAAGGGCATCCAGGCCCTGCTCTGGTGCCCTTCCAGGAAGCGTTCAGGACGGAACTGTCCGGGCGTGGGGAAGGCGGCGGGATCACGGTGCACGAGTGGGATGTACGGTCCGGCGTACCATCCGGCCGGGATCTCGTAGTCACCCAGCCGCAGCGGGGCGTCGAGCAGCCTCGGCGCTTCGTAGACGACGGGCCGCACCCGTAGCACCTCCTTGACCACGGCGTCGAGGTAGGGCTCGTCGTCCGGCAGCCGCCGCAGGATCTCGGGCATGCGCAGGAGCCGCTCGAAGGCCCAGGCCAGGCCGGTCGCGGTTGTCTCGTGCCCGGCGATGAGCATGGTGATCAGCTCGTCGCGGATCTCCTGGTCGTCCAGTTCGGTCTCCAGCAGCCGGCCGAGCACGTCGGTCCCGCCGGGTGCGGCACGGCGGCGGCGGATCTCGTCGAACAGGATCGAGTCCACCTCGGCGCGCAGCCGCAGGAACCGGCCGTACGACAGGAACGGCACCCGGCCCACGGGCCCGCGCAGCCGCTCGGGCAGCATGGTCGACTGCATGGAGCCGCCGGTCTCGATCAGCTCGGGCAGCAGCGCGCGCAGGCGGCCGATGCGGCCGGCGTCCCTGATGCCGAAGATCAGCCGGATGATGATCTCCAGCGTGATCTCCTGCATGCGGTCGCGCAGGGCGAACGGCCTGCCCAGCGGCCAGGTCCCGATCTTCTCCGCCGCGATCGCGGCGATGTCGTCGTGGTAGCCGGCGACCTGCTTGGCGCGTAGCGGCGGGTTCAGCGTCTTGCGGTGCCGCCACCACGGGTCGCCGTCCAGCGTGAGCACCGAATGCGCGCCCACCATGTGCTCCAGGAAGTCCCGCCGCGCCTCGCCCGCGCGGCCGCCGCCCTGGTCGGTCCGGTAGACCTGCTCGGCGAGCTCGCCTGTGGTCACGTAGACCTCCGGCGGGAAGCCGGAGTAGCGGACGGTGAAGATCGGCCCGAACTTGCGGTGGTAGCGCTCGAACGCCCGCGGCGCGTCGGCCATGAACCACGCGGTCTGCACGACCGCGGGCAGCCTCGGTCCCGGAGGGATCATCGTCGTCTCCTCTTATAGATGTACGTACGTCATAGACGCTCGTATACATCTGTAGCATGGATCCCGTGGCACGAACAGACGCCGGTGGATACCGCGAACGGCTGCTGGCGGGAGCGGTGAGCTGCCTGCAGGAGAAGGGCTATGCCCACACGACCGCCCGAGACCTGGTGGCCGCCTCCGGCACCAACCTGGCCTCCATCGGCTACCACTTCGGCGGCAAGGACGCGCTGCTCAACGAGGCCATCGCCACGGTCTTCGAGCAGTGGACCGAGCGGGTGGAGAAGTCGGTCTTCGGCGCCGAGCTGGGCAGCCCCAGGGAGATGCTCGAACGCGCGATGGCCGAGCTGGTCGACGCGTTCGAGGAGCTGCGGCCGCTGCTCGTGCTCTGCGTCGAGGGCTACCCGGCGGCGCTGCGCGCGCCCGTGCTGCGGGAGAAGCTGGCCGACGCCTACACGCGCAGCCGCGTGGCGGGCGCCGACATGATGCGGCGGGCGGCGGCGGAGCTCGGGGTCGAGCTGCCGATGGCGCCCGAGGTGATGGTGTCGGTGCTGGTGGCGATCTCGGACGGGCTGATGCTGCAGTGGCTCCTCGACCCGGCCGCCACGCCGGACTCCCGCCAGGTCGTCGACGCCCTCGGCGCGCTGGGCGCTCTCGTCACCTGAGCCGGCGCCCTGGCCGTCGTCGGCAGGCAGCCCCGCCGGGCGTTCCCATCACCTGATGGGAGGCGCGGGGCAAAGGTCTCTCCTGTGAGGAATGTCACCGGCGGGTCTGGGCAGATCCCCGGATGACGAGGAGATCGAGACATGCGCATAGGAATCGTGGGTTCCGGAAGGCTGGGCTCGCCGCTCGGCCGCCTGCTCGCGGTGGCGGGCCACGACGTGTTCTTCAGCGACGCCGAGCCCGCCCGGGTGGCGGCCGCCGCGGGAGCCGCCGACGGCCAGGCCCGGGGCGGCTCGCCGCTCGAGGCCATCCGGTTCGGTGAGGTCGTCGTCCTGGCGGTCGGGTGGGAGGCGTTCCCGGCCGTGGTGGAGGAGCTCGGCGACGCGCTCGCGGGCAAGATCGTCGTCGACCCGAGCAACCCGATCGGCGAGCGGGACGGCGCGGCCGTGGTGGTGGCCGTGCCCGGCGGGCTGACCAGCCCGCAGTACCAGCAGCACGTGCTCGGCACCGACGTGCGCCTCGTGCGTACGTTCAACACCAAATACCCCAACGAACTGCTGGAGCTCGGCACCGCCGGGCAGCGGGGCGGTCCGCGGGCCGACATGCCCTACTGGGGCGACGACGACGGGGCCAAGAAGGCCGTGGTGCCGCTGATCGAGGACGCCGGGTTCACCGCCATCGACGGGGGCGGCCTGTCCGAGGCCCTCTGACCGTCAGGTCGCGCAGGTGTCGTGGGTGGCGTCGAAGCCCTTGATCGCCTCCGTGTCGTCGGCGCGCAGGGGCTTGAGGCCCTGCCAGTCGTCCCCGACGACCAGCACCAGCCGGTTGGTACGGGCGGCCGCCACCTGCCTGGGAGCGGCCTTCAGGAGGTCGCCGGAGAGCGTCGGCACGCGGGTCTCGCCGTTCGGGCCGTAGAGGATCGTGGTCTTCGCCTGCGGCTTGCGGGCCGTGTCGCCGATCTTGGAGATGTGATAGCCGCGCTGCTCCAGGAAGGCGGCCACCTGGGTGCCCAGCCCCGTGCGCCAGGTGCCGTTGCGCAGCTCGACCTGGATCTTCGAGCGGCCCACCTTGGCCTGGCCGCCCTTGACGCCCTCGACGCTCTGGTCCTTTGCCACGATCTGGAAGAGCCGGCCCGCCTGCGGCTGCACCCACTCCACCCGGCCGGGCTGGGTGAGGGAGTAGTGCCACGGCGTGGTGATGAAGCGGATCTTGCCGGCATCGATCCCCTGAAGGCTGGTCGCCAGGTCCTTCATGACGCCGAAGGTCAGCCCGCGGTCGGTGGTGACGGCCTTGGTGCCCGCGTCGAGGATGCCCCAGAGCTTGGCGGGGTCGGTGAGCGTCTCGCCGCTCATCACCTTCTTGACCATCGAGGCGATGAACATCTGCTGCCGCTGGATGCGCCCGATGTCGGAGCCGTCGCCGAGGCTGTAGCGGGCGCGTACGTAGCCGAGCGCCTGCTCGCCGTCGAGCGTCTGCCGGCCGGCCGGCAGGTGCAGCAGGGCCTTCTTGTCGTTGACCGGCTCGGGCAGGCAGACCTCGACGCCGCCGACGGCGTTCACGATGCCCTTGAAGCCGGTGAAGTCCACCTTCACGAAGTGGTCGATGTGGACGTGGGTGAGCGACTCGATCGTCTTCCAGGTGCAGCCGATGCCGCCGGAGTTGAACGACTCGTTGATCATGCCGAGGTGCGCCCGCTGCCCCGGGAAGGCCCCGGTGGCGCGGCAGGCCGGGAGCTGGACGAGCGAGTCGCGCGGGAAGCTGACGACCATCGCGTTGTCGCGCTTGGACGACACGTGGACCAGCATGATCGTGTCGGTGCGCTCGCCCGCGACCCGGCCGTATCTGGCGTTCTTGCCGTCGCGCTGGTCGGAGCCGACGACCAGGACGTTCATGGCGGTGCCGGCGACCTTGGGCGGGCGGGTGGCGCCGAGATCCTCGGCGGTGACGTCGTCGTGCTTGATGTTGCCGGTCAGCCGGGCGAAGACGCCCACCGCCGCGCCGACGACCAGGAGGACCACGGCCACCGTGACCGCGATCGCCCAGCGCAGCCAGGGACGGCGACGCCGCCGGGGCGCGCCGGGCTCGGAAGGCGGCGCGTCGACAAGCCCGCTGCTCACGTGACTCCAACAGGGACGGGGCCGAGGGCCGCCGCCCATGGCCAAGAGCCTCGCCGTACAGATCTCGGCCATTGAACGTGCCCGATCGTACTCGGTCGGGCACGATCCCGCGTCCCCAGTCAGCTCACTCGGTCAACCCATCCGGTCAACCCATCCGGTCAACCCAGCCGGTCGGCTCAGCCGGTCGACTCAGTCGGGGACGTTCATCCGCAGGGACACCGTGCCGCGCAGGTCGAGCCAGGCCGTGCCGGGGGCGCGTACCAGCCTGAGGACGACCTCCTCGCAGCCGGGGCAGCGGGCCACCAGGCCGGGGTCGGGGCCGTACACGCGGAGCGAGGCGACCGGGCCGGTCAGGCCGCAGCTCGCGCAGCGGCCGGTCGCGGAGGTCACGTCCACCGCGAAGATCTCGCCCAGCGGGCCCGCCAGCACGTTGCCGTCCAGGTGTTCTGCGGTCATGTCAGCCTCCGGTGGGACCGAAACGTTCGGTTCGGATGCGCTCGGGGGCGTGCCCGAGCGCGAGCAGCAGGTCGGCCGCCGCCTCCACGAAGGCCGTGGGCCCGCAGACGTAGCAGTCGGGCTCGAACGAGGCCGGCCAGCCGCCCTCGGCCAGGTCGTCCAGCATGATGCGGCCGGCCGGGCGGGACAGCCCGTCCGGCGCCGACCTGGTGTAGAGGTAGGTGAGGTCGAGCCCCGGGTCCGGGCGGCGCAGCTCCTCGGCGTAGTAGCGGCGCTCGGGGTCGCGCAGGGAGTAGATCAGGCGGAACGGCACGCGGCTGCCCGCCAGCCGGCGCGCCCTGATCATGGCCATCAGCGGCACGATCCCCGACCCGCCGCCGACCAGGAGCACCGGCGCCTTGCTCTCCGTACGCCAGACGAACCAGCCGCCCACGGGCCCGCGGATCTCGATCTGGTCGCCGACCTCCATCACGTCGGTCAGGTACGGCGACACCTCACCGTCGGGCACGGTCTCCACGGTCAGCTCGACCAGGTCGCCGTCGGCCGGCGCGGCCAGCGAGTAGCTGCGCTGCGCCGTGTAGCCGTCGTCGGCCGTCAGCCGCACGTCGACGTGCTGGCCCGCCAGATGTCCTGGCCAGCCGGGCATCCGGAAGCGCAGCGTGCGGGCGCTGGAGGTCTCGGCCACGCTCTCGACCAGCTCGGCCGGCCGCCAGACCAGGCGGCGCACCTAGTCGCCCTCGTAGCGCTGCTCGCGCCACGGGTCGCCGTAGTTGTTGTATCCGGCGGTCTCCCAGAAGCCGGGCCAGTCCTCGTTCAGCAGCCGGATGCCGCGCACCCACTTGGCCGACTTCCAGAAGTACAGGTGCGGGACGATCAGCCGGGCCGGCCCGCCGTGCCGGGGCTCCAGCTCCTCGCCGTCGAAGCGGTGCGCGATCCACGCCTGGCCGTCGAGGAGGTCCTCCAGGGGCAGGTTCGTGGTGTAGCCGCCGTAGGAGTGGACCAGCGCGTATTCAGCGGCGGTCTCGACGTCCTCGAAGAGCACGTCGAGGGAGACGCCCTCCCACGTGGTGTCCAGCTTCGTCCACTTGGTGACGCAGTGGATGTCCACCGTGGGAGTCTCGCTGGGCAGCGCCATGAACTCCGCCCACGACCACCGGTGCGTCTGCCCCGCCTCGGTGTCGATGGCGAACTCCCACCGGTCCGGCGGGATCCGTGGCGTCGGCCCCGCCGACAGCACGGGGAAGTCCTCGACCAGGTATTGGCCGGGCGGCAGCCGGTCGCCCGCGTCTCTGCGCTTCCCCTGAAAACCCCGCGAAATGATGCCCACGTCGCCTCCCCGAGCCCCATTTCACCACGCATGCCGCGGAAGGGCGGCACCGACCCGCCCGTGGAGTCACCGACCCGCCCGTGGCCTCACCAACCCGCCCGTGCGGTCAACGACCCGCTCGTGGCGTCACCAACCCGCCCGTGCGGTCAACGACCCGCTCGTGGCGTCACCAGGCCGGACTCGTAGGCGAAGACCACGAGCTGGGCGCGGTCGCGGGCGCGCAGCTTGGTCATGGCCCTGCTGACGTGCGTCTTGGCGGTGGTCGGGCTGATCACCATGTGCGCGGCGATCTCGTCGTTCGACAGGCCGCGGGCCACCAGCGCGGTCACCTCGCGCTCGCGGTTGGTGAGCACGTCCAGCCCCTCGGGCTCCGGCTCCGGGCGGCGGGCGACGTACTCGCCGATCAGGCGGCGGGTGATCGCGGGGGACAGCAGGGCGTCGCCGCGGGCCGCCACCCTGACGCCCTGCAGCAGGTCCTCGGGCTCGGTGTCCTTGACCAGGAAGCCGCCGGCGCCCGCCCGGAGGGCGTCGAAGACGTACTCGTCGAGGCCGTAGTTGGTGAGGATCACCACGTGGACGTCGCTGAGCCGCTCGTCGGCGGCGATCCGCCGGGTCGCCTCGATGCCGTCCATCACGGGCATCTGCACGTCGACGAGCGCCACGTCGGGCAGGTGCTCCAGGGCCAGGGCGATGGCCTGCTCGCCGTTCGCGGCCTCGGCCACCACCTCGAAGTCGTCCTCGGCCTCCAGCAGCGCGCGGAAGCCGCCGCGGATGAGCGCCTGGTCGTCCACGAGCAGCACGCGGATCACGTCGGGTCCCCCATGGTGAGCTCCGCGGGCACCCGCAGCGGGAGCTCCGCGCGTACGGTGAAGCCGCCCTCGGCGCGAGGCTCGGCCCGCAGCCGGCCGCCGAGGGCCGTGACGCGCTCGCGCATGCCCAGCAGGCCCACGCCGGGCGCGGGCGGCGCCTCCGCGCTGGCCGTGCCGTCGTCGTCCACCTGCACGACCAGCTCGTCGCCGCCGTAGTCGATGCGCACCGAGGCGGCGGCCCCGCCCGCGTGCCTGGAGACGTTGGTGAGCGCCTCCTGCACGATCCGGTACGCGGCCCGGTCCACCTCGGCGGGCAGCTCCCGGCGCCGGCCGGAGACGGTCACCGTGGCGGGCAGGCCGGTCGAGCGGGCCCGGTCCACCAGGTCGTCGAGCCGGTCGAGGCCGCTGGCCGCGGGCACGCCGTCCTCCTGGCCGGGGTCGCTCTCCAGGCCGTCCCGGTCGTCGGTGTCGCGCAGCACCTCCAGCGTGGCGCGCAGCTCGCGCATGGCGTCCCCGCTGGCCTCCTGGATCGCCAGCAGCGACGCCGGCACCTCGTCGCCGCGCTTGCGCGCCAGATGAACGGCCACCCCGGCCTGCACCTTGATGACCGAGATGCAGTGGGTGAGCGAGTCATGCAGCTCCCTGGCGATGCGCAACCGCTCCTCGCCCGCCCGGCGGCGGGCGACCTCCTCCCGGGTGCGCTCGGCCTCCGCCGCGCGCTGCTCGGCCTGCTCTAGGTACGCCTGCCGGTGCCTGGTCACCGTCCCCATCACCGCGGCGGCCAGGAACCAGCCCAGCAGCAGCGTCGTGTTCTGCACGATCGTCTGCGGGTCGCCCCCGGGGGTCTTGGCCAGGTTCACCGCCAGGGTGGTGCCCAGGAAGGCCACGCCGGCCAGCGTGGGCAGCAGCCTGCGGCCCGTACGCACCGAGCCGAACACCGCCACGAGCACGGGGAAGGCGACGGGCGGGCCCGGCTGCGCGTGAGCCGAGTAGACGAGCATGCAGATCGTGCTGACCACCAGCGGCACGAGAGGTGCCCGGCGCCAGCCGACGAGTGCGGCCGAGCCGATCAGGACGGCGACGAAGTCGATGGTCCCCGCGCTGGGGTTGACCACCACGGTGAGCCACAACATGGTGCCCACGACGACTGCCAGAGCCGCGTCCGTGGCGAGAGGGCGCCATCCGCGCACAAAGCTCATTCCTGCACATTAGAGCCTGTACGGGGAAACGTCCCTCGGCGCCCGGGCGGATTTCGGCACTACTCCCGGGGATGTACCCGCGCCGATCCTGCGCCCCGGGCGGTAGGGCAGAAGACGCCTCGCGCACGACGACCGGCGGCGGGTGCCGGCAGCACGATGTGCGCTTATGGACACGATCCACCTCGGGGGCCGATGATGGCCGGCTCCTTCCGTTACGTCACCCCGGTTGCGCCGCAGGCCGCGACCGGCCGGATCGCCGGGGTGTACGCGCAGCTCGCGAACGACTTCGGCCTGGCACGCATGCCGGTGTTCCTCACCCTGTCGCCGGCGGAGGAGGTGCTGGCCGCGACGTGGGCCCTGCTGCGCGAGTCGCTGCTGGCCGGGCGGGCGCCCAGGACCGGCAAGGAGGTCGTGGCGCTGGGCGTGTCGATGGCGAACCGGTGCCCGTACTGCGTGGCCGCGCACACGACGCTGCTGCACGCGACCGGCGAGCACCGGCTGGGGGAGAGCATCGCCCGGGGCGACACGCCGGAGGACCCGGTACACGCCGCGCTGCTGGCCTGGGCTCGGGGCGGCGGGGCGCCGCCGTTCCCCGCCGAGCTCGCGCCCGAGTACGTCGGCACCGCGCTGGCCTTCCACTTCATCAACCGCATCGCCTCGGCGCTGCTCACCGAGAACCTGCTGCCCGCCAACCTGCAGAAGTCACGCCTGGTCAGGAGCGTGGGCGGCCGGGCGATGGCCCGCTTGGTGCGCAGGCGGCTGCCTCCGGGCGCGAGCCTGCCGCTGATCTCGGGCCTGCCCGCCGGGCCCGAGCCGGCCTGGGCCGCGGGTGCTCCGGCCGGGACCGCCTACGCCGCCCTCCGGGCCGTCGCGGAGTCCGGCGGCGAGCTGCTCACCGACGCCGCGCGGGCTCTCGTGCGGGAGACGGTGGCGGACTGGGACGGGGAGCATCCGCCGATGGGGAACGCCTGGCTGGACGGGCCGCTGGCCGCCCTGCCCGACGGCCGGGCAGGGGCCAGGCTCGCCCTGCTCGCCGCGCTCGCCCCGTACCGGGTGACGGACGCCGACGTGGCCGCCTGGCGCGGCGCCCGCCCGGACGAGGACGTGGCCGCCTGGCCTGGCACCCGCCCGGACGAGGACCTCGTACGGCTCTGCGCGTTCGGCGCCATCACGGCCACCACGCACGCGGAGCCCCGCCTTACCGCAAGCACCGAAGCACCGTTGGGAGACCGATCATGACCGCGCAACACACCTTCGCCGCCCGGCCCGCACCGACGTCCTGGACCGTACAGACGCTCAAGGCCGTGGTGGTCCTGCACGTCGTCGCCCTGCTGTTCCAGGCCGTGACGGCGGGCATGCTCCTGTCCACGCCCGGCGGGCGCGCGCTGCACGCCGCCTCGGGCATGGCCCTGGCCGTCATCGGAGTGCTCCACCTGGTGGCCGCCATCCTGGTCTGGCGCCCGGGCCGCGGGTCCGGCAGGTTCATCGCGCCGGCCGCGCTGCTGCTGCTGTTCACGGTGGTGGCGGCGATCCTCGGCGAGATGCATGTGAAGACCGTTCACCTGCCTCTCGGGGTGCTGCTGTTCGGCGGCGGCGTGGCCCAGCTCTTCCGGGTCATGGCCCGGCCGGGAACGGCATGACCCCCACCAGGCGCGACATGCTACGGCTGCTCGGGCTCGGCGCCCTGACGGCGACCGCGGCCCAGGGGTGCTCGCTGATCGCCGGCACCCCGCAGCCGCAGCTCCTGACCAGCGCGGCGCCGCTGCCCAAGCCGTACGCGGTGCCGCTGCCGGTCCCCGAGGTCGCCAAGCCCGTCCGCAGCTCGGGCGGGGTGGACTTCTACGAGCTGACCGAGCGGGCGGCCGAGGCGGAGCTGCTGCCGGGGCTGCGGACGCCGATCTGGGGGTACGGCGGCACGTTCCCCGGCCCCACCATCCAGGCCCGCAGCGGGCGGCGCACGGTCGTGAAGCTGATCAACCAGCTCGGCGAGCCGACCGTCCTGCACCTGCACGGCGGTCACACCCCGCCCGAGTCCGACGGCTACCCCACGGACCTGGTGGCGCCGGGCGCCTCCCGGGAGTACGTGTTCCCGCTGGAGCAGCGGGCGGCCACGCTCTGGTACCACGACCACCGCATGGACTACACCGGCCCGCAGGTCTGGCGGGGGCTGGCGGGGATGTTCCTGATCGGAGACGCGGAGGAGGCGGCGCTGCCGCTGCCCGCCGGGGAGCGCGACCTGCCCCTGCTGATCTGCGACCGGTCGTTCGCGGCCGACGGCACCATGGTGTACCCGGCGCAGGAGGGGCGGCCGGGGGTGCGGGAGGCGTACATGGGGGGCGTGCTCGGCGACGTGATCCTGGTCAACGGGGCGCCGTGGCCGGAGCTGCGGGTGGCCAGGGCGCGTTACCGGCTGCGACTGTGCAACGCCTCCAACGCGCGGGCGTACGAGCTGTCCACCGGCGGGGCGATGGTGCGGATCGGCAGCGACGGCGGGCTGCTGGCCGCGCCGCGCACCGTGCGGCAGCTCAGGCTGGCGCCGGGCGAGCGGGCCGACGTGGTCGTGGACTTCTCCGCGTACAAGGTGGGCCAGCAGGTCGAGCTGCGGAACCTGGCGGGGGAGGGCGCGCAGGCCAGGGTGATGCGGTTCGCGGTGGACCGCGACGAGGCCGACGACTCGGCCGTGCCGGGGCGGCTGTCCACCGTCGAGGCGCTCGACCCGGCGAAGGCGACGGTGACGCGGGACTTCGATTTCAGCAGCGGCAGCATGCACGGGGGGACCGGCTGGCTGATCAACGGCAGGCCGTTCGACGCCAAGCGGATGGAGGCCAGGCCCAAGCTCGGCGACATCGAGGTCTGGCGGCTGACCAGCGACGTCGCGCACCCGGTGCACCTGCACCTCGACGCCTTCCAGGTGCTGTCGGTCAGCGGCGAGCGCCCGCAGGGGCCACCCGAGTGGAAGGACACCGTCGAGCTGCGCGACGCGCAGACCGTCGAGATCGTCACCCGCTTCACCGACTACCGGGGCCGGTACGTCCTGCACTGCCACAACCTCGAACACGAGGACATGGCCATGATGGCCGCCTTCGAGGTGGTGTGAGCGGCCAGCCGGTCAGCCGGTCAGCAGGTCAGAGCGGCCGGCCTGTCAGCCGGTCGGAGCGGTCAGCCGGGGAGGCGGTCGGAGCGCGGCCAGACGTAGTCCAGGTCGTCCGGCTCGTCGCCGAAGATCGGCCGGTAGAAGCCCGGGTCCTTGCGCAGGAGCGCCGAGCGGTGGCTGAGGTGCAGCTTCTCGTCGCCCAGCCAGGGCGGCAGCTCGCCGGCCGCCGCCAGCTCGGCCTGCGGGCGCACGCCGGCCGTGCCCCGGTGCGCGGCCAGGTCCGCCGTCATCGTGGCGGCGCAGGTGTCGGCCCGGCCCAGGGAGCACCAGTGGCCGCACATCTCCAGGCCGTAGCGTACGAGCGCCTCCTCGTAACCGGTCCACATCTTGACGACGGGATGGTGGCGCCAGCCGTACCCGGGGACGGTGAGGGCGCGCAGGATCTGCAGGGTCTCGACCCGCTGCTTGCCCAGCCGCAGCGGGTCGAGGACCGCAGCTGTGGCCGCAAAGTCCGGATATGGCAGGAAAGTCTGCATCAGTACCCCCGCTGACGTGCTCCTTCTCGCGGATCGTATA
Organism: Nonomuraea sp. KM90; assembly: GCF_052246675.1. Taxonomy (NCBI): domain Bacteria; kingdom Bacillati; phylum Actinomycetota; class Actinomycetes; order Streptosporangiales; family Streptosporangiaceae; genus Nonomuraea; species Nonomuraea sp. KM90. The sequence goes on along the minus strand of NZ_JBQQCB010000012.1, from coordinate 16,489 downwards.
GACCGCCTGGCAGGTGGCGCTCACAATCAGGCCATGGGAGACGCGTATGTCGGCGCGCGGACGCCGCGACGGGAAGACGCCAGACTGCTGATCGGTAAGGGCAGGTACGTCGGAGGGGTCCGGCTGCCGGACATGGCCCACGCGTACGTCGTACGCAGCCCTATCGCGCACGGCCGGCTGATCGGCTGCGACGCCAAGGCGGCCTGGGCCGTCGACGGGGTGCTCGACGTCATCACCCCCGCTGAGGCCGCCGGCCTCCGCCTGCCGTGCGTCAACGTGATGCCCGGCCAGAGCCTCACCTCCTACCCGGTGCTGGACGAGGCGATCAGGTACGTCGGCCAGCCGCTCGTCCTCGTCGTCGCCCGCACGCCGCAGGCCGCCAGGGACGCCGCCGACGTGCTCGACCTGGAGCTGGACGAGCTGCCCGCGACCGTCGGCGCCGAGCGGGCGCTGGCCGGCGACGCCCCCCTGCTCTACCCCGACCTGGGCAGCAACCTGATCTCCGACTACACGATGGGGGACGACGACTGCCTGGCCGCCGTGGAGGGGGCCGAGCACGTCGTCGAGATGACGTTCAGGACGGGCCGGGTCTCGCCGTACCCGCTGGAGCCGCGCGGGGTGGTGGCGGCCTACGCCGACGAGGAGCTGACCGTGCACATCTCCTCCCAGGCCCCGCACCACGTGCGCGAGCACCTGGCGGACGCGCTCGGGCTCACCCACGACCGGGTACGCGTGATCAGCCGAGACACCGGCGGCGGGTTCGGCGCCAAGGAGCACGTCTACCCCGACGAGGCGCTCGTCTGCCTGGCCGCGATGCGCTCGGGCCGTCCCGTGAGCTGGACGGAGTCGCCGGGCGACCGGCTGGTCGCCACGCTGCCGGCGCGGCAGGCGGTGCACCGGGCGCGGCTGGCGCTGGACGGCGACGGGCGGTTCGTGGCGATGTACGTGGACGTGCTCGGCGATCTCGGCGCCCACCCCTCGAACTCCGGCGGCTCGACGTTCGCGGTCACGGCCACGCTGCTGCCGGGTCCCTACCGGTTCGACCGCTTCGCGGTGCGCGTGCGCGGTGTCGTCACCACGACCACCCCGACCGGCTCCTACCGCGGCTTCGGCCAGCCGGAGGGCACCCTGACCAGGGAGCGGCTGATCGACGAGGCGGCGCGCAGGCTCGGGATCGACCGGGTCGAGCTGCGGCTGCGCAACATGTTGCGGCCGGACGAGCTGCCGTACACGACGCGGGTGTACCAGACGTACGACTCCGGCGACTACCCCCGTGCCCTGCTCACCCTGCGCGACCTGGTGCGGCCGGTCACCAAGGACGACGGGCGCCGGCGCGGCGTGGGCTACGCCTGTCACGTCGAGTCGACCGGCATGGGGCCCTCGATGGACATGAAGGCCATCGGCATGGCGGCGGGCGGCTACGAGACGGCGGTCCTGCGCATGGACCAGGACGCGTCGGTGGTCGTGTCCTCGGGCGTGGTCGCGATCGGGCAGGGCATCGAGACGACGCTGGCCCAGCTCGCGGCGGACCGGGTGGGGGTGCCCATCGAACGGGTGCGGGTGGTGCTGGGCGACACGGCGGCGACGCCGTACTCGTCGGTCGGGTCGATCGCGAGCCGCTCGCTGCCGCTCGGCGGCGGGGCGCTCGTCCGGGCCGCCGAGCGGCTGCGCGACAAGCTGCTGGCCATCGCCGCGCACCGGCTGGAGGCGGCGGCCGGCGACCTGGAGATCGCCGACGGGGCCGTGCGGGTGAAGGGCGACCCGCGGGCCTCGGTGACGCTGCGGGAGCTGGCCACGTCCGCGTGGCGCGGCTGGGACCTGCCCGAGGGCGTCGCCCCGGGCCTGGAGGAGCGGGTGAGCTACGACCCGCCGGGCTACACGTTCGCGTACGGGGCGCACGCGGCGGCCGTGGCCGTCGATCCCGATACCGGGGCCGTCGAGGTGGAGGGCTACTGGGTGGTCAACGACTCCGGCGTGCTGGTCAACCCGGCCGTGGTGGAGGGGCAGATTCGCGGCGGCGTGGCCCAGGGGATCGGCGAGGCGCTGACCGAGGAGATCGTCTACACCGACGACGGCCAGCCGATCGTCGACTACTACCCGCCGACCACGCGGGAGGTGCCCGACATCGAGGTCGTGCTGATGGAGACGCCCTCGCCGGTCACGCCGGGCGGCATGAAGGGCGTCGGGGAGTCCGGCACGATCGGCCCGCCCGCGGCCATCGCCAACGCGGTCGCCGCCGCCCTCCCGGAGGCCGCCGGCAGGGTCACCGACGTGCCCCTGACCCCGGCCGTCGTGTGGTCCCTGCTGTAGCCGCGGGTCCAGGTGTCGAGGGCCCTGACCTGGGAACGAGGAGCCTGAACGCCGGATCGGGGGACACCATGGAATACCAGGAGCTGCTGGCTTCGATCGGCCGCATGACGGGTCTGGGGTCCGGACCGGCCAGGGCGGCCGCCGAGGCCACGCTGACCACGCTGGCCCGCACGCTGGACGAGGAGGACCGGCGTGAGCTCATCGACGCGCTGCCGCCCGAGCTGACCAACGACTTCCCCATGGACCGCCCGGGCAACGACGGCACGGAGGAGGGCTTCGTCCGGCAGGCCGCCCTGCTCGGCCGCCGCCCGCCCGAGCAGGCCAGGACCAGGGCGCAGGCCGTGCTCGCGGCGCTGGCCGAGCAGGACCCCGAGCTCGTGGCCCGGCTGCACATCCCCGAGCAGGTACGAGGGCTCTTCGCGCCGCCCGAGAGCGGTGGCGGCATCACCGGCCCCAAGGGGCACAGCGCCCCGCTGACTTCGTCCGAGATCGACTCGGCGCTGCGCTCACTGCCGATGTGGAGCGGCGACCGGTCCGGGCTGCGCCGGGTCATCGCGCTGCCGCGGGAGAACCTGCGCGCGGTCCGGCGCGCGCTCGACCGGCTCAAGGTCACCTACGGCCGGCAGCCGCAGCTCCACGACACCGCCGACGGGCTGGCCATCCTGGTGCGCACGGTGTCGGTCGGGGCGGTCACGGCGCTGGACGTGGCGCTGGCCAGGAGGGTGGACGCGCTGATCGAGGAGATCGGCGCCGGCATCGGCCGCCCCTGACCGGCGGCGCTGATGGGGGCGGCCCTGACCGGCCGCCCGCTCTTCCGACCTCCCTGGCCGTCGTCGCTCGGACGGCCCAGGAGGTCACACCTCATCTATGGGCTTGGGCCGGGACGGGCGCATGCTCTCGGCCAGCCCCGCCCTGCGGCCCTGCCGGCGGTGCTGCTGGACGCGCTCGTTCACGGTACGGTCCGGCGCCGGGTCGACGGGCACCGAGCGCAGCACCTCCGCCATGCTCGCGTAGTCGCCGAGCGGCAGTGACCGCAGGGCCCGCTCCGCGACCTCGACGGCCCCGTGGGAGCGGGCGTGCGCCACGATGCTCTCCTTGTCGGCCGGGAAGTCGAGACTGTTCAGCGCGTCGGCGACGGGACGCGTGTCGTGCAGCTTCATGTTGACCCCCTGGTGAGGTCTTCGAGGTCCTTGCCCGCCTCCGACAGCGCCTGCTCCAGCGCCATGCGCCCGGCGGGCTTGGGCGGTGCGGGCCGCGGGCCGCGCTCGGCCGGTCTGCGGGCGGCGTCTTGGCGGGGCTTGGAGTCGGTCTTGGGTGCGTTCTCGTCAGGACTGCTCATGCGGGTGTCCGTACCCGGCCCGATGCTGCCGTTTCGAGCGGCTGGCAAAAGAATGATGATTTCTCGCCGAAAAATCGACCCAAAACGCCTTCCCGTACGTACACGTTTCGACAGCGGTGTACGTCAACCCATAGGTAGGTCCTCTTGTTGAGCGAAATGCGCATTCGCTGCCCCTCAGCCCAGGAGAGAGAAGCCATGAGCAGGCTGCGATCGACTCACCGGAGCCGGAAGCAGTACGCGTGGCCGCTGCGCGAGGACGCACGGACAGTCCGTCACGCACGAGCCATCATTCGCGCGGAATTGTCGGAACTCGCCCTTTCTTCCGAACTCGTGGACGACGCCGTCCTCATGGTGAGCGAATTGATCACCAATGCCCTCATGTACGGTGACAGCCCGTACGAACTCGGTCTTCACGTGGACGCGAAAGAGATCATGTGCGTGGTGGTCGACAGCAGCCCGCTGCTGCCCGCCCCGGCGCCTCCCGACCTGGCGGCCGAGCACGGGCGCGGGCTGCGCATCATCGCCAGGCTCTCCGACGGCTTCTACGGCTGCCACCCCCAGCGCTACGTCACCCAGCCCGACCTGGTCGGGAAGGCCACGTGGTTCGCGCTGCCGCGCCAGGGCACGCCCGGCAACGTGGTGCCGATCAGAGCCGGCGTCTAGGTTTGTCGCCGCTGTCCTCCATCTCCTGGCTCGACATCCGCGACGACGTGGTCGGCGTCTCCGACCGGCACCCCGGCGTGGCGATCGAGCTGCCCCGCCAGGTCACGCGCGCGGCGCCGCCGGGCGCCCCCTCGGGGTGACGGCCACTAGGACCAGCAGGCCCGCCACGATTCCGGTGATCGCACTGGCCCGGTAGACGTCGTTGAGCGCGGCGTACGCGGCCATGCCCTGCTCCGGGCCGTCCTGGTACAGGATGCCGAGCCCGGCGATGCCGAGCGCGTACCCGAGTTGCCTGACCGTGTTGACGGTGCCCGCGGCCATGCCCGCGCGCTGCGGCGGCGCGTACGCCATGGCGGCCGAGCTGAGCGCCGGGACGGCCAGGCCGACGCCCACGCCGGTGACGACCAGGCCGGGCACCAGCGCGGTCCAGGCGGAGTGCGCCCCGAGCAGGCCCTGCAGGAACGCGCCCGCGCCGATCAGCAGCAGCCCGCCGCCGACGGCGCCGCGCGGGGACAGCCGGGGGAGCAGGCGGGCCGAGGCCACGGAGACCACGAGGGAGGAGGCGGCCATCGGCGACAGCGCCAGCCCGGCCATCACGGGGCCGAGCCGCAGGTCCTGCTGCAGCCAGATCGAGGTGAAGGCCAGGCAGGCGAACGCGGCCGGCATGAGCAGCGCGGCCCCCGCCATGATGCCGCTGAACGACCGCCCGGCGAACAACCTCAGGTCCAGCATGGGGTTCGCGCCGCGCGTCTCCGCGACGAGGAAGGCCGCGAGCGCCACCGCCGCCACGGCCAGCGGCACCAGCGTCTGACCCGCCGCCCAGCCATGCTGGCCGGCCTCGATGAGCCCGTACGTGAGCGCGCCCGCCGCCACCGTGAACGTGACCATCCCGGCCCGGTCGAGCCGGGCCCCGCCGGGCAGGCGCGACTCCTCGACACCGCGCAGGGTCAGCCAGGCGGCGACCAGGCTGAGGGGCAGGTTCACCAGGAAGATGGCCCGCCAGTGCAGGTGCTCGGTGAGCAGGCCGCCGAGCACGGGAGCGACGGCCGCGGCGGCCCCGTTCACGCCGCCCCACACGCCGAACGCGATGCCGCGCTGCCTGCCGTGGTAGGTGGCGCTGATGAGGGCGAGGGTCGTGGCCATCATGGCCGCGGCGGCGGCGCCCTGCAGCACGCGGGCGGCCAGCAGCAGGCCGCCGTTGGGCGCCAGGCCGCAGGCGAGCGAGGCCAGCGCGAAGACCGCCAGCGCCGCCAGGTACACCTTGCGCCGGCCCGTGTGGTCGGCGAACGACCCGGCGGCCAGCAGCAGGGCGGCCAGGGCCAGCGCGTAGCCGTCCAGCAGCCACTGCCCGCCGGTGAAGGACATGCCCAGGTCGGTGGTGATGCCGGGCAGGGCGACCATGACGATGGTCACGTCCACGAGGAGCATGAACGCGCCCAGGCAGGCGGCCACCAGGGGTGACCAGGGGACGGTTCCGGTCTCGGGTGCGTACGTTCGAGTCATGGCGACCACGGTCGGGCCTGACGGCGGATATTCACCAGTCGAAGCCCGGATTCTGGTGGATTTCCGTACGGCATAGCCTATGGTGGTGGAAAACATCGAGCTGGACGAGGTGGATCGGGGACTGCTGCACGCGCTGCAGGTGGACGGGCGGGCCCCGTTCAGCCGTATCGGCGAGGTGCTCGGGGTGTCCGACCAGCGAGTGGCCCGCCGCTACCGGCGGCTGCGCTCCAGCGGCATGATGCGGGTGGTCGGCGTCGTGGACGGGCGGCGGCTCGGCTACGAGTCGTGGGCGATCAGGCTGCGCTGCACCCCCGACGCCGCGCCGGCGATCGCCGAGGCCCTCGGGAGGCGGCCCGACACGTTCTGGGTGCACCTGCTGTCCGGCGGCACGGAGATCTCCTGCGGCACGCTGCAGCGCACGCCGCGGGAGCGCGAGTCGTTGCTGCTGCACAAGCTGGCCCGGACCAACCGGGTGCTGTCGGTGTCGGCGCACCGGACCCTGCACCTGTTCGTGGGCGGGCGGATCGGCTGGGCGGGCCTGGCCGCGCTCTCACCGGACCAGGTGGCGCACCTGGCGGGCGCGCGGCTCTACCGGCGGCGGGGCGAGGGCGAGCGGGTCGTGCTCGGCTCCGGCGACCAGGCGCTGCTGGACGCGCTCTCGGTGGACGGCCGGACCGGCTACGCGGACCTGGCGGCGGTGACGGGCTGGTCGGAGTCGACGGTCAAGCGGCGCATGGAGCAGCTCTGCTCCGCGGGCGCGCTCTTCTTCGACATGGACGTGCTGCCCACGCTGCTCGGTTACCGGGTGGAGGCACAGCTGTGGATGTCGGTGCCGCCGGCCGAGCTCGACGCGACCGGGCGGGCGCTGGCCGGGCATCCGGAGGTGGCGTTCGCCGGCGCGACGACCGGGCCGACCAACCTGACGGCCAGCATCGTGTGCCGTGACGACGCGGAGCTCTACCGCTACCTGACCGACAGCCTGGGCGCGCTGCCCGCGATCCGGCACATCGAGACCGGGCCGATCATCAGGACCATCAAGCGGGCGGGGGCCGTGCTGCCCGTCTGACGGTGGGGCAGGCACTACCGGCGGTTGGGCGGAGCACAGGCTGGGGGCCGATCGCCGGAATTCGTAGCGTTTCGAGCCATGAAGACTTCCATGAAGACCCGGCTGCTCGCCCTGGCCTGCGCCGGGCTCGTGCTGGCCACCGCGACCGCCCCGGCGGCGCTGGCGGCGACCGGCGCTCCCGCCGCGCACACCGTGACGATCGACGACAGGGGCTCGATCGTCTCGGCGAACCTGCTGGCCCGGTTATCGGCCGAGCAGGTCACCGCCTACCTGACCGGCGCGAAGTTCCCCGTGCCCGCCCGGCCGCAGGGCGCCGACCTGTACGCCGTCGTCTACCGCACCATCGGGGTGGACGGGACGCCGACCACGGCCAGCGGCGTCGTCGCGCTGCCCGCCAGGTCCAGGAAGGGGCTGTGGACGGTCAGCTACGGGCACGGCACGCTGCCCACCAAGGCGGGCGCCGGGTCGGTGGCGGACGGGGACGGGCGGGCGGTGCCGCTGATGTTCGCCGCCGCGGGGTTCACCGGGGTGGCGCCCGACTACCTCGGTCTGGGCACGGGGCCCGGCTTCCACCCGTACATGGACGCGGCCACCGAGGCGTCGGCCTCCGCCGACCTGCTGCGGGCCGCGGGGGAGCTGGCCCGGCGGCAGGGACGGACGCTGAGCGGCGACGTGCTGGTCACCGGCTTCTCCCAGGGCGGGCACGCGGCCATGGCACTGGGCAAGTCGCTGCGTGACGACCCGGAGTACCGGCTGCGGGCGGCGGCGCCGATCGCGGGGCCGTGCCACGTGCGCAGGGCCGAGCTCCCCGCGTTGCTCGCCGGCCGCCTCGACCCGCACAGCGCGACGTTCTACCTGGCCTACTGGACGGTCTCGATGAACCGGCTGCACCACTTCTACGACTCTCCGTCGGAGGTGTTCCGCGACCCGGGGGTGGAGAAGTTGTTCGACGGCCACCACAGCTTCGACCAGATCGCGGCCGGGCTGCCCGCCACGCCGCGCGACCTGGTCACCGCCGCGTACCTGGAGCGGATCGCCAAGCCGTCCGGGGCGGTGCTGCGGGCGACGGAGGCCAACGACGCCACCTGCGCGGGCTGGCGGGCCGGCGTGCCGGTACGGCTGTTCGCCGGGCGCGGCGACAAGGACGTGGCGATCGCCAACTCCCGACTCTGCCTGCGCGACCTGCGGGTGAGCGGGGTCAAGGCGTCGCTCACCGATGTCGGCGACGTCGATCACATGACCTCGGCGTCCCGCTCGCTGCCACAGGTGCTCGACTGGTTCACGGGCCTGCGCCGTGGGTGACGGGCGTACGTGATAATCGAGGCGTGCGCCGGCCATCCAGGCGATCGTTCCTCCGGCTCGGCGGCGTGGCCGCGGCCGGGACCGTCGGGGCGCTGGCCCCCGCGCGGGCGGCGTACACGCCCGACGACACCTTCGTGCTGCTGCGCCGCCGCTGGCGGGAAGTGACGGCGGGGCCCGCGCCCGGCCCCGCGGCGGCGCCGCACCTCGCGCTGGGCCGGGCCGCCGCCCGCTACCGCGACACCATGGCGCCCCGGCCCGCCTCGCTCTGGCCCGACCAGGCGTTCCCGTCGTTCGTGGCCACGCCGCGGCGGTTACGCACCATGGCACAGGCGTACGCGCTGGAGGGGACCGGGGTGACCGGCGACGCGGGTCTCGCCGAGGCCGTCGCCGAGGGCGTGGACCACTACCGGCGGCACGTCTACCCGGCCGGCGCCGGCGCGCCGGGCAACTGGTGGCACTGGGAGATCGGCGTGCCGAAGGCGCTGCTCGACGCCGCCGTGCTGACGGACCTCGGCGGGAGCCGGAGCGCGGCCCTGGCGGAGGCCGTCGACCACTTCGTGCCGGAGAACCGTCTCGGCCGCTACGGCGGCAACAGCACCGCCGCCAACCGCGTGGACCTGTGCGTGGTGACGCTGCTGCGGGCCATGCTCGACGACGACCACGGCAAGGCCGCGCTGGCGGTGTCGGCGCTGTCGCCGGTGTTCCCGACGGTCTCCGAGGGCGACGGTTTCTACCGGGACGGGTCGTTCATCCAGCACTCCTACGTGCCCTACCAGGGGGCCTACGGGGTGACGCTGCTGTCGGGGCTGGCCACGCTGTACGCGGTGCTGCGCGGCTCGCCGTGGGAGATCGCGGACCGGAGCGTCTTCGACCTGGTCGAGCGGTCGTTCGCGCCCTTCGTCCGCGACGGGGCCTGCATGGACCTCGTACGCGGGAGGGGGATCGGCCGGCGGCCCTTCGGCGACCACGAGCGCGGGCGGGAGATCGCCGCCGCGGTGCTGCTGCTGGGGGAGAGCGCCCCGCCGGTCCAGCGGGCGCGCTGGCACGCCATGGTCAAGGGGTGGGCGGCGCGCGGCACGTACCGGTCGATGCCGGCGCAGGCGGGGCCCGCCTTCCACACCCGCCTGGCGGCGATCATGGACGACGACGCCGTGCCCGCGGCGGCCGAGCCGCTCGGGCACCGGCTGCTGCCGATGAGCGCCAGGGCCGTGCACCGCGGTCCGGGCTGGTGCGCGGCGCTCAGCATGGCCTCGCACCGGATCGGCCACTACGAGCACGGCAACGGCGAGAACCTGCGCGGCTGGCACACCGGCTCGGGAATGCTCTACTGGTGGGCCGAGGGCCACGGCGACCACTACTCCGACTCCTTCTGGCCGACCGTGGACCCCTACCGGCTGCCGGGCACGACGGTCTCGACCCGGCGGCTGCCCGACGGGGCGGGCGCGGCCTGGGGCGACACCCGCACGCCGTGGCGCTGGGTGGGCGGCGCGACCGACGGCACGTACGCGGCCGTCGGCCAGCACCTGAGCGGTCTGGAGAGCACGATGGAGGCGTTCAAGTCGTGGTTCTTCCTGGACGACGCGGTGGTCTGCCTGGGCGCGGGCATCACCGGCGGGGACGGCGCGGCCGTCGAGACGGTCGTGGACAACCGCAGGACCGGGGCGGAGCTCACCGTGGAGGCGGGGTGGGCGCACGTCGAGGGTCACGGCGGCTACCTGGTGCCCGGCGGGCAGGCCCTGCGCACGCTCAGGGAGAGCCGGACCGGCGGCGGGGTGACCCGCGACTACGTGACGCTCTGGCTGGAGCACGGGGTCGATCCGCGCTCGGCGGGCTACTCCTACGTCCTGCTGCCCGGCGCGAGCCGCGAGGAGACGCGGGCCCGCGCCGCCGATCCCGGCCGGGTGCGGGTGCTGGCCAACACCGCACGCCTGCAGGCCGTCCACGTGCCCGCGCTGGGACTCACGGCGGCCTGCTTCTGGACCGCGGGGACGGCCGGCGACCTGACCGCCTCCGCCCCGTGCGCGGTCCTGCTCCGCGAGCGGCCCGGCGGGACCGCCAAGCTGACCGTCGCCGACCCCCGGTGCGACCTCGACGAGTTGGCCGTGACCTGGGCCCGGCCGGTGGCGGAGGTGCTGGACGGCGACGCCCTCCTGGCCGGCGGCACGCTCAGGTTCGGGCGGACGGCCGGTCTGGAGGGCGCCTCGGTGACGGTCACCGTGCGGCTCGGCCTCTGATCAGCCCGCTCTGAGCACGGTCTGGGCGGCGACGAGCTCGGCGTACGCGCCGCCTCCGGCCATCAGCTCGTCATGGGTGCCGCGCTGCACGATCCGGCCCGAGTCCACCACCAGGATCAGGTCGGCGTCCCTGACCGTGCTCAGCCGGTGGGCGATCACTATCCTGGTCTGCACGAGCGCGCCGAGGTTGGCCTCGATGACCGCCTCGGTGGCGCTGTCGAGGTTGCTGGTGGCCTCGTCCAGCAGCAGGACCTTGGGCCGCGACAGCACCGCGCGGGCCAGGGCGAGGCGCTGCCGCTGGCCGCCGGACAGGCCGCCGCCGTCGGTGAGCATCGTCTCGTACCCCATGGGCATCGCCATGATCTCCTCGTGCAGGGCCGCCAGCCGGGCCGCGGAGACCACCCGGTCCAGGGAGGCGCCGGGGTCGTTCAGCGCGATGTTGTCCCTGATCGAGCCGTTGAACAGCGAGGGGTCCTGGGTGACCACGCCGAACTGGCGGCGCAGCGTACGCAGGTTCAGCTCGGCAGCCGGGACGCCGTCGTACCTGATCTCGCCCTCGACGGGGGTGTGCAGCGCGAGCAGCAGGCGGGCGAGCGTGCTCTTGCCCGAGCCGGACGCCCCCACCAGCGCGACCTTCTGCCCCGGCCGGATGGCGACCGAGACGTTCCGCACCGTCCACGGCCCCCGGGGGTCGTGGCGGAAGCTCACGTCGCGCAACTCGACCGCGCCGCGCAGCCGCAGCACCTCGATGCCGTCGCTCGGCTCCGGTTCGGAGGCCAGGATGTCCGACAGGCGGTCGAAGTGCGCGCCCGCCTGCTGCAGGCTCTGCAGTCCCGTCATCAGCGAGCCCAGCGGGGTCAGCGCGCCGAGCGCGACGGCGTTGAGCGCGATCAGCGTGCCCAGCGTGAGCTGCCCGTCCAGCACCCGCCAGGCGCCCAGCCACAGCAGCCCGAGCGGCGCCATCACCCGGATCGCCGACAGCGCCGCCTCCAGCAGCCCCCTGGTGAGCCCGCTCCGCACGTCGGCGTTGAGCTGCCTGGTGAAGTGCGCCGACCACTGCTCCACGGCCCGCCGCTCGGCCCCCGACGCCTTCAGCGTCTCGATCCCGCTGATCGTCTGGATGAGGCTGCTCTGCGAGGCGGACAGCGCGGTCAGCTCCTGCTGGGTGAGCGAGGCGATTCGGCGCGTGGTGCCCAGCAGCAGGACCGTCTGCACCGCGGCCACCCCGGTCAGCGCCAGCCCGAAGACGGGGTCCCAGAGGTAAACCAGCACGAGGTAGCCCACGGCGAGCGGCCCGTCCAGCAGCGCCGCGACGACCTGCCCGGTGAGGATGTCGCCGAGCAGGGACACGCTGGCGGCCCGCGTCATCAGGTCGCCCTTGCCGCGCCGGGTGAAATACCGGTACGGCAGCGCCACCAGATGACCGACCACCCCCTCGGTGAGCTCCTGGTCGGCCCTGGCCCGCACCGCGACCAGCAGCGCCGCCCGCAGATACCCGATCACGAACTGGGCCGCCCCCGCCAGCAGCACCGCGATGCCCAGCAGCGACAGCACCTCGGCCCCGCGCGACGGGACGATCGTGTCCACGAGCAGCCCGGAGAACAGCGGCAGCGCCAGCCCGAGCAGCTGCAACAGCAGCGAGGCGGCCACGATCTGCGCCAGCAGCCCCCTGCGCCGCCGGAACAACGTCTGGACGAACTCCCGCCGCCACGCGCTCGCCATCGACGACGACCCGCGCTGGAACCCCTCACCGGGCTCGAACACCAGCAGCACGCCGGTGAAGCCCGCGCCGAACTCCTCGGCGGTGAGCCGGCGCCGCCCCTGCGCCGGGTCCACGACGTCCACCCGGTCGGGCGACCAGCGCTCGACGACCAGGAAGTGGCCGAACTCCCAGTGCGCGACCGCCGGCAGCGGCACGCGCGCCAGGTCCTCCGGCGCCAGGGAGAAGGCCCGCGCCTTGAGCCCGTGCTCGCGGGCGCCGTCCACGACGGCCTTCGCCGTCAGCCCGTCCCGGCCGACCTGGAGCCGGTCGGAGACCTGGTGCAGGGTGGTGCGGTGGCCGTGGTGGCACAGCACCATGGCCAGGCAGGCCGCGCCGCACTCGGTGTCGGTGTTCTGCAGCAGGACCGGGACGCGGCGCATCATCGCAGCGCCCCCAGCGCCGGCACGACCGCCGCGATCCCGGCCGCGAGCACGATCGCCACCGCGATCCACAGCGCGAGGAACGACGGCCCGCTGATCACCAGTGGCATCCGCGCCCCGGTACGCGCCCGCTCCCGCCCGCGCAGCGCCTCCTCCCGGTAGATCCGCCTGCGCCCGGTCATGACCAGTGCCACTCGACCCGGGCCGCGGCGCGGCGTCCGGCCAGCCAGCCGGCGAACGCCGCCCGCCCCGCGGCGGCCAGCGTCTCCGCGTCCGCCTCGGCCGGGCTCCTGGACAGCACGCGCCCGGTCAGGAACCCGCCCCGGGGCAGCTCCTCGGGCCCGACCACCCGGCCGACCGGTGCGCCGCGCAGCGCCTCGGGCAGCTCGCCCTCCCACCGGGTGCCGACGGTCACCACCGCCTCCCCGTACGACGAGGGCTCCCCGTCCAGGTCCACCTTCTCCGGCCCGGTCGCCCAGACCGCCCGCACCCTGGCGAAGTCCGCCCGATGGGCGGCCAGATGCGCGCCCGCCAGCTCCGCCTCCTTGTCCAGCCGGAACCGCCGCCGCCGGGCGATTCCCGCGATGTACGTCTCGAACCGCTCCCCCGACATGCCCGCCGCCGCCATCCAGGCCAGCGTCGCGGCCCGGCCGTGCAACCCCCGCCCCCGCCGGAACTCGTCCGCCGTGGCCTGCAGATCCGCCGGGTCCACCGGCGCCTCCTCGTCCACCGCCGCGGCCAGCAGGCACTGGTCCACGATCTCCTGGTATGGCGAGGCGCCCCCGCGCGACAACGACCGCAGCATGGTCAGTGCCTGGGACACCGACAGGTCCACGTCGTCCACGCTGACCAGGTGCCCGGCCGCCCAGTGCGTGGAGTGGTCGACCAGGAACGGCACCCCGTCCTCCGGCGGCGCCGTCAACGCCACCGTGCCGCCGCCGGGATGGTCAAGGACCAGGTCGTAGTCCACGACCTGGGTGCCGGGCCGCCGATCCACGATCAGCTGGGCCCGCACGTCCGGATACCGCCGGGCGTACGCGTCGGCGGCCCGGCGCGCGTCGGGCACGCCGGCGCGGCGGCGCGGCAGCGAGCGCAGCAGCTCGGTTCCCGACTCCAGGGCGTCGGCGAATCGGGTCAACGTTCTTCTCCGTCCATGAGCCAGGCCGCTATCGCGTCGCTGACGGGCAGCCCGGCCCAGAGTTCGACGAACCCCCACGCTCCGTTGGAGTTCAGCTCCAGGAACACGTACTCGCCGCCGGGCGTGACGATGAGGTCCAGGGCGGCGTAGGTGAGGCCGACGGCGGCGACCAGCCGGGTGCAGCGCCGGGCCACCTCGGCGGGCAGCCGGTGCGGCCCGTACCTGACGCGGTCGTTGTCGTAGTGCCGCCAGTCCTCATGCGCCGACGGAGAGTCGGAGGCGTCGATCTCCGCCGCGAGCACCCGCTCCCCGACGACGATCACCCGCAGTTCGACGGCCTTGTCCACGTACGGCTGGAGGATGACCGGCTCGTGCCGGAGCCGGTGCCGGGAGGTGAGGTGGCGGCGGTTGATCACGGTCGTGTACGCCCGGTGCGGCGCCCCGTCCACCTCGAACCGCTCGGCGGCGATCTGCTTGGCCACCAGCCGTCCCCCGGCCGCGTCGAAGGCGGTGGCCAGGCGTTCGGGATCGTTCGTGTAGGTGGTGTCGGGCACGGTGAAGCCGAGTTCGATCGCCCGCGCGAGGTGGAAGACCTTGTTGTGCGCGCGCAGCTCGTCCGCGCGGCGCCCGGGCAGCCATCGGGCGTCCAGCAGGCTCCACACGCCGTCGAGCAGCACCTCGGCCTGCAGCTCCGCGTGCGCCCGCTGGGTGGCGTCGGCCACGGCGTTCGCGCGGGGCCCGCTGGGGCGGCTGCGCCAGACGGCGGTCACCCGCGACAGGTCGACCAGCTCGGTGCCGGTGTCCAGCAGCAGCCGCCGCTCGCCCCCCGCGAACGCGGCGGTGATCCGGCTGTGCCCGGGGAAGTCGCCGTTGTCCCACCACAACACGGGCCACCGGCCCGCCGCGTCGCCGGAGCCCACCAGGTGGGCGCCGCGCCGCCGCAGCGCGGCCAGCACCCGCTCGGCGGCCCCGTCGCCACGCTCGCTCATGATCAGAATCACTGCCCACTCCAAAAAAAGGGCCGGGGCGGGCCCTGTCGGCTCACCCCGGCCGGGTCGCCCGTTAGATCAGCCACCACTCGTAGGGCACGTCGTTGAGCGTCCAGGCGCTGGCCTGCCACTCCTTCCGGGCGCTGCCGGACACCGCGCCCAGCTCGGCGTCCGTGAGCTCGGCACCCTCGAAGGGCAGGTCGTCAATCAAGATCTTCGACATTCGTCATTCCTTCCGGCCGCCCGTGCGGCGGCGCTCATGGACTCGCGACGAGAAATCTAGGAACGATCTCTTGGAAGTCACTTGGGACCCACAGGCAACGCACCATCGGCCCGTCCTCGGTGGGATCGTGAGAGCAGAGGTCGCGGCGACGTGGAGGGCTGATGAGCGAGAGCGTGCGGGCACTGGTGCTGGGCGGCGGGGGAGTCGCCGGGATCGCCTGGGAGACGGGCGTGCTGGCCGCGCTCGCGGACGGCGGCGTGGACGTCACCGGCGCCGACCGGATCATCGGCACGTCGGCGGGCTCCACCGTGGCCGCCCAGATCACCAGCGGCCTGCCGCTGCCCGACCTGCTGGCCCGGCAGGCCGACCCCGCGCTGCAGACTCCCGAGCTGCCCAGCGGGGTGCCGATGGACGAGCTGTGGGCCATGCTCCTGCAGATCAACGAGGGCCCGCTCGATCCCGTCGTGAAGCGGCGCGAGGTCGGCGCGATGGCGCTGGCCGCGTCCACGGTCAGCGAGGCCAGACGGCGCACGGTGATCGAGGCCCGGCTGCCCGTGCACGAGTGGCCCGCCCGGGACCTGGTGATCGTGGCCGTGGACGCCCGCACCGGCGAGCCGCGCCTGTTCGGACCCGGCTCGGGAGTGGGGCTGGTGGACGCGGTCGCGGCGAGCTGCGCGGTCCCGGGCGTGTGGCCGTGCGTGACCATCGACGGGGCGCGCTACATGGACGGCGGGGTGCGTACGAGCACGAACGCCGACCTCGCGGCCGGGTTCGACCGCGTGCTGGTGCTGGCCCCCATGCCCGAGCTGGGGGAGCCGTCCTGGACGCGGCTGAAGGGCACGGTCGAGGTGATCGAGCCGGACGCGGTCTCGCTGGGCGCGTTCGGCGACAACCCGCTCGCGCCGGAGGTCCGCACGCCCAGCGCCGAGGCCGGCTACGCCCAGGGCCGCGCCGCGGCGGCCCGGGTCGCCAGGATGTGGCACTGAGGCGGCACTGAGGCGGCACCCGGGGGCGGCACTGGGGCGGCGTCGTCGGGCGGCCTTCGCGTCGCCCGACGACCTTCGGGCTCACCCGCCGGCGAGGACCTTCCGCAGCGCCTCCGCGAACTCCTCGGGCTGCCCCATGAACCCGCCGTGATCCCCGGGGAACTCCGCCGGCACCGTGCCGAGCAGCTCGGCCAGCGTTGGGCGCCGTCGAGCAGGTCCTGCTCCGAAGGCTCCCCGGGCGGCTCGGCGGGAGCACCCTCGTCACCCTCGCCGAACCCCGCGTTCCCCATGAACTTCGCGAAGGCCGCCTCCAGCCCCGCACGGTGGAAGGTCTCGATCATGTCGTCCACCGCGGCCCGCTGCTCGGCGGCGTCGGGCAGCAGCTCCACCGAGGGCGGCTCGTGCGCGACGAGCGTACGCACCCGGCCGGGGTGCCGCGCGACCAGGGCCAGCCCCGTCACCGCGCCGCCGCTGCTGCCGAAGAGGTCGGCGGACTCCGCCCCCATCGCGTCGAGGATGGCGGCGACGTCGTCGGCGCGCAGCTCGGGGGTGGAGTCCTGCGTGGGGTCGTCCAGGACGCTGCCCGAGATGCCC